>NZ_LT629736.1:3355000-3536992 GCF_900104945.1 Halopseudomonas xinjiangensis | reverse complement strand
CGAGGGCTTCATGATGGAGTTCCTCCAGTCGCACACCAGTGTGATCTACCAGCCACCCTTCGACAGCCGCTGGTACAACGGCATCAATCCCTACGCGCTGGGTTTCGCGATGATGCAGGACATTCGCCGAATCTGTGAACACCCTACCGAAGAAGATCGCCGCTGGTTTCCCGACATTGCCGGCAGCGACTGGCTTGAGAGCATCAAATTTGCCATGCGCACCTTCAAGGACGAAAGCTTCATCCTGCAGTTTCTCTCGCCCAAGGTGATCCGGGATCTGAAACTGTTCGCGGTGGTCGACGATGACCAGCGTGACCATCTGGAAATCGCCGCCATCCATGACGATGAGGGCTATCGAGCCGTCCGCCAGCATCTGGCCGCCCAGTACAACCTGGGCAACCGGGAGCCGAACATTCAGGTATGGGAGGTGGACCGGCGCGGTGACCGCTCGCTGACGCTCCGGCATCAGCGGCATGAAGGCAAGCCGCTGGGCGAGTCGACCAGCGAGATGATGAAGCATCTGCACCGTCTCTGGGGCTTCGACATTCATCTCGAAAGCGTCGAAGGCGAGCGCGTCGTCGACGAGGTACATGTCCCTCCGCGCCCGGTCGAGGGCCGTCTCCCGCGCTTCGATCTGAACATCCCGCCGATCTGATCAGCTCCAGTCGCGGGCCCGGGTGCTCCCTGGCCTGCTTCAGCCAAATCGCTTACAGTCGCCGCATGAACTATTCATTCAAACGCTTCCTGGTTGGCGGGGCGGTGCGCGACCAACTGCTGGACCTGCCCGTTACCGAGCGCGACTGGGTTGTGGTCGGCGCAACGCCTGAGGATATGATCGCAGCGGGCTTCCGACCCGTCGGACAGGATTTCCCGGTGTTTCTTGAACCCCGCACCGGCGAGGAGTACGCCCTCGCCCGGACCGAGCGCAAGAGCGGTCGGGGCTACGGCGGCTTCGTGTTTCACACGAGTCCGGACGTGACGCTGGAGCAGGACCTGGTGCGTCGCGATCTGACCATCAACGCCATGGCGATGGACGATGACGGCAGCATCGTCGACCCCTACGGCGGCCGGGCTGACCTGCAGCAACGACTGCTGCGCCACGTTTCACCCGCCTTCGGTGAGGATCCGTTGCGCGTATTGCGGGTGGCGCGATTTGCCGCGCGTTACGCCGACCTGGGTTTCCGGATTGCCGATGAGACGTTGCAACTGATGCGCGAACTCGCCATCTCCGGCGAGCTGGAAGCACTGACCCCTGAGCGAAGCTGGAAAGAGATCAGCCGAGCGCTGATGGAAGCCCGGCCTGACGTCTTCATCGCCACGCTTCGCGACTGCCGGGCTCTGGAGCATCTGCTGCCGGAGCTCGGGGTCGAGCAGCTTCCAGAGCATCTCCTGCCAACGCTACATCAGACCGGAAAGATGCGGCTTCCGCTGCCGCCACGCTGGGCCTGCCTTGTCGAAAGCCTGGCGGAGTCAACTCGGATAAGCGAATGCCCACGCGACGAACTCAGCGCGATCCAGTCGGCAAATCGTCGCTTCAAGGTACCTCGCGATTGTCAGGAGCTTGCCGTGCTCACCGGCAGGTTCCAACTGTGTTATCAGAAGGCATGCGAACTGTCGGCCGAGGCGCTGATGGATATGTTCAAGGCCTTCGACATCTATCGCCGACCGGAACGCTTCGAGCAGTTTCTCGACGCGTGCGAGGCGTTCCAACGCAGCGCAGGCGCGGGGCAGGCGCTCCGGGAGACACCCTATCTGAGCGAGGCCGCCATGGCAGTACGGGAAGTTGGCGTGGAGGCGCTACTGGCCCGCGGGCTGGGCGGAGGCGAGCTCGGACAAGCCTTGCAGCAAGAGCGCGTGAAAGCACTGGAAGCGTACCAGGCGGAGCAGCAGACGCAGCATTAGGCGCTCAACGGCCGGAAACGTCACGAGGCCGGTACGTTTCGATTAAAGGCAAAGGAGTCAGAGACTGCTCGCGCCAGGCAAACTCTACCGGCCAGAGCATCTGATTACCCTGCCACGCGCTCCAAACCCCGGCGATATTGCTCGGCTCTCCCGCCAGCGTCAGCTGTGGCGCCAGCAACGCCAAGGGCCAGAGCACAAAGGCGTTGCGTCGTAGCTCAGGACGTGGAAGCTCTATGCCGTCATGCCTCCCGGTCAGTTCACCGTATACCAGCACGTCGATGTCCAACGTAATACGGCCTGCGGTTCGGCTTTCTCGCCGTCCGCAAGCCGCTTCGATAGCCTTGAGCCCCGCATTCAGGTCAGCCAGGCTCAGGTGCGTCTGCGCCCCGACCACCATGTTGAAAAAGCGCTGCCCGAGCACACCGACCGCATCGCTTTCGAAAACCGGTGAACACTGCAACGGCCCGAGTAGCTGCTCGAGCGCATCCAGCCCACGGCGCAGGAAGTGTTCCCGGTCGACGTTGCTGCCCAGCCCGAGATAGATGGCAGTCACGACAGCCTGGCGCCACGCTCGATCAGTACTCCGACGCCTCCGAGCGCTTCCGGCACAGCGCCGGGCTTGGTCACACGCAAGCGCAGCCAGGGCACACCGAACTCGCAAATGATCGCGCTGGCGAGTCTGTCCGCGAAGGTTTCAACCAGGGCGCACGAACTGGCCGCTGCGAATCCGGCGATTCTCTGGCTGATCGCAGCATAATCGAGCGTCGCAGTGATATCGTCCTCTGCTGCAGCGCGGGCCATATCCCAGCCCATGTCGAGATCGATGATCAGGCGCTGCGGAGCGATCCGCTCCCAGTCGTAGACGCCTATGACAGCATCGACAGACAACCCGTTAATGAATACCTGATCCACTCGTCCCCCACTGTTCGTCTACAATCTGGTTTTTGCCACGGCGCGACGACGATGCCTGCGAAGTTCGTCATTCTCTTGTGTATTGCCTACCTGCTTGGCTCGGTGTCGTTCGCCGTGCTCCTGAGCAGGCTTGGGAGGCTACCAGACCCTCGCTACAGCGGCTCCGGCAATCCCGGCGCAAGCAACATGCTGCGCCTGGGACACCGGCAGCTGGCGCTGGCCACACTGGTCGGCGACTGGAGCAAGGGCGCCGCGGCGGTGTGGATTGCAGCGCGGGTCGGATTGTCACCACCCCAGCAAGGCTGGGTCGCATTGGCGGCAATCATCGGACACATCCTGCCGATATTCCATCAGTTTCGTGGCGGCAAGGGCGTGGCTACGGCCGGCGGCGCGCTGATGCTGCTGTCCTGGCCGGCTACGCTGATCGCAGCAGTGCTCTGGCTGGCCGTGTTTCTGATCAAACGTATCGCGTCACTGGCGTCGTTGGCCGCCTGTGCCGGGCTTCTGCCCTGGTTCGCCTGGCGACACCCGCAACTGCTGCTACCCATCCTGCTTATGGTGTCGCTGATCCTGCTACGGCACCGTCTGAACATCGGCCGCCTGCTCAGCGGTACCGAAAACGACTTCCGCCGCTAGCTGTCGGCCTGGTCTATCGCCGGTAGCTGCTCCATCGGCCATCGAGCCCGGGCCTCGATCCCGGCGCTGTCGCGCTGCCCTGCCTGCAGTCGCTGACAGCCAGCGTAAGCGATCATCGCGCCGTTGTCGGTACAGAACTCGGGTCGCGCATAAAACAGCTCTCCGTTCAAACCATGCGCCATCCGCCCCAGCGACTCACGCAGACGCCGGTTGGCGCTGACGCCCCCAGCGATCACCAGCCTCTTGAGTCCGGTGGACTTGAGTGCGCGGCGGCATTTGATAGTCAGGGTTTCAACCACAGCATGTTCGAAGCCCAGGGCGATATCACAACGGGTCTGTGAATCGACATCGCTCCCTCCAGCCTGTTGCCAGGCGTTCAGCACCGAGGTTTTCAAGCCGCTGAAACTGAAATCGAGACCCGGGCGGTCCGTCATCGGACGCGGGAAGACGAAGCGCCCCGGCTCGCCCGTTTGAGCCAAGCGGGCGATCTCCGGCCCGCCCGGATACGGCAGCCCCATCAGTTTGGCTGTTTTGTCGAAGGCTTCACCGGCAGCGTCGTCCAGCGACTCGCCAAGCAGCTGATAACGGCCGATCCCATCCACCCGAACCAGCTGGGTATGGCCACCAGATACCAGCAAGGCGACGAACGGAAACTCCGGCGGATTCTCTTCCAGCATGGGCGCAAGCAGGTGGCCTTCCATATGATGGACGCCCAGTGCAGGGACGCCCCAGGCAAAAGCCAGCGCCTTGGCGCAAGCGGCGCCTACCAGCAGCGCTCCAACCAGCCCGGGGCCGGCCGTGTACGCTACGCCGTCCACGTCACCTTCAGCCACGCCAGCGCGCGTGAAGACCTCGCGCATCAACGGAACCAGGCGCTTAACGTGATCGCGCGACGCCAGCTCGGGAACCACGCCGCCATAGATGCGATGCAGGTCGATCTGGCTGAACAACGCGTCCGCCAGCAGGCCGCGCTCGCTGTCGTACAGCGCTACGCCTGTCTCATCGCAGGATGTTTCTATTCCGAGAATGCGCATTGTCTGCCTGTCTGGCCGTCATCTTCAGGTAACATGCCGCGCATGATAATCAGCCCGGCCGCCTGCGGCTAGTTTTTAACCATGAAGACTTTGCATTTCTCGAATTTAGGCGGTAACATCCGCTCCCCTGAAATGCACTTGCTACTGGCTAGGCCGGTAGCCATGACTCACAGATTTGAGAAAGGTACGAAATGCCTGCCGTCAAAGTAAAAGAGAACGAACCCTTCGACGTCGCACTGCGCCGCTTCAAGCGCTCCTGCGAGAAAGCCGGTGTACTCGCCGAAGTCCGCCGCCGCGAGTTTTACGAGAAGCCGACTACCGAGCGCAAGCGCAAGGCAGCTGCTGCCGTCAAGCGTCACGCCAAGAAGCTGCAGCGCGAAAACCGCCGCCGCGAGCGTCTGTACTGAGTTACAGCTGTCTGCCGGGCCTGACACAGGCCCGCTGAATTGGCGTGGGTCCCGCACCCCCCCCCGATACAGAGCAGGCAATATTGCTGAACGCACTTCTCCGGCCATCCTGAATATGGATACGGCTGGTTTTTTGCGTTGCCGTGAGATAGTGTCCGATCCAATCGCTCGACGCCAGCGGACCGGCGTCTCTTTAGCTTTTTCAGGGCAACAGGCATGGCTGGGCTGATTCCACAGGGCTTTATCGATGATCTGCTCGGCCGCTCGGACATCGTCGAGGTCGTCGGCTCAAGACTGAAGCTGAAGAAGACCGGCAAGAACTTCTCCGCACTGTGCCCGTTCCATAACGAAAAATCGCCCTCATTCAGCGTCAGTCCGGACAAGCAGTTCTACTACTGCTTCGGCTGCGGCGCCGGCGGCAACGCGATCAGTTTCATCATGGACTTCGAACGCCTGGATTTCCCCCAGGCGGTCGAAGAACTCGCTCGCAACCAGGGCGTCGATGTCCCGCGTGAAGAGCGCACCGACCGCAAGGGCCAATCCACCCCGCGCCAGGACAGCCCCCTGTATGCGCTGCTGGAACAAGCAGCTGCTTACTATCGCCAGCAGCTGCGCCATCATGGGCAACGACAGCGCGCCGTAGGCTATCTGAAGCAACGCGGGCTGACAGGCCAGATCGCCAAGCTGTATGACGTCGGTTTCGCCCCGCCCGGCTGGGACAATCTGATGTCGCATCTGGCCCATGACAACACCGAGCAGAAAGCACTGCTCGATGCGGGGCTGGTAGTGGAGAACCCCGAGACCGGCAAGCGTTACGACCGCTTCCGGGATCGCATCATGTTTCCCATCCGCGATGCGCGGGGGCGCGTCATTGGCTTCGGTGGGCGCGTCCTGGGTGACGAAAAGCCCAAGTACCTGAACTCTCCGGAAACCCCGGTGTTTCATAAAGGCCGCGAGCTTTACGGCTTGTTCGAGGCGAGACGGAGCAACCGTCAGCTTGAAGACATCCTGGTCGTTGAAGGCTACATGGATGTCATCGCCCTCGCCCAACACGGGATTACCAACGCGGTGGCGACGCTCGGCACTGCTACCAGCGAAGACCATTTGCGCCGCCTGTTCCGGGTTGTACACAACGTGGTGTTCTGTTTCGACGGCGATAATGCCGGCAGGCAGGCCGCCTGGCGGGCCTTGCAGGCGTGCCTGCCTGCCATGGAAGACGGCCGCCATGTGCGCTTCCTGTTTCTGCCCGAAGGGCAGGACCCGGATACGCTGGTACGCAGCGAAGGGCAGGATGCTTTCCGCGCGCGCCTGGTACAGAAGTCCGTCGCGCTGACCGAATATCTGTTCCGGCACCTCGAAAAAGAAGCCAACATCGAAAGCCTGGAAGGCAAAGCACACCTGGCGACCCTGGCGCTTCCGCTGATCGAGCAGGTCCCGGGCAGCCTGTTGCGCCGACTGCTGCGCCAGGCGTTGGAAAATCGGACAGGCATGCGCCTCGACGAGCTGCCAGCGAGTCCGCCGCCCCCTGCTGAGGCCGAGCATTACTATTCGACCGATGACAGCACGACCGAAGCGCCGCGCTACGAGCCTGCCGCCGCGAAACGCGAGCGCTGGACGCGCAGCGCTCCGCGCCGTTCGTCAGTTGAACGCAGCAATGTCGAGGACCCGCTGCTTGGGGCGGCGAGAACCCTGCTGCACCATCCCCATCTTGCGGGGGTGGTCAGCGAAGCCCAGGAGTTCGCCGACGAGGATAGAGACGAGGCGCGACTGCTGATCGCGCTGATCGGCGCCCTTCAGAAAAACCCGGGACTGTCGACAATACAATTACTGGCGCGCTGGCACGGTACGGCACTCGGCGAACAGCTTTCTCGGCTCGCCGAAAAGGAATGGTTGTTGAATATTCCGAGCGCCAACCTTGAACAACAGTTTTTTGACACTATAAATAGATTGAAGGCGGGACAAACCGACCGCCACATCCAGAGACTCCTCGACAAATCGGCCAGCGTGCCGCTCACCACCGAGGAAAAACAGCAGCTGCGGACCTTACTCGCCAATCGGACGGCATCGACGGCCGACCGTTGAGCTTGCGCCAACTGGCGCTGGAGACCCTGATCAGGGTATAATCCGCAGCTTATTTTTTTGCACACAAGGCATCCACAAGGGTTGTTATGTCCGGAAAAGCGCAACAGCAATCCCGTCTCAAGGAGCTAATCGCTCGCGGTCGCGAGCAGGGCTTCTTGACCTATGCGGAGGTCAACGACCATCTGCCGGAGGATATATCGGATCCGGAGCAGGTTGAAGACATCATCCGCATGATCAACGACATGGGGATCACGGTTTTCGAAACCGCGCCCGATGCCGATGCCCTGTTGCTGGCTGACAACGACGCTGACGAAGCTGCGGCCGAAGAGGCTGCGGCGGCACTGGCCGCGGTCGAAAGTGATATCGGCCGCACCACCGACCCGGTGCGCATGTACATGCGCGAAATGGGTACCGTCGAGCTGCTGACCCGCGAAGGCGAGATCGAGATCGCCAAACGCATCGAGGAAGGCATCCGCGAAGTCATGTCGGCCATCTCCATGTTCCCCGGCACCGTCGACAGCATCCTGGCCGATTACCATCGGGTCGTCGACGAAGGCGGTCGCCTGTCCGACGTCTTCAGTGGCTACATCGATCCTGACGACGATGGCATGTCTGCGCCTGAGAACGCCGAGGTTGCTGCGGCTCAGCCCGTCAAGGCCAAGCCCGAAAACAAGGCCGATGATGACGAGGAAGAAAGCGACGACGACTCCACCGAAGAAGAAGGTGACGGTGGTCCGGACCCGGAAGTCGCTCGTCAGCGTTTCGGCGCCATCGAAGACCAGCTGAACAAGGCCAAGAAGGCCCTGAAGAAGCATGGCCGCGGCAGCCCGCAGGCCACGGCGGAACTGGATGCGCTGGCTCTGCTGTTCATGCCGATCAAGCTGATTCCCAAGCAGTACGAAGCACTGGTCGTACGGGTTCGCGGCTCGCAAGACGCCATTCGTGCCCAGGAACGCGCAATCATGCAGCTATGCGTGCGTGATGCGCGGATGCCCCGCGCCGACTTCCTGCGCAGCTTCCCTGGCAACGAAGTCAACGAAGGTTGGGTAGATAGTCTGCTGGCTGATGGCCCGCGCTACGCCGAAGGCCTCGAGGCGATCAAGCCGGAGATCATTCGTGCGCAGAAGAAACTCGCAGCGATGGAGTCCGATTTCGACCTGACCATCTCCGAGGTCAAGGACATCAACCGCCGGATGTCGATCGGCGAGGCACGAGCACGCCGCGCCAAGAAGGAAATGGTCGAAGCCAACCTGCGCCTGGTTATTTCGATCGCCAAGAAATACACCAACCGCGGCCTGCAATTCCTCGACCTGATTCAGGAAGGCAACATCGGCCTGATGAAGGCGGTGGACAAGTTCGAATACCGTCGTGGTTACAAGTTCTCGACCTACGCGACCTGGTGGATCCGTCAGGCCATCACCCGTTCGATCGCCGACCAGGCCCGCACCATTCGTATTCCGGTGCACATGATCGAGACGATCAACAAGCTCAACCGTATCTCCCGGCAGATGCTGCAGGAGATGGGCCGGGAACCGACCCCGGAAGAGCTGGGCGAGCGCATGGAGATGCCTGAGGACAAGATCCGTAAGGTATTGAAGATCGCCAAAGAGCCGATCTCCATGGAGACGCCGATCGGTGATGACGAAGACTCGCACCTGGGCGACTTCATCGAGGACTCGACCATGGAATCGCCAATCGATTCGGCTACCGTGGAAAGCCTCAAGGAAGCCACTCGTGAAGTCCTCTCCGGGCTGACCGCCCGCGAGGCGAAGGTTCTGCGCATGCGCTTCGGTATCGACATGAATACCGACCACACGCTGGAAGAGGTCGGCAAGCAATTCGATGTAACCCGTGAGCGGATTCGTCAGATTGAAGCCAAGGCGTTGCGCAAGCTGCGTCATCCGACGCGCAGCGATCACCTGCGTAGCTTCCTCGACGAGTAATTCGCGTTACACAAACCCGGCTCCGGCCGGGTTTTTTTATCCCTGTGCCAAGCCAAACCGCTATGGTCACCTCTGGCAGCAGTCCGTATAATGCGCGGCGTTGTACCTGTAGTGGGCCCATAGCTCAGTTGGTCAGAGCAGGCGACTCATAATCGCTTGGTCGTAGGTTCAAGTCCTACTGGGCCCACCATTCCCTTCGGTCATGCCGGTCCTCATCGGACTATCCCAGCCTCGCATCGCAGATGCTCGTCGTTCCGGCGGCGCGAAGCGTGCTTCGCGAAACCCAGCCTTCGCCGTGCTGGCCCATCTATCCGCCTGGTTTCGATACCGGCGCTCGAGCATCCGACCTAGAACGTACAGCTTCGCTCACGTGCAGGCGTGACGACGCAGAGGACCGCGCGCAGCAATACGAAGAGCGGTAGCCAGACGGTGACGGCTAGCAGGCAGATAAACACGGGGAAGATTTGTCCCAGCGCTTCACGATTGAGATTCATATGGACCTCTCTCTGTTAGCGGCGGGCAGGCCGTACAACCGTGGCACTGCCCTTGGACGCTCCGCCAAAGCCTCTGACGGAAACCATGTAAGCGCCGCCAGGCAGCGGCGCTCTTCTCGACGGTGTTGTGTTCACTCCAGCGATAGGAAGAAGTCCCACACTTCCCGAGGTGCGAAGTTCGGCCATTGATGGTGATTGCTGCCCTGGCTGTAGGTACACCACTGGACCGGATAATCCACCGCGCAATTGGTGTACTCGACGCAATCGCCTTCCGACGCGATCGGACGGGTCTCCGGACCACACATGTTCACATCGAGCCAATAGTCGCGCAGAGCCAGCCCCGCGTCCTCATAGTCGATGGCGGTGTCCTCCGGATCATGCGCGAGCCATGCGGCCGACATGTTTTCGCACATGGCCGGGTCTATGGCCGGCGCACCGGCACCGGCGGCAGCAAAAGCGCGCACGTCCATTCCTCGCTCACATGCCAATCGCGCAGAGAAGTAACCGCCCATGCTGAAGCCGACGGTGTAGACACGTTGTTCGTCTATGCACGTTTCCGATTTGAGTTGTTGCAACATGGCGTCGAAAAACTCGAGGTCCGTAGAACCTTCGATTTCCCACGTGGTACCACTCCCACCATGCTTGTCGCCCACCGCGCCCTGGTTGTCCATGTACAAGCCCTCCGGATAGACCAGAACCGCATCGTCACCCATGGTCGACGCCAGGTTGCCGTAATTGGTGTTCTGGAATTGGCCGTCGCGACCCCGTCCATGGAAGCCGAACACCATTGCATAGGCTCGGTTCTGGTCGTAGTCGGCCGGGAGGTCCACTGTGAAAATCCTGTCGGTACCATTGATGCGAAGGGTGTGCTCCCCCTCCACCATCGGATCGAAACCGCAACCCGCAGAAGCATAGGGGTTCGAATTGAGCACCGGATCCTCTGGGTCAGTCGGTGGTTCCTCCGGCTCGGTCGGAGTGGGATCTTCTGGCTCGGTGGGCGCAGGCTCTTCCGGGTCCGTCGGCGCTGGGTCTGCGGGTTCTTGTTCGGGCGAGTCCGGTTCAGCGGGCTCTGGATCTGACGGGCTCAGGATCGGCCCCGGAGTGCCGGGAGTGGCCGGAACCTCTTCCTCTTCCTCTTCTTCCGGCTCGGGCTGTTGCGGTTGCGGGCGCGGAGAAGATGGACGGTTCGGTGGGTTCTGCGGTTGGGATGGGGTGTCGGTAGTGGGCGAGCCGTCTGCCGGGGGTGTCTGCTCCTCCTGAGCTGGGGCTGGCTCTCCCCCACCGCCGCCTCCGCCGCCACAACCCGCGCTCAGCAGTCCCATCAACATCAAGCAGACCAGTTTGATCTTCACGTGCTCCTCCGTTTGTATCAGGCCATTCGTCGGCGCACCGCAGAAGCGGCATGACCTAGCGGAAAAGCGAAACAAGAAGAAACTCGTCGGCCTGGAGCAATGTTCTGACTGCGCCTGATCGTCGCTCCGCTCCGCCAGGCATGCCACTGTGAAAACAGAAATACCGAAAAGTGCAATCGTATCGCCATTAAATGGCGGCAATCACAAGCCTGGCGACGCAGCAGATTCACGGTCCGCTGCTTCGCCATCGTTGGCACTTCACCGGCTGAAACCGCTAGACTGCAGCGCATGCCGATGCGGATAATTCCTGATAATCGCCGAGAGCATGGCGGTAGCAGGTGGTACGACATTTCATCAATCCAACGGGGCGATAATGAGCAGCAAGTGGCAACCACTCGACAGTATGGCGCGGTACGGCACGATCAGTCGATTTCTGCACTGGAGCATGGCCTTGGTGCTGGCGTGGCAGTTCGCTTCGGCTGTGGCTCACTGGCTGTTCGAGGACACCACGGTCGAAGGCTTTCTCTGGGGCACGCACAAGATTGTCGGCACACTGCTTATCGCGCTGATCTGTATCCGCGCCTTGTGGTCCCTGTATAACCGCGGACATCGTCCGCCCTCGCTGAACATTCCGGCACAACTCGGCCACCTGGCAATGTACGTACTGATGCTGATCGTGCCCCTGCTCGCCCTGGTGCGCCAGTACGGGTCGGGCCGCGCATTCGAGCCACTGGGAATTCCGCTCATGCCCGGCTTCGAAGGCGGCTCCATCGACTGGATGACCGCGCCAGGAAACCTGCTCCATAGCTGGCTCGGCTGGCTACTGCTGGTGCTGATAGTCGGTCATGTCGTCATGGTCTTCGTTCACCGCAGCCGGCCGAGGGATGAAGACGTGCTGGCTCGAATGCTGGGAAATCGTCAGAACTAAGACGTACCCGGGTTCCTTCCGTTGCGCGAGTCACGATGAACTGAGCGTTGCCACGCCAGTCAACCACTGTGCGGGATCAACTGGCGGAGGTAATCGTGACTTTTTCGGTAGTGGCACATTGCGCACGCACAGGGCAAATCGGTGTAGGGGCCAGCACAGCGGTGCAATCGGTAGGCAAGCTTGCGTGCCATGGCATCCCCAAGGTCGGCGTGATTGCCTCACAGGCCCTGTTGAATCCTTACCTGGCCTACGATGGACTTCGGCTGATGCAGCACGGTGCCAGCGCCAGCGATGCGCTCGATCAGGTGATCAAGCTCGATGCGCAGCGCCAGGATCGTCAGGTTGGTGTCGTAGACATGCAGGGTCGCACCGCGGTGTGGACCGGCTGCGACACCATCCCATGGGCCGGCCATCTGCAAGGGGACGGATTCGCTACACAGGGTAACCGGCTGGCCGGACCGCACGTGCTCGACTCGGTTGTCGCGACCATGAACTGCACGGTCCATCTTGATCTCGCCGAACGGCTGGTACTGGCCATTCAGACCGGTGAAAGCGAAGGCGGCGACGTGAAAGGCGAGCGCTCCGCCAATATCATGGTGTTCTCCGAGGAAGAGTATCCCCTTTGCGACATCCGCATTGACGACCATGACGACCCGATGCAAGAGCTAGGACGGCTATACCGGCTTTACATCGAGGAAATCCTGCCGAGCATGAGCAATATCCCCAAGCGAAAGGATGTCCCCAGACCGCCCGGTGCCGAGCCAGGCCCGCTAGCCATGCTCAAGGGGCGTTTGCCATGAGCGATGGTCAAAAGAGACTGGATATCGAACTGTTCTTCGAAGAAGCATTCAACGAGCGCATCGGTTACTTCCCGCAAAAGCTTGCGCTGTTCGGTCGAAGCGAACGGCAGGACGAACTGGATGACTACTCCGACGCCGGCGAAGCCGGCTACGCCAACCTGACCAGACGCCATCTCCAGGCATTGCAAACCTTCGCGTATGACGAGCTAAGCCTGGCGCAGCGGATGAACCACGATCTGTTCCGGCGCGACTGTGAAGAAATACTCGAGCGCTTCGAACACCGTTTCCAGCGCTATGCACTGGATCAGAAATTCGGCCTGCACGCTGAATTCCCGGCGTTCATGATCAATATGCATCGCTTGGAGGACGAACGCGACGCCGCCAACTACCTCGCGCGCTTACGCGCCTTCGCTGAGGCCAGCGACCAGGTCGCACAGAGCGTCTCGGTGCGCCGCGATCACGGCGTGGTGCTGCCGCGATTTCTGCTTGAACAGATCATCGAGGACTGCAACCGCGTCATAACCGACCTGCATCAGCCCGAGCGCAGCATGCTCGCCGACGACTTCCGCCGCAAAGTCACCGCTGCCTCCGGCGTGCCTGAATCAGCACGTGACGAGCTGCTAGATGAATGCCATCGAGCGCTGCACGAATACGTGGCGCCGGGCTATCGGCGTCTGGCCGAGTTCGTCCAGACGCTGCTAGCCGAGGCTCCGGATGAGGGCGGGG
The DNA here is from genome assembly GCF_900104945.1 of Halopseudomonas xinjiangensis. Classification (NCBI taxonomy): domain Bacteria; kingdom Pseudomonadati; phylum Pseudomonadota; class Gammaproteobacteria; order Pseudomonadales; family Pseudomonadaceae; genus Halopseudomonas; species Halopseudomonas xinjiangensis. Next base: position 3,523,776 of record NZ_LT629736.1, on the reverse strand, counting down.
CCGGCTCCCTTCCCGACGGCGAAAGCTATTACCGCGCATGCCTCAGATGGGAAACCAGCACCGACCTGGACCCGGACCGCATCTATCGCCTGGGCCTGAGCGAAGTGGCGCGCATCCAGGATGAGATACGCGAGCTGATTTCGCGAGTCGGTTTCGAAGGCGATCTGCAAGCCTTCTTCGACTTCACGCGCGAAGACCGGTCCTTCTATTACCCCCAGACCACACAGGGCCGGCAGGCCTATCTCGATGACCTGCACCAGGTCATCGATCGCGTCCAGCAGCGGTTGCCCGATCTTTTCCACGTGTTGCCACTGGACCCGTTGCAGGTGCGAGCAGTCGAGCCACACCGGGAGCAGACTGCCGGGATGGCGTTTTATCATGGCCCGGCGTCCGATGGCAGCAGGCCTGGAACCTTCTACATCAATCTGTACGATCTGGAGCAGCTACCGACCTTCACCATGGAAGCTCTCGCGTTTCATGAGGCGGTGCCCGGGCACCACATGCAATTCGCCATCGCCAATCGTCTGACCACGCTGCCTACTTTCCGCCGCTATGCCAACTACAATGCCTACGTCGAGGGCTGGGGTTTGTATGCTGAGCTGGTGACGCATGAAATCGGACTGTACGCCGACGACTACGGTGAATACGGGCGGCTCACCCAGGAGCTCAAGCGTGCCTGTCGGCTGGTTGTAGATACCGGTTTGCACGCCCGTGGCTGGACTCGGGAGCAGGGGATCGACTATCTGTACGCCAACCTTCCAGCCAGCCGCCCGCAATGCGTTACCGAGGTCGATCGCTATCTTGTCATGCCTGGCCAGGCGACTACGTACACGCTCGGGCTACTCGAGATCCTCAAGCTGCGGGAACAGGCCTGCGCGGTACTCGGAGACCGCTTCGATCAGCGCGGCTTCCACGACGCGGTACTCGGCTTCGGGCCGCTGCCGCTGGACGTTCTGGCTGAGCAGATCGAGGACTGGATACAGCGCCAGGTCTGAGGCGGGGCGGCCATTAACAGCAAGCTATCGACACACAACCGCCGACACAGCGGCTCGCGATTCGGCTAAGCTGTATTTTTTGAACAGGCAGCGGTGTCGACCATGCTCAAGCTCAAACATCTTCTGGTGACAGCATCCTTGACCGGCGCAGCGGGCAGTTTGCCAGCGTTTGCGATCGGGGTGGGCGACTCCGTCTCGCCGTTGCAGTTTCAGGATCAGCACGATCAGAAACACACGCTGGCCGACGACACCCGACTGGTGCTGCTCGCCAGCAGCCACGGCGCCGCGAAGCTGGTCGACTCGGCTATCAAGGATCTTCCCTCCGGGTTTCTCGAAGCGCGCTCGGCAGTCTATGTCGCCGATATATCGCGCGTGCCCGGACTGGTTGCGAAGATGGTTCTGGTGCCATCGATGCGCTCGGCCAATTACCGCGTGCTGCTCGACCGCAAGGGTGAGCTCGCGCCGCAACGCACCGGTGCCGAGCCGGTATTGTGGCTGAGGCTCGAGGACGGCAGAGTGTCCAGTACCTCAGAGTTCAGCGATCCCGAGGCGCTACGCGCAGCGCTCGAGCAGGCTGAGCAATGAGCATTGCGGTCAATGCCCTGGTGTTCCTCGCCACGCTGGCCGGAATGGAGCTGTTCGCCTGGTTCGCGCACAAGCACATCATGCACGGATGGGGCTGGGGCTGGCATCGCTCGCACCACGAGCCGCGCAGCGGCTGGTTCGAAAAGAATGACCTGTACGCGGTGGTCTTCGCTGGCGTCGCCATTGCGCTGATTGCGCTTGGCACTGCCGGCTGGCACCCGCTGGAGTGGGTAGGTGCCGGCATGACCGCCTACGGGTTTCTGTATTTCGTTGCGCATGACGGGCTGGTACACCGCCGCTGGCCTTTCCGCTACGTGCCTCGTCGCGGCTACCTCAAACGTCTTTATCAGGCGCACCTGATGCACCATGCGGTGCATGATCGTCAGCGCTGTGTATCGTACGGGTTTCTTTACGCGCCACCGGTATCCGCGCTGCGCCGTCAGCTTCGTGAGCTGCATGAGGGGCCACTCAAGAGCGCTTCGCTCAACGAGGACGAGTCCACAACCCCGGCGGACGCGGCTCGGTAGTTTCGGCGCGCGAACTTAGCGCGATACCGGAAGCCTGGCAGAGCAGGCGAAGCTTATCCAGCCGACTGGTACTGATGCGCTCATCCCAGGCATGTGTGCCCTGTTGCCTGACCTGGATACCAATCTCACGATAGACGCTGCGTGCCGTCGCCACCGCCCACGCCGAGCGCATCGGTAATGCGCTCAACCCGCCACGCGCCGAACGGTAGTAGGGCTCTGCCATGTCCACCAGCCGCGCCGCCCAGTCTGACAGCAATTGCCTGTTTGCGGGTTCGGCCAGCTCTGCGGGCTCGACACCGGCCTCGCGCAGCCAGTTCATCGGCAGATAGCAACGCCCGATCTGCGCATCCTCGACAAGGTCCCTGGCGATGTTGGTGAGCTGGAAGGCCAGCCCCAGATCACAGGCACGATCCAGTGTCGCGTCATCCCGCGCGCCCATGATCATGCTCATCATCACGCCGACGACGCCGGCGACGTGGTAGCAATATTCCAGCGTGTCCGCCTCGGTCTGATACTCCCGGCTGCGGACATCCATGGCGAAGCCGTCCAGGTGCTGCATGGGGAAGCGCGGCGGAATCCTATGCATCCTCACCACTTCACCCAGGGCGGCGAAGGCGGGCTGCTGCATCGGCTCGCCAGCGCAAGCCCGCCGGGTGGAAACGCGTAGTTCCTCCAAGGTGGACTCGCCAGCCTGCGGCGCCCCGACCTGGCCGAAGCCAAGCTGTTGCCCGTCGATCACATCGTCGCAATGCCGGCACCATGCGTAGAGCATGACGGCGCTCGCCCGGGTCTGCGCGTCGAACAATCTCGATGCCAGGGCGAAGCTCTTCGAGCCGGCTTCGATGGTCTGCCTCGCCTGCTCGGCCAGCACCGCATTCATGCACTCAAATCCTCGATCATCAGGCCGGCCGTTGCCTTGGCCGAACCCACCACTCCGGGTACGCCTGCGCCGGGATGGGTTCCGGCGCCTACCAGATACAGGTTATGCAGCTGTTCGTCCCGATTGTGCGGCCTGAACCAGGCACTTTGAGTGAGCACCGGCTCCAGGGAGAACGCCGAGCCGAGATGGGCGTTGAGCTCATCACGAAAATCGTGGGGGGTGAAGTGTCGACAGGTCACGAGGTGTCGCCGCAGGCCGGGGATATAGTGCTTTTCAAGATAGTCGAGAATACGGTCACGGTAGCGCGGGCCTTCGGTCTCCCAGTCGATGTCGGCGTTGCCCAGATGCGGCACTGGCGCCAGCACGTAATGCGCGCTACAACCCTCCGGAGCCAGCGATGGGTCGGTCACGCAGGGAGAATGCAGATAGAGTGAGAAATCATCGGCCAACTGGTCGCCGTTGAATATCTCGTCAATCAGCTCGCGGTAACGCGGCCCGAAACAGACGGTGTGGTGCGGCAGATCGGTGGGCGGCTGGTCCAGCCCGAAGTAGATGACGAACAATGACATGCTGAAACGCTTGCGCTGCAACGCCCGCCCCTGCTTCTGCCCACGCTCGTGATGGCCCAGCAACCTGTCGTACGTATGCACCACGTCAGCATTGGACGCCACCGCGTCAGTCGGAAATCTGCGGCCATCCATCAGGGTCACTGCCTCAACTCGATCGCCGGCGGTCTCGATGCGATCGACCTCGGCATTCAGCTCCAGCTTTCCGCCAAGATCCTCGAACAGCTTCACCATCCCGCGCACCAGCTCGCCGGTCCCGCCGCGGGGAAACCACACCCCCCACTTCCTCTCCAGCGCGTGGATCAGCGCATAGATGGACGATGTCGCAAAGGGGCTCCCGCCTACCAGCAGCGAATGGAAGGAAAACGCCTGGCGCAGATGCTCATCCTTGATGAAGCGCGAGACCATACCGTACACGCTGCGCCAGGCTTCCAGCCGGGCGAGCTGAGGACCGGCACGAATCATGTCGCGGAATGACAGGAACGGCACGGCACCCAGCTTGACGTATCCTTCCTCGAACACCGCACGCGAGTATGCGAGGAAGCGGCGATAGCCACCCACGTCGGCGAGGTTCTTCGCAGCTATCTGTCGATCAAGTTCATCCTGGTCATTGGCGTAATCGAATGGCTCGGCGTCTTCCCAGCACAACCGGTAGAACGGCGCGACCGGGAGCAGCTCGACATAGTCACTCATTGCGCGACCCGAGAGCGCGAACAGCTCCTCGAGTGCCGAGGGGTCTGTTATGACGGTGGGGCCGGCGTCGAAGGTGAAGCCGGCATCCTCGTATACGTATGCACGGCCACCCGGCTTATCGCGCTTTTCCAGTAGCGTGGTCTGGATCCCGGCGGACTGTAGACGGATGGCCAACGCCAGCCCACCAAAACCCGCACCGATAACCACGGCGCGCTGCGGCTCACTCATTCGGGATTCCTTAGTTGTTGTGGGGACCGCAAACTTGCCGCCCGTAACGCTTCGGTCATCGGCACAGGCGGCTTGCCGGTGACGATGCGCAGCTTGTCGAGGGCTGTCAGCCGTCCAGCGTAGAAACGTTCAATGAGCTTTTCCGGCAGCCGGTAAAAGCGCTGCATGACACGCCAGCGCTGTTCCGGCCGCCCAGCCAGAAACAGCATTCGGTTGAGCAAGCGGAAGTAACCCTGACGCTGCCATTGGCGCTGCGCCTCCTCGCGCACGACACCCAGCAGCACCGGCGAGCTGAGCGCGGGTAGCGCAGCGATGCGATCAGCCAGGCGTACCGCGTGCGGCAGTGAATACCCTGTGGTCGGGTGAAACAGTCCGGCGCGCAACCCACTGCACGGAACGTCACCAATCTCGCGCCAGAACTCATCGAAGTTGCCTGCCAGGGTAATCGGCAGGGCTCCGGTCTCTTCTCGCAATTCCTCCTGGATAACCCAGCCCTGGCGACTCGCGTAATCCCGCACATGGCGACGCAACAGCCCGTGATCGGCCAGCGGCTGATCGACGTAGTGGGTGTCCTCGATCAGCAGGCGATCTTCCGACAGCGGCAACACATAGACGAAGCGGTAGCCCGCGCCCTGTTCGACATCGGCATCCATCAACCGGGGCAGAGTCAGACCATGCGGCGCGGTGAGTTGCACTTCGAGCCCGAGAAAGGCCTGCCAGCCTAGCGCCAGATGGTCGGAAGCGCGCGGGCCTCGACCATCGATCACCGCCCGCCCCGCCAGCCATTGCCCATCGGCCAGCTGCACGCGTGTCGGCTCGATAGCGGCCACCTCCACCGCTGTGCGAACGCGGTCGCCCAGATCGGTATGCAAGCGATCGGCGAACCGATCCGACGGGATACTCGCGTAGCCGCCACTCAGACCACGTTTCAGATTCGCGAAACGAACCCTGTAACCCGGCCAGCGATGCTCGACAAGGGGCGCCAGCCAGGCGTGTTCTGCCTCGCTGAGATCGGCCTGGTGAAACGACCAGGTATGATTGCCGCCCAGCCGGTTGCCCTGCTCAAGGAGGAGAATCTTCCAGTCCGGACGCAGCTGGGCGATACGCCAGGCAATCAGTCCATTGGCCAGGCCGCCGCCGGCCAGAATCAGGTCGTATCGGCTGGTCACGCGCGTACTTCCGTCACCGGCTGGCGAGTGGTGATCGCCTGCTCGATGATGGCCGCAGCGAGTCTGATACCACCCGCGGCATCCACTTCGCTGCCCAGACGGTCGAGATTGTCGGCGAACTGCGGCTCGGTAGTGAGCATTTCCAGGCGCTCGGCTATTCCCAACGCAGCGGTGAAGCGTGGCGATACCTTGATCCCGACGCCAGCATGCACGACGCGCGAAGCGACGCCGGGCTGATCGAAGGCGATCGGTATCGCCAGCATCGGCGTGCGCGCAACCAGCGCATCCATCACCGTGTTCAGACCGGCATGGGTGACCACCGCATTGGCACGCGCAAGAGCTGCTCGCTGCGGCGCGAAATCGGTTACCCAGGAGGCGCCATGCTCCTGCAGTCGGACCGACTGCGCATCGCTCAGCCTGCCGCAATGGGCCACCAGCAACTGCGCACCGAGCCGTTCGCACGCCCAGGCGATGCGCTGGAACAGGGCAAATCGGTGCCCCTGCAGGGTTCCCAGCGAGGCGAAGACCATCGGGCGTTCGGGATCGATGTCGTAGGTCAGATCGGCTTCGCCAGTCAGAGGCGGGCGCAGCGGGCCGACGTGATGAAAGTGGGCCGGCAATGCCTGGCGGGGAAACTCGAATCCAGCCACGGTCTGGCTGATCTGCGCCAGCGGCGAGAGGAATTCGTGCAGGCCGCTACGAACCGGCAGACCGAAGTGAAGGGCCTGCGCTTCGAGCACTCGGCCATGTCGGCCCATCATCCAGTCATACACGCGGGTGCTGCCCTCATACATCCGGCGGGCAGACTCGCCCGGGTCGTAGGCCATCGGCATCACGGGCAGCGGTATGCCTGGCTCGCGGTTCACCGGCAAAGCGCAGGCAATGGAGACGAAAGGTATCTCCAGCGCTTCGGCGATCAGGCCCCCGGCAGCTTCCATCTGGTCACAGATCAGCGCGTCGACTTGCAGCGCCTGGATAGCACCGGGCAGCTCCTGGCAAAGCATCTGTGTGTTGAGCGCGAGATCCCCGATCAATCGCCGCAGACCCAGCGGGCCGCCAGGGTTGGCCGCCAGGTCCAGCGTCTGCTTGAGACTTCCGCGACCGTCTGCCTGCGAGCCCACCGCACGGAAGCCGATGCGCGGATCCCTGAGCCAGCTGGCGGCCTCGGCTTGATGAATGAAGGTGACCCGGTGGCCGCGCTCGATGAGCTCTCCGGCGAGCGCCTGCAGCGCAGCGAAATGGCTGGGGTAGGTCGGAGCGACTACGGCGTAGTGGGTCATGTCCAGCGCTCCGCGGCAGCGGCAGCCGACGGCAACGAAAGCAGTGGTGCGCGCCGCAGGGCTTCCAGGTTAGCGCTGCCGGTGCAGAAACAGGCTACCCGCAACTGCTTGCCGACAATGTCGAAATGTTCGATGACTGCCTCCGTCGACTGCGTAGCGCAATGCAGCACCGCAGCGGCCTGCCCCGCCAGATCGGCACCTAGGCGTATGGCCTTGGCAACGTCTACGCCGTTGCGAATGCCCCCTGAGGCTATGACCGGAGTATGGGGCAGGGCCGCCCGCACGTCCGCGAGAGCCGTCATGGTCGGAATACCCCAGTCGGCGAATGCCAGGGCGACGGCACGGTCGGTGGCGTTTTTAGCGCGTTCTGCTTCCACGGCAGCCCAACTGGTGCCACCCGCCCCGGCCACATCGATCACCGCAACGCCCGCTTCCACCAGCTGTCGGGCGACATCTGCCGAGATCCCGGCGCCGACTTCCTTCACGACCAGCGGGACCGGCATGTGCGAGGCGGCGTCTTCGATCGATCGCAGTACGTCCTGCCAGTTGCGATCACCTCCCCCTTGTACAGCTTCCTGTAAAGGATTGAGATGTACGATCAGTGCGTCCGCCTCGATCATGTCGACGGCTCGCCTGGCCGCCTCCAGACCTTTGGCTTCGCTAAGCTGGGCGGCGCCGAGGTTCGCCAGCAGCGGCACGTCGGGCGCATAACCACGCAGTTCACGGGTGAGCCCCTGATCAGCGCCGGTTTCCAGAGCGACTCGCTGTGAACCGATGGCCAGCGCGATACCCATGTGCTGCGCCGCCTCGGCGAGATGCCGATTGATACCTACGGCCCGCGCCGCGCCGCCGGTCATGGAGCTGACCAACAAAGGTAGAGAAAGCTTGCGGCCCAGAAAAGCTGTACTCAGATCGATGTCGTCGAGGTTCAGTTCAGGCAAGGCGCAGTGGCGGAAGCGAACACCGGCGAACCCGGAATCGGTACTGGCCAACGCCCGCTTCGCGTCGAGAACGATGTCCAAGTGATCGTTCTTGCGCTCTACGAGATCGGACTTACCCATCTACTACTCCTGAAAGGGGATTTTTTCCCTGGCGACGCTGTCGTTATCTTAAGCACAATATTATGCAAAAGTTATACAATAAGCTTAGCTTAACCTAATATTGCGTCAACCGGATGTCTGAGTGGCAACGTGCCCAACAGTTCATCGTCCGCGTGTACGAGTCGCAGTCAGGAAAGGAGCGTGTTCATGGGTCCAATGCCCGCACAATCGGTCAGCCAGGAAGACACTACCTGTACGCTTGCACCGCTGCGTGACGATATCGAGCGGCACCTGGCGACGCTGCTTGGCGAAGCTGAACAGGACCAGGTCAGCCAGGCCATGCGGCACAGCACGCTGGCGCCAGGCAAGCGCGTCAGGCCTTTGCTGCTGCTCATGGCCGCTCGCGAACTCGGCGCGCCGACTCAGCCAGCTCTCGACCTGGCCTGCGCTGTGGAAATGGTCCACAGCGCCTCGCTTGTCTTCGACGACCTCCCCTGCATGGATGACGCTGAACTCCGTCGCGGGCGTCCCACTACGCACCGGCGCTACGGCGAAGATATTGCCACGCTGGCCGCGATCGCCCTGCTGACCCGCGCTTTTTCCATTGTTGCCAGCACGCCCGGGATCGATGGTGACGTGAAATCTCGGATGGTCGCTCGCCTTGCCGATGCCGTGGGGACCCAGGGGCTGGTTAAAGGCCAATACAAGGACTTGCGTGACAGCACCGCTCGCTCCGCTGGCGACATCCACACTTCAAACCGGCTCAAGACCGGCGTGCTGTTCGAAGCGACGCTCGATATCGCCGCGCTGCTGGCTGGAGCCAAGCCGAGCACCCGCAAGCAGCTGGCGAGCTTTGCCGACGAGCTGGGCCAGGCCTTCCAGCTATGTGACGATCTGCTCGACGACAGCCCTTGCCAGGGCAAGGACGTGGGCAAGGACCAGGGCAAGACCACGCTGGTCGCGCTGCTGGGCAAGGATGCGGCACGACGCCAGCTGGTAGCCCATCTGGATCAGGCAGACGTACATCTGACAGCCGTGTTCGGCGAGCAGGGCGAGATCAGTCGGTTCATGCGCAAGCTGTTCGAGCCCGTCTGCACCTCCTCCTGGACCTCACATATTTCGAGTGCCTGAGCGGCTTCAGTAACCGGTCATCTCCAGGTAACCCATCCCCTCATGGCTGCCACCCACGCGCACCGGGCCCTCCCAGTAAGGGATCGACGTTCCCATCCAGGCCTGCGCATTCAGTGCTGTTACCTCAAGATCGAGATTCCGCGAGGCGATTTGTAGTCGCCAAGACACCGGCAGCTTCCGACCGGCAACGCGCTGGTGCTCCAGTTCCTGCATGGAGATGCTCGACGGATCGATTGCCTCGGTAGTGCCGTCAGCCGCGATCCAGCTACCCGAAGCGAAGGGCTGTCCAGTATCACTGCGCAGGCGAAACAGCATCAGCTTGTCGCCTCCCGCCAGATGCAGCGAAAACCAATCCCAACCTCGCTGGTCGGCGGCCAGCGGCTGACTGCTCCATTCGCGGTCGAGCCAGGCCTGCCCTGTCACGGAGACCGGCTCCCCCTCGACTTCGAGCATCCCCTCTACCTGATAGAACGGTTGGCTGTAGTAATAGGAGGCTTGCCTGCCTTGCGATTTGCGGCTCACGCCCGCATCGCCATGCAGCACCAGCGGACCCTCGCTGTGCAACCGCAGGTCGTAGGCGAAACCGTCCGCCGCTGCGCGTACACGCAGCTCGCCCAGGCGCTTGGCTTCCTCTGTTGAGCCCGCGCTCGGAGCTGTCAGCGACCAATGATCTATCCACGCAGTGAACGGGGAGGCGCTGACGCCAGCCTGTCCAATCCCGCCCCGGGCCAGGCGATCGGCATACAGATGCAGGTTCTCATTGCTCAACGCAGCATGCCCCAGCCAGACCTGGGCGCTGGCCCAGCCGTCTGCCGCCTGATTTTGGTTCTGCGGCTCCATCGCCTGCCGGAACAGAGTCCATTGCACGCCCCAGTCGCGCCCCTGTTGATCCTTGAGATTGGCCGTCACGTACCACCATTCGATACGAAACTGCGGGTGCGGCAAGTGATCATCCGGAAAACGCAGCGCGGCCCCCGCCTTCACCTGTTCGAAACCCTCCGCTTGCGCGCCCAGCCCAGCGAAACCTTGGGGCGACTCTCCACTCTGTTCGCATCCGCTCAACATCAGCAGCAGCCACACCACGACAAGACGGAAATCAACCTTCATGAACAAACTGCCTCAGGAGATTATCCGGGCGCGCCCGGGCGATTCGCGCTACAGGGAGACTGGCTGCCAGTAGCACTGCGACCATGGCGAGGCCAACGAGTTGTAACCATTGACCGGGGAACCAGTGCCACGGCAGCCGCCAGCCGAACGCCTGTACATTGACCACCGCGACCAGGCACCACGACAGCACCAGTCCAAGCGGTATCGCCAGCAGACAGGTCAAGGCCGCCAAAACAGCCAGCTGTGCCAATGACAGTAATCCCAACTGAGCGGGGCGCAGCCCCATCGCCCAGAGCGGAGCAAGCTGCACCAGGCGGGTATCGGCCAGCCCGAGCAAGGTACTGAACAGAGCCAGCGCCGCGACTCCGAGCGTCAAGGTACTCAATGCCGCAGTCGCGGCGAACGTCTGCTCGAAGACGCGCGACGAGTAAGTCTTGAGAGACGCCTGATCAGCGACGCGGCGGACATCGAATTGCGCCTCGATCGCCTGCGCCAGGGCCGCCGGATCGCTGTCGCCGAGAATCCCGATACTGCTTACAGGAACCTCCGGCCAGCGAGGCAGAAACTCCCGCGCAGCTACCAGTGCCTGGCCACGCGGATTGCCGTAGTCGGGATAGATACCCACCAGTTCCAGAGACCAGGCACCAGCGGGCGTATCCAGCTCAAGCGTATCGCCCAGCGCCAGGTCGGCTCGGTTGGCCAATTGTTCACTAACCAGAGCCCCCTCTCCGCTCTGCAGCCGCCGCCACGCGTCCGCTCGCGCCTCCAGCAGCGGCCATGTCTGCGCATACAGCGGATGTTCGATTACCCCGCTGATCTCGGTCGGCCAGCCGTCAACACTGGAGTCGACCTGCCAACTGGGGAGCACATCGTCCACATCTGCGCGCAGCTGCAACCAGTCGAGTATGTCCTGTGCTTGCCGCTCCCCCTCCGGCCGGACATACACATCGGCGGCCAGCCGCTGGTCCAGCCAGTCGGTGAAGGTGCGACGAAAACCTTCGGTCATGCCACCCACGCCGATATTGGCGGCCAGAGCCAGGAGCAGCGCCATCAACGCGAGACTCAGCCGGGACAGCTGCTGTTGCCCGTCAGCCCAGAACCATTGGCTGACGGGTCCACGTGCAAGCCGTCTTCCGATGCCCAATAAGACAGCGAGCAACATGGGCAGCGCGAGCGTCGCCGCCAGCAGAATGCAGCCGAGCAGCGCGAAGCCGGCGACTAGGCCGTCCGCCGCTACCCACAAGCCCGCAGCGAGCGCGAGCAGCACCAGCGATACAGTGGAAAGAGTGCGGAGCATCCGCCGCTGCGCCTGCATCCACCCAGGCGCCTGACGGCTGGGAACCAAAGACTGACGCAGCGCGGCCAACGCATGCCCACCCGTGGCTACCAGCGTTCCGGCCAGGCTCATGGCGAGCCCGGACAACCACCAGCTCCAACTTGCGTTCAGCTGCGCGGATACCTCCGCGCCGTAGAGCCCCTGGAGGCTCGCCACCAGATCACCGACCAACGCGCCGGCCAAGAGATAGCCGGTCAACATACCGAGTGAGCCGGCGATCAGTGCCAGCGACACCAGCTCGAACGTCAAGGCGATCAGCAATTCCCCGGCGCTGGCGCCGCAGGCACGTAACGTCTGAATCAGTCTGCGGCGCTGCTGCATGGCCAACCCCGCCGCTGCCTGGACGATGAACAGCCCGACGAGAAAAGCCAGCAAGGCAAGCGCAGTGAGATTCAGATGGAAGCTATCGGTCAGCCGCTGCAGGTCGGCCTCCTCCCGCCGATCCCAGCGCAGCGCGAGCGTGTCGGGAATGGCAGGCTGTTGCGCGGCAAACTGTTCGGCGACCAGTAACTGGCTTACGTGCCCGGGCAGCCCGAGCAACTGCTGCGCCCGCCCGATATCGACCATCGCCACCCCCGGCGGCAATTCGTCTCTGCGGCGCACCGGCGGCAACCGCCGTCCTTCGGCTGACATCAGAACATCGCCATCGCGCACACCAAACCGGGTCAGCGTATCGCCTGCCATCCATGTCTGGCCTGGCGCAACGATGAACGCTGTGACATCCGCCGTCTCGCTACTGCGGGTTAGCGAGCTGTCTGGCGGCAACGTCAGCGGATCGATGCCTACCAGTTGCACGGACTCCACACTGCCGGCCTGGCCGGCGAGGCTCACCGCGAGCGAGCCCTGCAACACCGGGGAAACCGGCCAGCCAAGCCGACGCAAAGTGACGTATCGACTTTGATCGAAAGTTTGACCATCAGCACTGGCCAGCACCTGCCCGGCCTGACCGCCGAACAGCTGCGCGGCGCGATCATAGCTGTCGCGAGCCTGCTGGTTGAGCGCCTGGACGCCGCTCCATAGCGCCGTGGCCAGCCACAAACCGACGATCAGGCAACCCAGCTGCAACGGATGACGTCGCCAATGGCTGAGCAAGGTCACGATTACCCAGCCAGTCCGGCGAATCATGATTCGACTACCCGGCCTCGTGAGAGCTTCAACTGGCGCTGCAACCGGTCTGCCAAAGTCGTGCTGTGAGTGACCATCAACAGAGCGCTGCCGGATTCGGCGACGCGCTCCAGCAGCAGATCCAGCACCTGTTCGGCAGTTTGCTCGTCGAGGTTTCCGGTTGGCTCATCGGCCAGGATCAACCGCGGTCGCAACGCCAGCGCCCGACCGACCGCAACGCGCTGTTGCTGCCCTCCGGAAAGCTGCTCGGGGAGTCGGTCAAGTAGCCCATCAAGCCCCAGCGCTGAGATCAGGTGAGCCTGCCAGCGAGTATCGAGCCGGCCGGCCAGGCGCGCCTGCAACGCGAGATTCTCGGCTACGGTCAAAGAAGGAACCAGGTTGAACTGCTGAAATACTACCGCTACGTCCTCGCGGCGGTAGCGCGCCCGGCCCGCCTCACCAAGGTTGGAAAGATGCACCGTGCCCAGGCGGATCGAGCCGTCATCCACCTGATCCAGGCCGGCAATCAGATGCAGCAGCGTGCTCTTGCCACTGCCAGACTCCCCCATCAAGGCTAACGATTCGCCCTCGCCGAGATCGAGATCCACCCCATCCAGTACCTGTACGCGCCCTTGCGGGCCCTGGTAGGCCTTGCTCACGTTGCGCACTTCAAGCATGGCCAGGCACCCCTGTGCGGGTCGCAGCCAGAGCATCCATCAACGGGCCAAAGCCGGCGGCCCGCTGTCTGCGCCATTCAAGCGGTGGCCGCCCGGTCCAGCGCTTGAACGCACGGGAAAAACTGGCCGCTTCGGCATATCCGAGCTGATGGGCGATGCTCTCCAGACCAAGAGAGCTGTCAGACAGCAGATGCTCGGCGAGTTGACGACGCACGCGCTCGTCGAGGATGCGAAAGCTGTACCCCTCCTGCCCCAGCCGGCGATGCAGGGAACGCTCCGAGACGCCCAGCCAGCCTGCGACTTCGCGGGCCGGATTGATACGCCCGGAACGACTCATGAGCACCTGCAGAACCTGACGAGCCAAGGGGCCGTTGATATCGTCGAGGCTATCGCACAGCTGCTGGCAGAGACTGGCGCACGTGCGCTGAGTGAAGGGATTGGCCAAGGGAAGCGGTGCCTGCAGGTCATCGACGTCAATCAGCATGCCGTTTCGCCCGGCCCCGAATGACACCTCGCAGCCGAAGTGTTCGGTAAAGAGCTGCCCGTCTGCCGGATTGAAGCTCAGATCGATGCGTCTGGGATGGAACGGGCGCTGCAAGAGTTCTCCAAACAGCTTGGTCCAGGCAGCGAGCCCGCGCTCGATGACAAGAGACCGAGCGTCCTGCGGCAGCACGCTATCGTCGAAAAGCATCGCCAGGCCATCTGGCTCTGGCTGTAGCCGTACCGGGCAGATCGACAACGATAACGGACGAAACCGGCTGCTGACACGAATCGCTTCGCTCAGCGTGCGGCTGGCGAGCATCGTATAGCCGAGCAGCCCCAGGCTGGTCAGATGGTAAAGCTTGCCGATGCGCAGTCCAACGCCGGGTTGCGGGCAGACCGCGACCAGATTGCGGATCACCGCAAGTTCCTGCCAGAGCTCATGGGTGTGCTCGACGTCTTCCAGCGCGGCGCGCTCCAGCCCGCTGTCACACAGGCACACCTCGCTGCCGACGCCAAGCTCAGCCGCAATATTCAACAGGTACAAAATGTTCGTGCTACCGCGCCGCTGTCGCCACATCGCGCTCCCCTGGCAGTAACTGTCATGTCCTGGCGGAAAAGATCATGGAGCCAGTATAGGCGCTGCGGCATGCTGCGTTGAACAGAACAACTATAAAAGGGACCCGTGATGCCCGAATTCTTCTACACCACAGCGCAGAACAATCAGCCGCGCGCCGAGAGCCAGCTGGACGTGCGTCCCGTGTGCGGAGCACTCGGCGCCGACGTGTACGGTCTCGACTTGAAATCATTGGACCCCAACGGCCAAATGGCGCTGCGACAGGCTTTGCTCGATCATCAGGTGTTATTCATTCGTGAACAGGATCTATCGGTCCAGGACCTGGAACGCGTGACACTGCGCTTCGGCGAGTTCGGGATCGAGCCATACGTAAAGCCGATGCCCGAGCATCCGCATGTCGTGCATGTGCGAAAAGAGGCTGGCGAAGGCACCCCGGTCGTGTTCGGCGGCGCCTGGCATTCGGATTGGTCATTCCAGCAGCAGCCCCCAGCGTTCACGCTGCTCTACGGGCACGACGTGCCAAGCCACGGCGGCGACACCCTGTATAACAACATGTATCTGGCCTGCGAGTGGCTATCGCCGGCGATGCGCAACATGTTGCGAACCCTGAACGCTGTACATAGCCCGGAGTTCGGTTACGGCCCCAACAGCCGCCATAACGCAGGGCTTGAAAGCATGCAGATCGTCTGGGGCAGCAACGTCGATCACGACGTACGCTGCCACCCGCTGATCACACACCACCCGGAAACTGGCCGCGAAGTACTGTTCGCCAATCCAGCCTATACGCTGGGCATCGAAGGCATGAAGCCGGAGGAGTCGCGCCCGCTTCTCGATTATCTCTTCTCCGTTGCAACTGCGCCTGCATTCAGCTGCCGCATGCGCTGGACGCCCGGCACGCTGGCCATCTGGGACAACCGCTGTGTCTGGCACCAGCCGGTATCGGACTACTTCGGCGCTCGCCGAGAAATGTTCCGCACGACCGTCAAGGGAAGCGTACCGGAACGAGGAACGACGCCATGACCGACTTCGACACCGAAGCAGCTGCGCTCGAGCTTTTCCGCGCGCGCCTGACCCGTAAGCCCTGCCACGCACCGGGCCAGAGATTTGCGATCGACAGCCTTGCCAGAGCAGAGCAGGTTCAGTCAGCTCTGCTGGCGATGTATCAGAAAGCCGGGCAGGAAATCATCGGCTACAAGCTAGGCCTGACCGATCAACGCGCGCAGGCTGCCACAGGCATCGGTCAGCCTTTATCCGGCGCGCTGCTGCAAGCCTGGCAATATTGGGACGGCGACGCCATTCCCGTGGCCGGACTCATCGAGCCACGAGTCGAGGCGGAGGTTGCCTTCGTCATGAGCCGCACCTTCGACGATCCGCAAGCCGGCCTGGCCAAGCTGCTCGATTCGTTAGGCGGTGCGCTGCCTGCGCTGGAAATCTGCGACTCGGCAATCGAGGGTTGGCCCCGCTCTCTGTTTGAAGCCCTGGCGGACAACCTTTGCTCGGGACTTTTTGTACTCGGGTCGCGCCCAGTTGACCCACGCAGCCTGGACTTCGCCGGTCTGCCAATGAAGCTTTCACGCAGCGGCGAAACCTTGGCTGAGGGCAATGGCAGTCAATGCATGGGGAGCCCGCTCAACGCCCTGCTCTGGCTGGCGCGTCAGCGAGCCGCGGAAGGGAATCCACTCCAGGCTGGGGATATCGTACTGAGCGGCGCACTCGGGCCAATGCAACCCGTGGGGCGTGGTGATCAACTGCGGCTGGAACTCGGCGCGCTGGGTGTATTGAACTGTCGCTTCGTTTGACGGGTGCAGAAAAGAAAAAACCCCGCCGAAGCGAGGTTTTGCAGAACTGTCCTGATCATCCTTAATGCTCATGCCTTCAGGCATGGTCCTTAAATCCGTTAATGACCATGTCTACAGGCATCGTCCCTGCTCAATCCCTGATTAGTGTCGCCGTCCTGGCGCCTTCCCTGATCCCTGTTTTTCTACTGGCTTCCTGCCCCGCTCCTAGCAAAATCAATACTACGCAGGGCGAGACAGGCTGCACATAGTCGTTTGCCACCGCGGCGCGTAAGCGATTGCTTACAATTTGTCACACTCGCACCGGCTCACTCGACTCAAAATTGCGCCGCATCCAGCTCGTACAGCGGCTCGCTGCCAGCGCGCACGGATTCGCTTAGCGAGTGAATGCGCGGTAACAGCCGCTTGACGAAGAAGCGACCGGTCGACAGCTTCGCTGCGTGGAAACCATCTGCATCGTCATTCAACCGCGCCCGGGCCGCCCTGGCCATCTTCGCCCACATGTAAGCGTACGCGGTGTAGCCGAACACGTGCAGGTACTCGACCGACGCCGCGCCGATCTCGTTCGGGTTGTTGCGGCTGCGGTCGATCACCAGCGCGGTGAGCTCCTCCAGATTATCCAGCGCAGCAGCCAGCGGCTGAACGAACTCGGACATATCTTCAGCCTGATTCGCCTCGAGGAACGAGCGAACTTCAGCGGCGAACACCTTGAAGAACGCACCACCGTTGGCCACGGTCTTGCGGCCCATCAGATCGAGCGCCTGGATACCGTTGGTGCCTTCGTAAATCTGCGCGATGCGCACGTCACGTACCAGCTGCTCCTGACCCCACTCGCGAACATAGCCGTGGCCGCCGAATACCTGCTGGCCGTGAACGCAGCTTTCCAGGCCCACGTCGGTAAAGAACGCTTTGGCAACCGGCGTCAGCAGCGCAACCAGATCCTCCGCGTTTTTCTTCGCTTCCGGCTCTTCCGCAAACTTGCTCACGTCCAACTGCATCGCCACATAGGTCGAGAACGCACGGCTGCCTTCGGTCATGGCCTTCATGGTCAGCAACATACGACGCACGTCCGGATGCACGATGATCGGATCGGCTGCCTTTTCGGGCTGCTGGGCGCCGGTCGGCGCACGGCTCTGTACGCGGTCACGGGCATAGTCGACGGCACTCTGATACGAGGCTTCGGAACAACCGATGCCCTGGATGCCGATCGACAGACGCTCGTAATTCATCATGGTGAACATGGCATTGAGGCCCTTGTTCAGTTCACCAATCAGGTAACCCTTGGCTCCATCGAAGTTCATTACGCAGGTGGCCGAGCCCTTGATGCCCATCTTGTGCTCGATCGATCCACAGGCCACCGCATTGCGCTCACCCAGCGAGCCGTCTTCGTGGACCATGAACTTCGGTACCAGAAACAGGGAGATACCTTTCGGCCCCGCAGGCGCGTCGGGCAGCTTGGCCAGAACCAGATGGATGATGTTGTCGGTCAGGTCGTGCTCGCCACCGGTAATGAAGATCTTGGTGCCGGTGACAGCGTAGGAGCCGTCCTCCTGCGGTACGGCGCGGGTGCGAATGATGCCCAGGTCGGTGCCGGCGTGCGGCTCGGTCAGACACATGGTACCTGCCCAGGTGCCTGAATACAGCTGAGGCAGGTAAGTATTCTTCAGCTCTTCGCTACCATGCGCGTCGAGCGCCAAACAGCAGCCCGCGGTCAGCGCCGCGTACAGCGCGAAGCTGTTGTTGGCACCGTAGACCATCTCCTCGACCTGGACGCCCAGCGTCTTGGGCATGCCCAAACCACCGTAGTTGGGGTTGCCACCCAGACCAACCCAGCCGCCTTCGGCGTAGACGTTATACGCTTCCTTGAAGCCAGTAGGGGTAGTGACGACGCCGTCGTTCCACCGCGCGCCCTCTTCGTCGCCGCTACGGTTGAGCGGGGCAATGGTCTGGGAGGTGATTTTGCCGGCCTCTTCGAGCATGGCGTCGGCGGTTTCGGCATCGATCGCGCCGTCCAGACCGGGCAGGCTCTGCCATAGCTTGTCAGCCTCGAACACGTCATTCAGGACGAAACGGATATCGCGCAGGGGGGCTTTGTAGTCGGCCACGGGAGGACTCCTCTTGCAGTGGGTCGCCAGTTGATACTGGAACGTGGCAACGATTGTAGCGCGACACCGATTAGATCGTTAGCGTCTTTTTGTGACCTAAAAGCGACGACTGGTCACTCCCGACTGGACACGAAGCCGAACGAGCCGCGCGGGGAAGGCGGTCGGAGCAAGTCTCCAAAACATGGATGTTTTGGTGAAGCCCCCACGCCGGGTTCACGGCGTCTTGCGCAGGCCGCCTTGCCTCCTGTGCGGCAGCATGCGCGAGCACAGCCCACCGGTGCGAGCTTGAGTCCGTGCAGGGCGGGCTAAGCCGACACGACACGCCGACACGCGGCAAGTACATCCGTGTAGCTCGGCGATCGATCCATGCGATCGACGGTCGGCTTAGTCATGTCCACTCAACCAGCCGACCTGTCTTGTGTCCAACCTAAACAAAAAAGCCCCGACGAGTCGGGGCTTTTGAACCACCAGCTGCGCTTAGAACTGCTCGGCAGTCATCTGCATCAGCGTGTCGGCACCGGCTTCCAGTGCGGCCAGGTGAGCCTGGGCTCGCGGCAGCAGACGCTTGAAGTAGAACTCCTGCGTGGCAAGTTTGGCCTTGTAGAAGTCTTCCTCCGAAGTACCCGCAGACAGCTTCTCCTGCGCGCCAACTGCCATCTTCAACCAGAAGAAGGCCAGGGTGACGTAACCGGAGTACATCAGGAAGTCCATCGACGCAGCACCGACTTCTTCGCGGTTCTGCATTGAACGCATGGCGATCTTCTGCACCTGTTCGCCCCACTGAGCATTCAGCTGGCTCAGCTTGTTGGCGTACTCGCCGAGCGTCTCATGGCCTTCGTTGGCCTGGCAGAATTTGTGTACCTGCTTGGTGAAAGCGCGCAGCAGCTTGCCCTGGCTCATCAGCACCTTGCGGCCGAGCAGGTCGAGCGCCTGGATGCCGTTGGTGCCCTCGTAAATGCCCGCGATACGGCAATCACGCACCTGCTGCTCCTGGCCCCACTCACGGATGTAACCGTGGCCACCGAACACCTGCTGACCGAGGATGGTCACTTCCAGGCCGGTTTCGGTCATGAATGCCTTGCAGATCGGCGTCAGAAACGCCAACTGATCTTCGGCATCGGCGCGCTCTTCAGCGTCCTTGGAGTAATGTGCCTTGTCGAGCAGCTGCGAGGTGTAATAGGCCAGCGCACGATTGCCCTCGTTGAATGACTTCATGGTCAGCAACATGCGACGCACGTCAGGATGCACGATGATTGGGTCAGCGGGTTTGTCAGGGAAGGCCGGGCCGGACAGTGCGCGCATCTGCAGGCGATCCTTGGCATAAGCAACAGCGCTCTGATAGGACGCTTCACCGTGACACAGACCCTGCATGCCGGTACCGAGGCGTGCGTGGTTCATCATGGTGAACATGCAGTTCAAGCCTTTGTTCACTTCGCCGATGAGGAAGCCGGTAGCGTCGTCGAAATTCATCACGCAGGTAGCGGAGGCCTTGATGCCCATCTTGTGCTCGAGCGAACCACAGACCAGGCTGTTGCGCTCGCCCTTCTCGCCGCTGGCGTCGGGCAGGAACTTCGGCACGATGAATAGCGAAATACTCTTGGTGCCGGCCGGTGCGTCGGGCAGCTTGGCCAGGACCAGATGGACGATGTTCTCGGCCAGATCGTGTTCGCCGCAGGAAATGAAGATCTTGGTGCCGGTAATCTTGTAGCTGCCGTCTTCCTGAGGCAATGCCCGGGTCTTGATCAGGCCCAGGTCGGTACCGCAGTGCGGCTCGGTCAGGCACATGGTGCCGGTCCAGTAGCCGGGAGTCAGCTTGGCCAGGTACAGATCTTTCTGCTCCTGGGTGCCGTGCGCGCGAATCGCTGCTGCGCAGCCATGCGATAGGCCGGGATACATGCTGAACGAATAGTTGGCCGAAGCGACCATCTCATTGACCACCAGACCCAGCGAGGCCGGCAGGCCCTGGCCGCCGTATTCGGTCGGACCGGTCATCGACGACCAGCCGTTATCGACGTACTGCTGGTAGGCGCCCTTGAAGCCGGCCGGCGTGGTGACTTCACCGTTTTCGATATGGCAGCCTTCTTCGTCACCGGTACGGTTGAGCGGAGCCAGGACGTTACCAGCGAACTTCGACGCTTCTTCCAGGACGGCGCTGACCAGATCCGGCGACGCGTCGGTCAGACCATAGGCTTCATAGCCCGCGGCAAAATTGAATACTTCGTCCATGACGAAGTGCATGTCCCGCAACGGGGCTTTGTATTCAGGCATGGTGTACTCCAACGGAAGGCCGGACGGGAGCCCGTCACGGAGGGCAGTTCATACGAGCGTTTGAACACTACGGAGGGTTGCTTCATGGGTCAAGAATCTCTGACTATGATTACATCGCTTGATACAAGGCCATAACGCAGCGCTTTTGACCGACGGGTCATGTCTCACTGAAGAGGCAACTGCGGGCACACAACTGGCTGAGGTCACTTATTCCTGAAACGCATAAAAGATGCTGATTTAGACTTGGACAAGACTAAGCATCCCTTCTAATGTGTCGCCCATTGCGCTTTCCCAGAATGGAAAGCCTCAAGCTTGAGACCACAGGTGACCGATGAGCTGGGATTCATTGCCAATGATTGGCGTGGCAGCGCTGTTGTGCTGGGTAATCTACGCCTTCGTTCGCGAAAAGTTCAGTCCGGACGTCGTCGTCGCCATCGCAGTGGCGATTCTTCTGGTCAGTACCCTGCTGTCACCTTCCGATGTGCTGAGTGTGCTGTCCAACAGTGCGCCGATCACCATTGCCTGCATGTTCATTCTCTCCGCCGCGCTGGAACGGACCGGTTGCGTCGAGTCACTGGGTAAATGGCTGTCACGCATGGGCGGAGGCAGCCCATTGCGCACGCTGTTCAGTCTGATCATCACCGCGCTCGTGCTCTCGACCTTTATCAACAATACCCCGGTCGTGGCGATCCTTACTCCCGTCGCCGTGGCGCTCGCCACTCAGGTGGGCAGCAAGCCATCGAAGATGCTCATCCCCTTGTCCTACGCCACCATTCTTGGCGGGACCATGACCATGATCGGCACCTCGACCAACATCCTCGTGGATGGCGTCGCGCGGGAGATGGGGATGGAGCCGTTCGGCATGTTCGATATCACCTTCCCCGGCATGATCGTCGCCACCATCGGCGTCGCGTTCATCATGCTGATTGGGCATCGCTTGCTACCAGACCGTGAAAGTCTGTCCAAACAGTTGCGACCAGACCAGAGCCGCCCCTTCATGACTGAACTGCTGGTTCCGCAGGATTCTCCAGTGGTCAATCAGACGATTTCCGAAGCCAACCTGAACGGCGACAGCGGCATCCAGGTGCTGAAGATTTTCCGTGGTGATGAAGAGCTGTCGACGCCGGTCAACAGTACGGTGCTCAGCGCCGGCGATCGCCTGGTGCTGCACGCCAACATGAAGGACTTCGTCGAGCTTAGGCAGAATGGGTTACTGGCCTTCAACCGCGAGCAGGCCGCACGCTTCGAGACCATTTCCACGCGGGACGTGGTACTGGCGGAAGCGATCGTAGGACGCAATTCCCGCTACAGCCACCGCCCAATGCGCGACCTGAACCTGACCGCCCGTTATGGCATACACGTTCTGGCCATCCACCGACACAATGAGAACATCCAGGACAACCTGGACGACTTTCAGCTGCAATTCGGCGATGTGATGCTGGTCGAAGGCACGCCAGCGCAGATCAAGAAGTTTGCTGACAATGGCGAGCTGATCAGTTTGAACACCGTGCAGGAGCGCGCGTATCGGCGCGACAAGGCGCCGATCGCGATCCTCGCCGTGCTATCGGTGATGGTCCTGGCCGCATTGAAGATCATGCCTATCGAAGGGCTGGCGATGATCGCGACGGCGGTGGTCATCGCGACCGGCTGCCTGGATACCGAAGACGCCTACAAGGCCGTGGACTGGCGGATTCTGTCGATCATCTTCGGCATGCTGGCGATCAGCATAGCCATGGATCGGGTGGGGCTGGTCAGCAGCGTGGTCGACCAGGTCATGCTGCTCGCACCGCTACTCGGGCCGCTGTTCATGCTGTCGTTCATCTATTTGCTGACGTCGATCCTCACCGAGATTGTCAGCAACAATGCTGTGGCTGTACTGCTTACGCCCATTGCCATAGGTGTCGCCCAGCAGCTGGGCGCTGACCCGCGTCCCTTCGTTGTTGCAGTGATGTTCGCGGCAAGCGCCAGCTTCGCTACCCCGATCGGCTATCAGACGAATACGTTCGTCTACAGCGCCGGCGGTTATCGCTTCAGTGATTTCCTGCGTATCGGCATTCCACTGAATCTGATGATGTGGCTCACCGCCACGCTGATCATCCCGCTGTTCTGGCCGTTGTTTCCCAACCAGTAAGGCGCGACTCAACCGCTAGCGGCTTTCCAGGTGGTCGTGCAGCTCGATGAACTGCTGCGTCAGCTTGTGCCGCCCATCAAGATAAACCAACGGGGCGCAGGCCTCGTGCGACTCGCGCATCCGAATCGAGCTGGAAATGTATACCGGCAGAACCGGTAGGCCTTCGGCGATCAGCTCGTCGAGAATCTTCTTCGGCAACGCAGCGCGTGACTGGAATTGATTCACCACGATCCCCTCGATCAGAAGATCCTCGTTGTGCTCTTCGCGGATATCCTCCAGTTCGCTCAACAAGCCGTACAGCGCCTGGCGGGCGAAGCTGTCGCAATCGAAGGGAATCAGGCAGCGGTCGGCGGCGATAAGCGCCGAAACCGTATAAAAGTTGAAGCTCGGCGCCGTGTCGATATAGACCCGTTCGTAGCTCGACTTGAGTTCCTTGAGCAACTTGCGCAGCTTCTGAATCTTGTAACGCGACTCCAGCTTGTGTTGCAGGTCGGCCAGATCCGGGCTGGAGGGCATTACCCAGAGATTTTCGAACGGTGTTTCCACCACATACTGCTCGGCCGACACCTTGCCCGAACCGCTCGAGAGCGTCTGCGCGAAGAAGTCGGCGAGCGTCCGGTCGACGCTTTCGAGGCCCGAGCCGAGCAGATAATGGCTGGAGTTGGCCTGCGGGTCCAGGTCAACCACAAGAGTCTTGTAGCCCGCCGCGGCGCTGACCGCAGCGAGGTTGCAGGCGATGCTCGACTTGCCTACGCCACCCTTCTGGTTGAACACGACACGCCGCATACCGCCTCCCCTGTTACATGATCAGTTCGTCTGGCCTACGATAGCAGAGGGATCATGATAGATTGCTGACATCTCGTGAACCGCTTCGATAAAAGCGCCGGCGTGTGCCGGGTCAACCTCGGGAGTGATACCGTGACCCAGGTTGAACACATGACCATTCCCCTTGCCGTAACTGGCGAGAATGCGCCCGACTTCGGCGCGAATCGCCTCCGGCTTGGCGTATAGCACGGTTGGATCCATGTTGCCCTGCAGGGCCACCTTGGCGCCAACCCGGGAACGGGCGACGCCGATATCCATCGTCCAATCCAGCCCCAGCGCATCCGCGCCCGCCTCGGCGATACTCTCCAACCAAAGCCCGCCGTTCTTGGTAAACAGGATCACCGGCACCTTGCGTCCATCATGCTCGCGGATCAGTCCGGAGACGATGCGACGCATATAAGCGAGGGAGAACTTCTGGTAGGCGTCAGCAGAGAGATTGCCGCCCCAGGTGTCGAAAATCTGCACCGCCTGAGCGCCTGCGAGGATCTGGCCGTTGAGGTAGGCCGTGACGGAGTCGGCCAGCTTGCCCAGCAGCTGGTGCATGGCTTCCGGCTGGTCATAGAGCATCGCCTTGGTCTTGCGGAAGTCCTTCGATGAACCGCCCTCGACCATGTAAGTGGCAAGGGTCCACGGACTGCCCGAGAAGCCGATCAGAGGCACCCGGCCGTTGAGTTCGCGGCGAATGGTGCGAACCGCTCCCATGACATAGCCCAGATCCTGCTCTGCATCGGGCACCGGCAGGGCTTCGATGTCGGCTGCGGTATCGATACGCTTGCGAAAACGAGGGCCTTCCCCGGTTTCGAAATACAGGCCCAGCCCCATCGCATCCGGGATGGTGAGAATGTCCGAGAAAAGAATCGCAGCATCCAGCGGATAGCGGTCCAGCGGCTGCATAGTGACTTCGCAAGCCATCTCCGGATTCATGCACAACCCCATGAAATCGCCTGCGCGTGCGCGCGAAGCACGGTACTCGGGCAAGTAGCGACCCGCCTGGCGCATCATCCATACGGGCGTGACGTCCACGGGCTGGCGCTGCAGCGCGCGAAGGAAGCGATCGTTCTTCAGTTCGGTCATGGAGTGCGGTATCCGGTGGCGAGATCAGCACACATTGTAACGGCAATCGGTGCAAACATCAGGCCCGCCGCAGGCACAAACAACAAGGGCGCCCTCAGGCGCCCTTGTTGTTTGTGCTGTAGAGCTCAGACTTCCAGGTAATCCAGAATACCCTCGGCGGCCTGACGGCCTTCCCATACGGCAGTGACCACCAGGTCCGAACCGCGGACCATGTCGCCGCCGGCAAAGATCTTCGGATTGCTGGTCTGGAACTTGAACTTAGGTGCCTGACCAGCAACGACACGTCCCTGGCTATCGGTTTCGACTTGCTTGTCGCCAAACCACTCGGCCGGGCTCGGACGGAAGCCGAAGGCGATGACAACGGCATCGGCCGGCAGGACTTCCTCGGAACCGGGGATGGGTTCAGGGCTGCGACGACCACGCGCATCCGGCTCGCCGAGACGTGTTTCCACTACCTTCACGCCTTCTACCTTGTCTTCACCAACGATGGCGATCGGCTGACGGTTGAACAGAAATTTCACTCCTTCGTCACGCGCGTTTTTCACTTCCTTGCGCGAACCTGGCATGTTCTCCTCGTCACGACGATAGGCACAACTCACCGATTTCGCGCCCTGGCGGATGGACGTACGGTTGCAGTCCATCGCGGTATCACCGCCACCCAGCACTACGACCTTCTTGCCCTTCATGTCGATGAAGTCGTCTGCAGACTTCTCGAACCCGAGGTTGCGATTGACGTTCGCCACCAGGAAATCCAGCGCGTCATAGACGCCTGGCAGATCTTCCCCGGGGAACCCGCCTTTCATGTAGGTGTAGGTACCCATGCCCATGAATACGGCATCGTATTCTTCCAGTAGCTGGTCGATGGTGACGTCCTTGCCGATCTCCGTGTTGAGACGGAATTCGATGCCCATACCAGTGAAGACTTCGCGGCGACGTGACATGACCGACTTTTCCAGCTTGAATTCCGGAATACCGAAAGTCAGCAGGCCGCCGATTTCAGGGTTGCGGTCGAACACCACCGGCTTCACCCCGGCGCGCACCAGAATATCGGCACAACCCAGGCCCGCCGGACCGGCACCGATGATAGCCACGCGCTTGTCGGTGGGTATGACCTGAGACATGTCCGGGCGCCAACCCATGGCGAAAGCCGTATCGGCGATGTACTTTTCCACCGAACCGATGGTTACCGCGCCAAAGCCGTCGTTGAGGGTGCACGCACCTTCGCACAGGCGATCCTGCGGGCAGACGCGTCCACAGACTTCCGGCAACGTATTGGTCTGGTGGGCCAGCTCTGCCGCCTCGAGAATGTTGCCCTCGGACACCAGCTTGAGCCAGTTGGGAATGTAGTTGTGAACCGGGCACTTCCACTCACAATAGGGGTTGCCACATTCCAGGCAGCGATGCGACTGATCAGCCGCTTCGTCCGGCTTGAACTGGTCGTTGATCTCGACGAACTGGGTCTTTCGCATCTTCAGCGGACGCTTTTTCGGGTCCTTGCGGCCCACTTCGACGAACTGAAAGTCGTTATTCAATCGGTCAGCCATATCTAAACCTCATCTCGGCGCTAGCCAGTCACGGGCCGGTCAGCACCAGAACTAATCGCTGGCGCGCCATCCAGGGCGCGCCAATGTTGGCTTACTGCGGGCTCGCCAGCGTGGTGGTCAACAATGCACGCAGGCTCGCGGCTTTCGGTTTGACCAGCCAGAACCGGCGAATGAAGTCATCCAGATTCTCCAGCACTTCACGTCCCCAGGCGCTATCGGTCTCGGCCACGTACTCAGTGAGCACCTGTGTCAGATGGCTGCGATAAGCCTCCATCGACTCGCTGCTGATACGGTGCAGCTCGACCAGTTCATGGTTGAGCTTGTCGAAGAAGCTGTTGTCCATGTCCAGCACGTAGGCGAAACCACCGGTCATGCCGGCACCAAAGTTGTGACCGGTAGCGCCCAGTACGCAGACCATGCCCCCGGTCATGTACTCGCAGCAATGGTCACCGGAGCCCTCGATCACCGCGTGGCAACCGGAGTTGCGCACGGCGAAACGCTCGCCAGCAACACCCGCAGCAAACAGCTTGCCGCCGGTCGCGCCATAGAGACAGGTATTGCCGATGATCGACGTCTGCTCGGAGCGGAACGGGCTGCCTTTCGGCGGCACGATGACCAGCTTGCCGCCAGTCATGCCCTTGCCTACGTAGTCGTTGGCATCGCCTTCCAGGTACATCTGCAAGCCGCCAGCGTTCCAGACGCCAAAGCTCTGGCCGGCAGTGCCCTTGAAGCGGAAGGTGATCGGTGCCTTCGCCATACCCTGGTTGCCATGCAGCTTGGCGACCTCCCCCGAGACACGGGCGCCGATGGAACGGTCACAGTTGGTCAGGTTCATTTCGAACTCGCCACCGGTCAGACCATCGATGGCGGGACGCGCCAGTTCGACCATTTTCTCGGCAGTTAGCCCCTGGTCGAACGGACGGTTGCGCGGCTGCTCGCAATACTGCGGCTTGTCCGCCGGGACCGCATCGCTGAATAGCAACGGACGCAGATCGAGATTCTGCTGTTTGGTGGTACTGCCCGGCAGGATTTCCAACAGGTCAGTGCGACCGATCAGGTCCTGCAGGCGAGTAACGCCCAGCTTGGCCATCCATTCCCGGGTTTCCATCGCCACGTAGGTGAAGAAGTTCATCACCATTTGCACAGTGCCGATGTAATGGTTGTCGCGCAAATACTTGTTCTGCGTCGCGACGCCGGTAGCGCAGTTGTTCAGATGGCAGATACGCAGGTATTTACAGCCCAGTGCGATCATCGGCGCGGTACCGAAGCCGAAGCTTTCGGCGCCAAGGATCGCCGCCTTGATCACATCCAGGCCGGTCTTCAGACCGCCGTCCGTCTGCACTCGCACCTTACCGCGCAGATCGTTGCCGCGCAGAGTCTGGTGTGCCTCGGACAGACCGAGTTCCCATGGCGAGCCCGCATAGCGGATCGAGGTCAGCGGAGAAGCACCGGTGCCGCCATCGTAGCCCGAGATGGTGATCAGATCGGCGTAGGCTTTTGCCACACCAGCGGCGATGGTCCCTACGCCCGGCTCGGCAACCAGCTTGACCGACACCAGCGCGCTCGGGTTGACCTGCTTAAGATCGAAAATCAGCTGTGCGAGATCTTCGATCGAGTAGATGTCATGGTGCGGCGGCGGCGAAATCAGGGTTACGCCCGGCACTGCATAACGCAGCCGAGCGATCAGCTCGTTGACCTTGCCGCCGGGCAGCTGGCCGCCCTCGCCGGGCTTGGCACCCTGCGCCACCTTGATCTGCAGGACCTCGGCGTTGACCAGGTATTCCGGGGTGACGCCAAAGCGGCCGGAGGCGATCTGCTTGATCTTGGAGGTACGCTCGGTGCGATAACGCGCCGGATCCTCGCCACCTTCACCCGAGTTGGAGCGTGCGCCAAGGCGGTTCATCGCCTCGGCGATCGCCTCGTGCGCCTCCGGAGAGAGCGCGCCGAGCGAGATGCCTGCAGAATCGAAACGCTTAAAGATACTCTCGAGCGGCTCCACCTGCTCCAGCGCGACGGCAGTCTGGTCGTCACGGACTTTCAACAAGTCACGCAACGAAGCGACCGGGCGGCTGTTAACCAGCGTGGCGTATTCCAGGTACTTGTCGTAGCTGTCGCCCTGAACCGCGTCCTGCAGCGCGCGGACCACGTCCGGGTTGTAGGCATGGTACTCGCCGCCGAAGACGAACTTGAGCAAGCCGCCCTGCTGGATTGCCTTGCGCGGGTTCCAGGCTTCGCGCGCCAGCAGACTCTGCTCGGCCTGCAGATCGCTGAAACGGGCACCCTGAATGCGGCTGGCCACGCCACGGAAGCACATATCGACAATTTCGTCGGCCAGGCCGACTGCTTCGAACAACTGCGCGCCTCGGTAGGAAACCACTGTAGAGATGCCCATCTTCGACAGGATCTTCAGCAAGCCTTTGGAGATGCCCTTGCGGTAGCTCTTGAAGACTTCGTAGAGGTCACCGATGACTTCACCGGTACGAATCAGATCGCCCAGCACTTCGTATGCCAGGTACGGATACACCGCACTAGCACCGAAACCAATCAATACTGCGTAATGATGCGGATCGCGCGCGGTAGCAGTTTCGACCAGGATGTTGCAGTCACAACGCAGCCCCTGAGCGACGAGGTGATGATGCACCGCGCCGACAGCCAGCGCAGCATGAACCGGCAACTTGCCCTGCTCGATGCCTCGGTCGCTGAGAACCAGCAAGGTCTTGCCCTCACGCACGGCCGCTTCGGCCTGCAGAGCGATAGCGGTCACTGCTTCGTTCAGCGGCATGCCTTCCGGCGCGTTCAGATCGATGACCTGATTGGCAAAGCCGGGACGGTCGAGGGTCATCAAGGTGCGCCATTTCGCGGGCGAAATGACCGGCGTGCTGAGGATCGCCCGGTTGGCGTGTTCGGCAGTTTCCTCGAACACGTTGCGCTCGGCGCCGAGACAGGTCTCCAGCGACATGACGATGGCTTCACGCAGCGGGTCGATCGGCGGGTTGGTAACCTGCGCGAACTGCTGGCGGAAATAATCGTATACCGAGCGTACTCGGCCGGAGAGCACCGCCATGGGCGTATCGTCGCCCATCGAGCCGACCGCTTCCTGGCCGTTTTCGGCCAGAGGACGCAGCACCTGATCGCGCTCCTCGAAAGTGACCTGGAACATCTTCATGTACTGCTTGAGACGCTCCTGCTCCATGAAATCAGAGCCGTGGTCACGGTCATCCAGAGTTGCCTGGATGCGCAGAGCGTTCTCGCGCAGCCATTTGCGGTACGGGTGGCGCGACTTCAGGCGACCTTCGACATCGTTGGTGTGTAGCACCTCGCCGGTCTGGGTATCCACAGCGAGGATCTGGCCAGGGCCGACACGACCCTTGCTGATCACGTCTTCGGGTTGGTAGTCCCACACGCCGATCTCCGACGCCAGGGTGATGTAGCCGTTCTTGGTGACGACGTAGCGCGCCGGACGCAGACCGTTGCGGTCCAGCAGGCAGACCGCGTAGCGTCCTTCGGTCAACACGATGCCTGCGGGACCATCCCAGGCTTCCATGTGCATCGAGTTGAACTCGTAGAAGGCACGCAGATCTGCGTCCATGGTTTCCACGTTCTGCCATGCAGGCGGAACCACCATGCGGATCGCCCGGAACAGGTCCATTCCGCCGTTGATGAGCAGCTCGAGCATGTTATCCATGCTCGACGAGTCGGAGCCGGTGACGTTGACGACCGGCGAGACGCTTTCCAGATCAGGCAGCAGTTCATTGGTGAACTTGTTGCGCCGTGCGTTGGCCCAGTTGCGGTTGGCGGTAATGGTGTTGATCTCACCATTGTGCGCGAGCAACCGGAAAGGCTGGGCAAGCGGCCACTTGGGCAGCGTGTTGGTGGAGAAACGCTGGTGGAATACGCTGATCGCGGTCTCCATGCGCTGATCGCTCAGCTCCGGATAGAAGCGGCCCAGGTCGGCCGGCATCATCAGACCTTTATAGGCAATGACCTTGTGCGAAAGACTGCAGACATAGAAGTTCTCATCCGTCTGCATGGCCATTTCGGCCTTGCGACGCGCGAAGAACAACTTGATGCCGAACTGCTGCTCGTCCAGCCCTTCGCCGGAAACGAAAACCTGCTCGATGCGCGGCATGCAGCTCAGCGCCAGCGGTCCGAGTACACTTTCGTCGACCGGTACCGGGCGCCAGCCCAGCGAAGTCAGTCCCTGCTCTTCGAAAGCCTGGGCAAAGGCTTGACGGGCCGCGTCGGTAGAGGCCTGGTCGGCGCTCATGAAGATCATGCCGACCGCGTACTGTTCCGGAAGTGTCACGGACAGTTCGTCCTGCGCGATGGCACGCAAGAAGCGATCGGGCTTCTGAATCAGCAGGCCACAGCCGTCGCCGGTCTTGCCGTCAGCATTGATGCCGCCGCGATGGGTCATGCAGGTCAGAGCTTCAATGGCCGTTTGCAGCAGGTGGTGACTGGGCTGACCTTCCATATGGGCGATCAAGCCGAAGCCACAGTTATCCTTGAACTGATCAGGCTGGTATAGACCTGCTTTCATAGGCACACTCTCAAAAAGCTATTGGATTCAAGCGCTTAGTGCAGTCAACAGAAGGCGTGATCTGGCTAGGCGCCGGACAAAAGGGGAGTAATTGTACACAGCGGCTCGCGGGGCCACAATTTATTTTGCGCGAAAAGTGCCGCAAAAGCATATCCAAATGTCGTAAATCGGAAAGCTTTTACCGCCGAAGAAAGAGTGGCGACCCGCCCTGAGGCGGGCCGAAACTGATTATGGCAGAGATTGCTGGATGCTGGCGATGGTCCGCGGCCAGGGTTTCAGCTGACGCAGCGGGCCGGGAAGCTGATTTGCCGCTGCCTGCGCCTGCTGCCGGTCTGCATACGCGCCCTGGGTTACCACGAACCAGGGCTTGCCTTCATGGCGCGTTTCGAAAAAGTGCAGATCCGACAAGTCGTGAGCAGACATGAATTCAAGCGCTGCCTGCCTGGAGTGGGATCCGAGCAACTGCAGTACATAGCGATTGCCAGCCTGCTGACGGTACCAGGAGGATGCGTCAGTCGCCGCGGGTGCCGCGGAGGGATTGGGATCGGCTTGCTGCGGCGGCTGAGGTTGCAGCGCTGGCGCTTCAACGACAGCGACAGGCTCCGGCGCGACGGCCGCCGCTGCTTCGGGCTCCGCTGCTGCCGACGGCTGCATTGTACCGGTCTGCGGCGAAGCGGACGACGGAGCATCCGCCAGGGCACTGCCAGCACTGGCGTCCTGTGGCGGCTCGAACAATGCCAGGTCTTCTGGCATGTCCGAAGCAGCCTCCATGGGGTCCACCGGCTCGCTGGGCGGCAGAGACGATGGGGCAGCCATCGATGTCATGTCCACTTCTGGTACGGGCTCCGGTAGTTCGAGGACTGTCGTGCTCGGTTCGACCGGCTCGTTATCGCCCATCATCCAGGCAGCGATTACGCCAAGCGATACCAGTACCAGGGCAATCAGCGAACGCCGGGGGATGATCGGCGTGCGCCTAGCGCTGACCGGCGCAACATCTTCGCGATCATCTTGCAATGCACGCTTGGCAGCTTCATTGATGCGCCCAGGCCAACCTTCACTTTCTTCATGGATCCAGGCTACCTGCGCATCACTGAACAGCTCGATCGACTGTCCGGCGCCCTCGAGCCGCTGAGCCAGATACTCTCGCGTCTCTTCCAGGCTCAAGGCCTGCAGGGAGATGCGGTGGTACCAGGGCTGGTCGTCTGCCATATCGGCCGTCACCAGGGTGCCGGCCAGCACGTCCTCACCGAAGAGGAATACTTTCGGAGCGAATTTGGCATCAATCTGACTGAGGTCTGCGAGGAGCTGCAGCGACTCGGCGTCAAGCAGGTGAGCATCGTCCACGACAACGTAGAGCTGCATGCCTATGTCGTGCATCTGCTCGGCGCGCTCGAGCAACGCCGCGACCGACTTCTCTGACACACCCACCGCCTGGCATAAGGTAGCCACCAGAACAGCTGGAGATTCGGCTTCACGTCCGGA
Source organism: Halopseudomonas xinjiangensis (assembly GCF_900104945.1). Taxonomy (NCBI): domain Bacteria; kingdom Pseudomonadati; phylum Pseudomonadota; class Gammaproteobacteria; order Pseudomonadales; family Pseudomonadaceae; genus Halopseudomonas; species Halopseudomonas xinjiangensis. The sequence goes on along the minus strand of NZ_LT629736.1, from coordinate 3,491,636 downwards.
TGTGACGACACATTGCGCTGCATCCTTGTTGGTACTGGCTACCAACGCCTGCCTCAGCAGCGTTTTTCCGCTTCCGCGCGGCCCCGTGACGACCAGCACCTGACCGCCGAATCGCGCAAGATGATGTAGCTGAGCCAGCACCGGTTTGCGCTGGGGCGTGAAGAATTTGAAGCCCGGGGTCCGCGGAGCAAACGGATCATGACTCAACTGGTAATATTCCAGCACGGCTTGCTCATCAGTGACGGCGTTGATGCCTGGGTCCCGCTCTGCTTTCATGGATAGTCTTTCCGAAGGGTGTCGTGTAAGGCATCGGATGGGTAGTCGGCGGTGATTACGGCTTCACCCAGCGAGCGCAAAAGAACCAGGCGAAGCTGGCCGTCCAGGACTTTCTTGTCCACGGACATCAGCCGAAGGAAATCATCGACGCCCATCTCCGGCGGGGGCGCTACCGGTAGCCCGGCTGCGCGAATGAGCGCGACAGCGCGGCGATAATGCTCGTGATCGATCCAGCCGAGCCGTTCAGACATGGCCAGCGCCATCGTCATACCAGCCCCGACCGCCTCGCCATGCAGCCAGGTACCATAGCCCTGGTGCGCCTCGATGGCGTGTCCGAATGTATGTCCGAGATTGAGTATTGCGCGAACGCCGCCCTCCCGTTCATCCGCCCCAACTACCTCCGCCTTGATCGCGCAGGAGCGTGCGATGGCTTCGGTAACCGGGCTCGAATCGAGACTGCGCAGGCTGGCCATGTTGCTTTCCAGCCAGTCGAGAAAAGCGGGATCACGGATCAGACCGTACTTGATGATCTCCGCAAGGCCGGCACTGACCTCGCGAGCTGGCAGCGTACGCAGCGTAGCCGTATCGATCAGCACTGCTTTGGGCTGGTAAAACGCGCCGATCATGTTCTTGCCCGCAGGATGATTGATGCCGGTCTTGCCCCCTACGGACGAGTCGACCTGGGACAATAGCGTCGTCGGAACCTGGATGAAGTCGACGCCGCGCTGATAGCAGGCCGCAGCGAACCCGGTCATATCACCGATCACGCCGCCACCCAGTGCGACAAGCGTGGTACGCCGATCATGGCGATGACCGAGCAATGCATCGAAAATCTGCTGCAGCGTCGCCCAGTTCTTGTAGGCTTCGCCCGTGGGCAGGACGACCGACAGCACCTCGCGCCCGGAAAGCAGCGCGCGAACCTGTTCAAGATAAAGCGGGGCCACCGTATCGTCAGTGACGATGCAGACTTGTTTCCCGGCGATATGCCCGAGAAGAAGCTCAGGATCCTGGAGAAGGCCTTCGCCGATATATATGGGATAACTGCGCTCTTCGAGTTCGACCGTCAACCGCTGCATGACACCCCTCCGTTGCTGGCCCGCCAGCATACATCAGAGCAGTCGCTGCGAAAACGAGGAACGGCAGGAGCATCAGTGAATCAGTTCGCCGAATCCCGCAGTCGGGCGACGATGGTATTGACGACCACCTTCGGCCCCCGCTGGTCGGTATCAATGGTCAGATCGGCGATTTCCCGATATAGCGGATCACGCCTGGCCATTAAGTCCCGCAGTACTTTTTCCGGATCGGGGGTCTGCAGAAGCGGACGTTGGCGATCCTTTGCAGTGCGTTGCAATTGCTGCTCGACACTCGTGCGCAGGTAGACGACCAAACCACCATTGGCCAACGCTTTGCGGTTTTCCGGACGCATCACCACACCACCACCGGTGGCCAGCACGATGCCCTCTTCCGCTGTCAGCTCGGCAATCATTGCTGATTCACGCTCGCGAAAACCCTCCTCTCCTTCGACGTCGAAGATCCACGGGATATCGGCGCCGGTTCTGGCCTCGATCTCCCGATCAGAATCCTTGAACGGAAACTTCAGCTCCTTGGCAAGAAGGCGTCCGATGGTGCTTTTGCCAGCGCCCATCGGACCTATGAGGAACACGTTACGCAAAGTGCTTACCTGGCAACGGAAATCGCTCCGTTATTGATGATACGCGGCGTGAGGAATACCAGTAGTTCGGTCTTGCTCTCCGAGGTGATATCACGACGGAACGCTCGGCCCACCACCGGCAGGTCACCCAGGAAGGGTACCTTTTCCTGCGCTTGTGTGGTTTCGCTGGAGAATACACCACCGATCACGATGGTTTCGCCGTCAGCGACCAGGATCTTGGCATTCACTTCGTTCTTGCGAATAGTCGGCACACCGTTCACATCGTTGGTGAAGTCAGGCTCGTCCTTGGTGACGACGACTTCCATGATGACCTGGTTATCCGGCGTGATCTGCGGGGTCACTTCCAGCGACAGTACAGCTTCGGCGAAAGCCGTCGTCGTCGCGCCGCTTGAGCTGGCCTCCTGGTACGGAATCTCCGAACCCTTGAGGATCTTCGCGGTTTCCTTGTCGGAGGTGACAACCTTCGGCTGGGAGATGATTTCGCCGTTGCCGGTGCTTTCCATTGCCGACAGTTGCAGGTCGAGGATTGCGTTATTGGTAATGAAGCCGATGCCGATACCAGAGGTAGCGCCGATCACGCCCATGTCCACGAACGGGGTATTGAGCGGGACTTCGGGAATACCGATAAAGCCGGCGGTGGTGCGGGAGACTTCCTGGGTAGTACCGTCAGGCAGAGTGACCGTGGTTGGATTCGGATCCTCCGTCACGCCCATTCTTCCGTCCTTACCAAAGGCATTGAAACGCGACCCAAGGTCTACGTTACCGCCCCAACGAACACCCAGCGCCTTGTCGAAACCGACGTTAGCTTCGACGATCCGAGCCTCGATCATCACCTGACGAACCGGAATGTCCAGCTGGGTGACGATACGGCGCAGCTCGTCGAGCTTGTCCTGAGTTTCCAGCGCGATGATGCTGTTGGTGCGATCGTCTACGGTAATGGATCCACGCTGCTCACCCTGGGCTCCGGCGGTAACCGAGGCGAAGAGCTTGGCGATGTCGCCTGCACGGGCGTAATTGACCTGAATCAGCTCGCGACGAAGCGGTGCCAGCTCGGCGATCTGGCGCTGGGACTCCAGCTCCTGACGCTCACGCGCGGCGATCTCGTCTGCCGGCGCAACTAGCAGCACGTTACCGATCTGGCGCTTGTCCAGACCTTTGGTTTTGAGTACCAGATCCAGTGCCTGATCCCATGGAACGTTCTGCAGGCGCAGCGTGATACTGCCTTCGACGGTATCACTGGCGACCAGGTTCAGGTCGGTAAAATCAGCGATCAGCTGCAGCACCGAGCGCACTTCGATGTTCTGGAAGTTCAGCGATAGCTTCTCACCGGTATAAGCGAATTCGTCGGCACGACGCCGCTCGACTTCGCCGCGACTTAACGGCTTGAAGCTGACGATCAGGCGATCCTCCGCCTGATAAACCAGATGCTCGTAGTACCCGCTTGGTTCAATGTTGATCGTTGCGTCGCCGCCAGAAGTGGAGGCATTGATGAAGTTGACCGGCGTAGCGAAATCCTTCACGTCCAGGCGTACTCGCAGCTCGTCGGGCAGCCTGGTATTCGGGAAATTCAGGCGGACGCGCCCAGCCTGCTCGTCCACGTCAACGCGGATCGACGGATCGGACAGGTCGATGATCACGTTGCCTTCGCCCTGCTCCCCACGCTGGAAGTCCAGGCTGCGGATGGATTTTCCACCGGCGGCGGCGGCCGACACGGCGGGCTCATCGGCCGGCTTCCAGTTGTTCGACGAGGCCGCCGCTGGCGAGGCAGTACTCGCAGTGGCCGGGGCCCGGTAGCCCGGCGCGCTGTCGGTCCCAACCAGGATGAACAGGTTGTTCCCTTCCACACGCGTAGCGTAAGGCGCCAGATTCGTCAGGTTGACAATCAGACGTGTGCGGTCGTTTGCCTCGACGATATTGACGCTGCGAGCGTTGCCCAGACCAAGCTCGCGGCTACGCTCTCCCAGCTTGTTCTTGACGCCCGGCAGGTCCAGCGCAATGCGTGCTGGCTGCTCGATGGTATAGCCTTTCGGGACCGTAACGGGCTCGTCGAAGGTCAGCTTGAGCTCTACCCTCTCGCCCGGCAGCGATGCCACATCTAGATTCTGCAGGTCGGCGGCGGCCACCCACGGGCTAAGCACGGCCAAGACCGCGGCGAGCGAAAACTTCCTGGTTAGAGGCATTTGATTGCGTTCCACGCGTGACTGTTTACAGTTCATGTTATCTCTCCCTGGTTGTCCTAACCGCGCTCAGGCAAGCTGAGTGTACGCGGGCGCTCCAACCAACCACCTTCCCCGTCTGGCACTATCTCCATCACTTCGATTCGCCCTTCCTCGATACCGGTGATGCGGCCGTGATTGCGGCCCAGATAATCGCCAATCCTGACTCGATGCACGCTGCCAGCGCCACGAACCAGCGCTTGCATGCCACCTTGATTACTAAGCGTTCCTACCATCTCGAAGCCTTCAATGTTGAAGCCTTCAAGGAACTGCCTTGTCCGGTTCTCGTCCGGCCGGATATCCTGTGAGCCGCGCTCACGCTTGGTCAGATCGATCCGCACCGGCGGCTGGAACGGACTGCGCAGGGACGTCGCACTGTAAGTAAATGCCTCGTAGGGCTGGAACCGCGGCAAAGGCTCGATATTGCCGGTGGGTCTGGCCCGTGTTTCGTCCATGAAGACCTGCAGGTCCTGGAAATCACTGTTGCCGCAGCCAGCCAGCATGGAGGCCAGCGCCGCTACGGCGATCAACTTACGATTCATGATGATCATTGCTGCGCCCCCTCCTCGTTGTAGCGATACGTCTTGGCTACGATGCTCATCTTGAGCAGGTCGGAGTTTCCGTCTTCCAGAGGCGCGATGGTGAAGTCATGCAGCGTTACGATTCGCGGTAGCCCGGCCACGCTGCTGACGAAGGTGCCGATGTCGTGATAGGAGCCCTGCACGACGATGCTGATCGGCAACTCGATGTAGAACGGCTGGACCACCTCCGGCTGCAAGGTGATCGATTCGAACTCTAGCCCGCTGTTCAGGCCCATCTGAGTGATGTCTTCAAGCAGACCCGGAACCTCGGTATCGCTTGGCAACTGCTTGAGCAGGGTGCCGAAGCGTTCCTCGATTTCGGCAAGCTGTTCCTTGTATGCATCCAGATTCGCCGCGCGGAAGGACTTCTGGGTGAATTCATCACGCAGTTGCACTTCCTTTGCTTCGCTCTGCTCGAGCGAGGCACGGAGATCCTTCAGATGGAACTGGTAACCGAGACCCACCAGAACGATGAACACCAGAGCCGCGACTATTACCTTGAGCGCGCCGGGCCAGGCACCGATATTGTTGAAGTCCAGGTCGTTCAGATCGACCTTCTTCAGGCTTTCCATGGATTGAGCGAAACTCATTGCTGCTGCTCTCCCTCAGCGGCGCGGGAACCCGGCTCTGTCTGACGTACCGACAGTTCGAATACGTTGGCCTGATCGACGGCTCCCTGGGTTACGGCACGCACCGCGGTCAGATTCGGCGCAGTCAACCATTCCGAGGCGTCCATCTGGCGCATCAGGTTGGAAACCCGGCTGTTGGATTCCGCACCACCCTTGATATTGATGGTCGGCCCCTTCATCTCGACCGAAGTGAAATACACCCCGTCAGGAAGACTTCTGGCCATTTCGTCGAACACCCGGACGATGATTGGCCGGTTACCCTGCAGATCCTCAATGATCTTCATCCGGTCGAGCAACTGGGTGCGCCGGGCCTGAAGCTGTTCGATTTCCTTGATCCGCGCCTCGAGCACCTGAATTTCCTTCTGGAGGAATTCGTTTCGGGCGTTCTGGTGGTCGATGCGACCACTAAGAACCCGATCACCAAGGAAAATCAACGCGCCGGCGAACAGCACGATGAGGACCAGAACGGTCAGAAATTCCTTTTTTCGCTCTTCCCTGAGCTGCTCGCGCCAGGGCAACAGGTTAATGCGAGCCATTAGTCGAAACTCCTCATTGCCAGACCGCACGCGATCATCAGCGCCGGAGCATCGTTGCTCAGCGCCACCGCATTCACCTTGTTGGACAGGGTCATGTTGGCGAACGGATTGGCTACCAGCGTCGTCGTGCCCAGCTTCTGCTGGATCAGCTGGTCAAGACCCGGGATGGAAGCCGTGCCGCCTGCAAGGAGGATGTAGTCGACATCGTTGTACTGGCCGCCGGCGAAGAAAAATTGCAGCGAGCGTGACACCTGCTGCACCACTGCGTCCTTGAACGGACCCAGCACCTCGGTCTCGTAATCATCAGGCAGACCGCCCTGCTTCTTCGCCAGACCGGCTTCTTCCTGGGACAGTCCGTAACGGCGCTGAATCTCGTCGGTGAGTTGCTTGCCGCCGAACAGCTGCTCGCGGGTGTAGATGATACGACCCTTGCTGAGCACGCTAAGCGTCATCATGGTCGCACCGATATCGATGACCGCGATGGTCGGCGCCTGGTCACCACCGTCAAGCTGACCAACCACCAACTCACAGGCACGCTCCATGGCGTAGGCCTCGACCTCGACGATTTTCACATCGAGCCCTGCGAGAGCCAGCGCTGCTTCGCGGATATCGACGTTCTCTCGGCGGCACGCCGCCAGCAGCACTTCGACCCGGTCCGGATTTCGTGCGGAGGGACCCTGCAGTTCGAAGTCGATGGCGACCTCGTCGAGCGGGTAAGGGATATACTGATCAGCTTCGAGCTTGATCTGCTCTTCCATCTCGGCATCGTCGAGACCGGCATCCATTTCGATGATCTTGGTGATCACCGCGGACCCGGCTACCGCGACGGCGGCCTGCTTGAGTGAGGTTCGAGAACGCGCGAGGACCTTTTCCAGCGCCTGACCGACGCCTTCGAGCTCGACAATATTCTTCTCTACCACCGCGCTCGGAGGGAGAGGTTCAACCGCGTAGGCTTCGACCTTGTAGCGGTTACCGGAGCGACTGAGTTCAAGCAGCTTCACGGTCGTGGAGCTGATGTCGATACCCAGAAGCGCATTCGACTTCTTTTTTATGAGCCCTAGCACAGCCAATTTCCTATCAGCGACCGACACTTACGGACGGTTTATGTTTTCCTACATTAAATAACAGTCGCTGTGCAAGCGCAAATGGCGAAATCGAAAAAAATGCGCTTATAATGCAGACTGTTAACCCGTTCTCACCTTAGCCTGTAGCTAACCATCTCAATTATCAGGGAAATCCCTCTCCCTCATGCGTTTCGTCAAATTTATTCTCTGGTCGCTGCTGGCTCTGGCAAGCGCTCCGTTGCTGGGCCTGAGCGGGGTAGCGCTCTATCTTAGCCCTGCTTTACCGGATGTTGAAACACTTCGTAACGTACAACTGCAAACCCCGTTACGGATATACAGCACCGATCACAAATTAATCGCTGAATTCGGCGAAATGCGTCGCTTCCCTATCAATTTCGACCGGGTGCCGAATAACTTTATACTGGCACTTCTGGCTGCGGAGGATGACAACTTCCTGAACCATCACGGTGTCGATCCGTCCAGCCTGGCGCGGGCGGTCGGCGAGCTGATCAGCACCGGACAGATCCAGACCGGCGGAAGCACCATCACCATGCAGGTCGCGAAGAACTATTTCCTGACCAGCGACCGGGTATTTTCCCGCAAGATCAATGAGATCCTTCTGGCACTGCAGATCGAGCGCAACCTGAGCAAGCAGGAAATCTTCGAGCTGTACGTCAACAAGATCTACCTCGGCAACCGAGCCTACGGCATCGAGGCAGCAGCACAGGTGTACTACGGCAAGACCATTTCGGAACTGCCACTGGCTGATCTGGCCATGATCGCTGGCCTGCCCAAAGCGCCCTCTCGCTTCAACCCGATCGCCAATCCGGAGCGGGCCAAGATTCGCCGCGACTGGATCCTGCAGCGCATGCTGGGCCTTGGCTATATCGACCAGGCAGCCTATGACGAAGCAGTGGCGACCCCCAACACCGCCCGCAACCATGGCGCCGATCTGGACGTGGAAGCGCCCTATGTGGCGGAAATGGCCCGGCTGGAAATGATCGATCGCTACGGAGATGCGGCCTATACCGACGGCTATCATGTCTACACGACCATCGACAGCACACTGCAGCAGCACGCCAACCGCGCGCTGCGCGAGGGTCTGATGGAGTACGATCGCCGGCATGGCTACCGCGGGCCGGAGGCGAGGCACCCCGAAGCGACCCCGGAGGAGTACCAGCGATTACTGCGCCAGTATTCGGCCCTCGGCGGCCTGGTTCCGGCCATCGTCACGACGGTCGAGAGCGACCAGGCAATCATCGTGCTGCGCGACGGAAGTGAGGCGGCCATTCCCTGGGAACAGATGAAATGGGCGCGGCCCCAGCTTGGCGTCGACAGTCTCGGCCCTGTGCCGAAGGCGCCCCGGGACATTCTGGCCAAGGGCGACGTACTGCGGGTCGCGCCGACAGGTGACGAAGCCTACCGCCTGGCGCAATTGCCTCAGGCGCAGAGCGCCCTGGTGGCACTCGAGCCCAGCGATGGCAGCATCAAGGCGCTGACTGGCGGTTTCTCGTTCCTGCAGAGCAAGTACAACCGCGTCACCCAGGCTCGTCGGCAACCAGGGTCGAGCTTCAAGCCGTTCCTCTATGCCGCAGCGCTCGATAACGGCTACACACCGGCGAGCCTGGTCAATGACGCGCCCCTGGTGTACGTCGATGAATTCCAGGATACCGAGTGGCGGCCGCAGAACTCTGGCGGCGACTTTCTCGGTCCGATTCGCCTTCGCGAAGCTTTGTACCGCTCGCGCAACCTGGTTTCGATCAGGCTGATGCAGGATATGGGCGTGGATCGCTCCCTGGACTACATTCAGCGTTTCGGCTTTCGTCGGGAGGAGTTGCCGCGCAATCTCTCCGCCTCCCTGGGTACGTCGGAACTCACACCGCTGCAAATCGCTCAGGGCTACAGCGTCATCGCCAACGGCGGCTACGCGGTGCGGCCTTACGTGATCGACCGCGTCGAAGACCGTTTCAGGCAGGTTGTGCATCTGACGCAGCCGCCTGTGGCAGAAGCGGCCCTCGAACGTATGCAGTCACGTCTGGCGGAATACCGAGACAAGACATTGGCACCGCTCCAGGATGACGTCCCGGTCGCCGAACGCGTGGTCGATCCGCGCACCACCTACCAGCTGACCAGCATGATGAAGGACGTCATCAGTCGCGGTACCGCCGTGCGCGCGCGCGAACTGGGCCGTGAAGACCTGGCAGGCAAGACCGGCACCACCAACGATCAGAAGGACGGCTGGTTTTCCGGCTTCAACGCGGATCTGGTAGTGACCGTGTGGGTGGGCTTCGATCAGCCGGCCACACTGGGACGGCGCGAGTTTGGTGGCACCACCGCCCTGCCGATCTGGATGCGCTTCATGGGCCAGGCGCTCGAAGGTCGCCCGGAGCACAGCCAGCCGATGCCTGAGGGGCTGGTCAGCGTGCGCATCGATCCGGAGACAGGCCGCTCTACTCGCCCGGGCTCGACTGACGGTTATTTCGAAGTGTTCAAGGACGAGGATGCGCCACCGCCGTTCAGCGAACTGGACGATAACGGATACAGCGTGGACGACGCCGCTACACCGCTGGAATTGTTCTGACAAAATGCTTGCCGGTGATTATCGCCGGCAATTCAGCATGTCGATGACACCCATGCTCTCGCTTGCCGAGCTTCACTCTGGCTTTGTCTGTCCCTAAGCTGCAAGGACAGACAAGAACAAGAGGCAAGCAGCCATGCTAGAGCGGGATTATCTCAGCAACCTGAAAGCGCTTCAGCAACAGGCCTGGCCGGCAGGCAAGCCGGTCGAGCCGCAATATCCCCTCGGCGAACAGCCGCTGACAGAATATCTGCGCCACTGGGCGCGCCACACGCCCGAACGGCCTGCCATCGAATACTACGGGCACCGCACCACCTACGCTGAGCTCGACGACCTCAGCGACCGCTGCGCCGCGCTTTTGTATTCGCTTGGCGTCGCCCCCGGGGATCGCGTGGCCGTGTTCATGCCCAACTGTCCGCAGCTGCATGTCGCGTTCTACGGCATCCTCAAAGCCGGCGCCGTTCATGCCCCGGTCAGCCCGATGGCCAAGGGCATGGAGCTTGCCTACCAGCTCAAGGACAGCGGGGCCACAGCCATCGTCTGTTTCGATCAACTGTTGCCCGTGGTCCGCGAGATACGCGACCAGACCGAGCTCAACGTCGTGATCAGTACCAGCCTGTCCGAGCTTTGCCCTGCCGAACCACCGATCCCTGTGCCCGACCTGCTCCGGGCCCCGAAGCTGGAGGTCACCGACAGCGTCGACCTGCTCCCTGCGCTGGCCAGAACCCAGCCTGCCGAACGGCTACCGCAACTGGCCCTGGATGACATCGCTGCGCTCAACTACACCGGCGGCACGACCGGCCTGCCGAAGGGCTGCATTCACACCCACGGTGACATGCTGTATACCTGCGCCAGCTTCCTGCCTGTTGCGCTGGGGCTCGATCCGGACCGGATAAGCCTGAACTTCATGCCGGAATTCTGGATCGCCGGCGAAAACGCCGGGCTGCTTTATCCGGTATTCAGCGGCACCACGCTGGTGTTGCTGGCGCGCTGGGACGCCGAAGCCTTCATGGCCGCGGTGCAACATTACAAGGTCAGCCATACCGGTCTGCTGGTCGATAGCGCCTCGGAAGTGCTCGACCATCCCCGCGTTGCCGATTTTGATCTGAGTTCGCTGCAGATCACCAGCTGCGTGTCATTCATCAAGAAGCTCACCCCCGAGTACCGCAGCCGCTGGCGGGAACTGACCGGTTGCACGTTCTTCGAAACCAGCTTCGGCATGACCGAAACGCACACCTGCGACACATTCACTGCCGGCATGCAGGACGACAACTTCGACCTCAAATCCGCACCCACCTTCGTCGGCCTGCCGGTGCCCGGCACCGAGTTCAAGGTGTGTGCGTTTGAAACGGGCGAACTGCTGCCGCTCGGTGAAGAAGGCGAGCTCTGTGTGCGCTCGCCATCGCTGCTCAAAGGCTACTGGAACAAGCCGGAGGCCAGCGCCGATGCGCTGCGCGATGGCTGGTTGCACACCGGCGACAGCGGCGTAATTACCGAAACCGGTCATATCCGCTATCTCGGACGGCGCAAAGAAATGCTCAAGGTCAACGGCATGAGCGTGTTCCCCAGCGAACTGGAAGCCATGCTCGGCCAGCATCCGGACCTTCTCGCCTCGGCGGTGATTGGTCGTGCCGATGAAAAGCGCGGGCAATGCCCGGTCGCCTTTGTCGTCGCCAAGCCCGGCAGCGGGCTGACAGCCGAGGCATTGATGGACTGGTGCCGCCAGTCCATGGCCATCTACAAGGTGCCGGAGGTCAGGCTGGTCGACTCATTGCCGATGACCGCTACCGGAAAGGTAAAGAAACAGGACCTGCAGGAATGGATCAACTAACTCATGCCATTTGAACGCTTGCTGATCGCCAACCGCGGCGAAATCGCCATCCGCATCGCCCGCGCTGCGGCCGAGCTGGATATTCCCACTGTGGCGGTTTACGCCGAAGACGACGCCCAGTCGCTGCACGTGCGCAAGGCTGATGTCGCACACGCTCTGACGGGCCGGGGCGCAGCCGCCTATCTGGACATAGACCAACTGATCGCGGTGGCACGCGAGAGCCACTGCGACGCACTGCATCCGGGCTACGGCTTTCTCAGCGAAAGCAGCGAGTTGGCGCGGCGCTGCGCCGAGGCCGGCATTACCTTTGTCGGCCCGTCACCCGAGGTGCTCGACCTGTTTGGCGACAAGTCACGTGCCCGGCAACTGGCAATCGAAATCGGCGTACCGCTGGGTCTGGGGACTAACCAGGCCACCAGCCTGGACGAGGCGCGGCGATTCATGGAAGACCACGGCGGCCGGCCGGTCATGCTCAAGGCGCTGGCCGGGGGCGGCGGTCGCGGCATGCGCGCCGTTCACAACCCTGGCGAACTGGACGAGGCCTATGCCCGCTGCAGCTCGGAGGCGCGCTCGGCCTTCGGCTCAGGCGACCTATATGTCGAGCGGCTGATCGAGAATGCCCGGCACATTGAGGTTCAGGTCATTGGCGACGGCAAGTCAGTCGCGCACGTCTGGGAGCGGGAATGCACGCTGCAGCGGCGCAATCAGAAAGTACTGGAGATTGCACCGAGCCCGACGCTGGGAGCCGAGCTTCGCCAGAGGCTGTTGGACGCCGCCCTGCAGCTCGCCGGATCCGCTGGATATCGCGGGCTCGGCACCTTCGAGTTTCTGGTCGACGACGACACCCACCAGTTCGTGTTCATGGAAGCCAACCCGCGCGTTCAGGTCGAGCACACGGTGACCGAAGCGGTGACCGGGCTGGATCTGGTGCAAATCCAGCTGCGTCTGGCTGGCGGCGCGACCCTGGCCGACTTGAAACTTGAGCAACAGCACATTCCTGCGCCGCGTGGCTATGCCATTCAGCTTCGCGTCAATCTCGAGACCATGGCCGCCGATGCCAGCACCAAACCTTCAGGTGGCACGCTGGCCGTCTACGAACCACCGAGCGGCCCCGGCATCCGTGTCGACGGCTACGGCTACAGCGGCTACACCACCAGCCCCAGCTTCGACTCGCTGCTGGCCAAGCTGATCGTGCATGCCGATGCCGACTTTGCCGGCGTGTTGCGCCGCGCCTATCGCGCGCTATGCGAATTTCGGTTGGAAGGCGTTGCGAGCAACCTGGCGTTCCTGCGCAACCTGGTGCAACACCCCTCGGTCCAGGCCAATCAGGTCAATACCCGCTTTATCGAAACCCATGCGGCTTCCCTGGTGGCCGATTCGGAACATCAGGATCTGTTCTTCAGCCGCTCCGCCGATAGCGCGGACGCACAACAGAAGATCGACGCTCCGGCCGGCACCGTAGCGCTTGCCGCACCGGTTCAGGGCGTTCTGGTCAGTCTGGCAGTAAGCGAAGGTGACGCCGTCGCGCCCGGCCAGCCGATCGCTGTGTTGGAGTCGATGAAGATGGAGTTCGTGGTCAAGGCCGAACAGGGCGGGATCATTCGAGCCTTGCCGGTCGAACCGGGCGCCAGCCTGTTCGAAGGCAGCCCGCTGGCCTTTGTCGAGCCGGCCGAGGTGGCCGCCGGAGAGGTACAGAGCGAAGAAAGTGTCGACCTCGATCATATTCGCGCCGACCTGGATGAACTGCTTCAGCGCCGCGCCGACCTCACCGACGAGCGCCGCCCGGAAGCCGTCGCCAAGCGCCGCAAGACCGGTCAACGCACCGCCCGGGAGAACCTGGCCGATCTGCTCGATGACGGCAGCTTCATGGAATACGGCGGCTTCGCCCTGGCCGCCCAGCGCACCCGCCGCAGCCATGAGGACCTTTTGAAGATGAGTCCGGCTGACGGACTCATCACCGGCATCGGCACGGTCAACGCCGAGCACTTCGGTGCCGAAGCCGCACGCTGCATGGCGATGAGTTACGACTACACGGTATTCGCCGGCACCCAGGGCGTGATGAACCACAAGAAGACCGACCGCATGCTCGAGCTGGCCGAGCAGTGGCGCTTGCCGCTGGTGTTCTTCACCGAAGGCGGCGGCGGCCGGCCGGGGGACATCGACAAGGTCGGCGTGGCCGGGCTCGACTGCACCACCTTCATGCGTATGGCCCGGCTCAGCGGGCAGGTTCCGCTGGTCGGTGTGGTTTCCGGTCGCTGCTTCGCCGGCAATGCGGCGCTGCTCGGTTGTTGCGATGTGATCATCGCTACCGAAAACGCCACCATCGGCATGGCCGGGCCGGCGATGATCGAAGGCGGCGGACTGGGTCGCTACACACCAGAAGAAGTGGGCCCCACCAGCATGCACGGGCCCAACGGCGTCGTGGACATGGTGGTGCCGGACGAGGCCGAAGCCACCCGCGTGGCCAAGCAATATCTTTCCTATTTCCAGGGCGACCTGCCCGGCGGCGAATGCGCGGATCAACGCCGCCTGCGCCATCTGATTCCGGAGAATCGCCTGCGAGTTTACGACATCCGGCAGGTCATCGAGACCCTGGCCGACAACGGCTCGGTACTTGAGCTGCGCCGTCAGTTCGCGCCGGGATTGATCACCGCGCTGGTGCGTATCAACGGCAAAGCCTTCGGCCTGATCGCTAACAACCCCATGCACCTCGGCGGCGCCATTGATGCCGTTGCCGGTGACAAGGCCGCGCGCTTCATGCAGCTGTGTCAGGCTCACGGGTTGCCAATGGTCTCGCTTTGCGACACGCCCGGCTTCATGGTCGGCCCGGATTCCGAGCGCCAGGCCACGGTACGCCATGTCTCGCGCATGTTCGTCACCGCCGCCAGCCTGAAGATTCCGTTCTTCACCGTGGTGCTGCGCAAAGGCTATGGGTTGGGCGCCCAGGCGATGGCAGCCGGTAGCTTCCATGCGCCGATGTTCACCATCGGCTGGCCGAGCAGCGAGTTCGGGGCCATGGGACTGGAAGGCGCCGTGCGCCTGGGCTATGCCAAGGAGCTGGCGGCTATCGAGGACGAAGGCGAGCGGCAGAAGCTGTTCGAGAAGCTGGTTGCCGAACTCTATCAGCGCGGCAAAGGCTTGAGCATGGCCAGCTTCCTGGAGATCGACGCCGTCATCGATCCGGTCGAGACGCGCGACTGGCTGCTGCGCGGGCTCAGTTCGGCACCGCCAGAGTCGTTGCAACGCGGCCTGCGACCATTCGTCGATACCTGGTAGCGACGCAGCCTAGCGGCGGTTCAGCTGGCTCCAGCTGAGCTGCCGGTCGGCGTGCGGCAGCGCTTCGGCAGCATGGGCGAACATCAGTACGGTGCGCCCCGCCAGCCAGGGTTCGAGGTTGTTGCGTATACGCTCTGCTGTCGCCTCGTCGAGACCGCTGAACGGCTCATCGAGAATAACGAAGGGCGAATCCTTGAGCAGTACTCTCGCCAGCGCAACGCGCCGCGCCTCGCCGCCGGACAGTTGTCGGCCAGACTCGCCTGCCCAAGTGAGAATGCCGTCGGCGAATCCTTCCACCGCATCGCCGAGCTCGACCAGCTCAAGTACCGACCAGAGTCGTTCGAAAGAGGCATCAGGCCGAGCGAGCCACAGGTTCGCTGCGATGCTGTCGTGCATCAGCTCGGTGCGCTGGGTCAGATAACCGACCCGTTCACGCCAGCTATCCAGGGACAGGTCGCGCAGCGATACGCCGCCCGAGCACAGCCTGCCGTGATCGGGATCGATCAGCCGCGCAGCGAGATCAGCGAGGGTCGATTTGCCGCAGCCGGAGGGCCCGATGATAGCCAGCCGCTCGCCTGGCTCGACCATTAGGGTCAAGGCTTGGATCCCGGCATGCGCAACGCAGACGTCCTCGAAGGACAGGTCGGGAAGTCCGGCCGATGGTGCGGCAGCACCGCCGGGATCGACCAGACTCGACTGCACCCGCCGCTGCTCGTTGAGGCGTTGCGCAGCGCGCCGGGTCGCGCCGAACATGGCGAAGGCGGCCGGCAAGCCGGCAAAGGCTTCGGCCAGCCCCATTACCGCCAACGTCAGCATCACCGCGACCGGACCACTCAGCGCACCATCACGATAGGCCAGCAAGGCGCCGAACAACACGCCCAATGCCGCGCCCTGCATGACGACGGTCGATGCAGCCTGAACCAGCGCCGTGCGGCCGCGCAGCCCCTGCTCCTCGGCGAGGCTGGCAGCGCTGATGCGCAGCAGACGGGATTGATGACTGAGCCGGGCACCCGCCGCTGTCAGCTCCGCCAGGCCTTGGACATGCTCCACCGCCTCACTGCGCAGGGTGTCGACCCGCTCGACCTGGCTCGCGCCGAGACGCCGGGTCCACCAGGCGACTCCGAGCGTATTCAACATCAGCAGCGCAATCAGAGCCGCAGCGACCCACAGAGCGGAACGGGGCTGATACCAGCCGATCAGGAGCGATATGCCGACGACGCCCAGCAAGGCAACCAGCGGTGGCGCCAACAGACGCAGATAGAGGTTGTCCAGCGCATCGATATCCGCAGTCAGCCGGTTCAGCCACTGCGCTGATCGCCAGCGCGCCAGTGTCGCGGCGTCAAGCTTGCTCATGGCGCTGAAGTGCGCTGTTCGCAGATCGGCGAGCAGCCGCAGCACGGTGTCGTGGTTGTATAGGCGCTCGGCGTAGCGGGACAGCGTCCGAGTAAGCGCGAAGAAGCGGATTCCGCCGCCGGGTATGTAGACATCGAACGGCGTCCGGGTGCCGCTTGCCCAGAGCAACGCCGTCAGGCCGGTTGCGGTGATGAACCAGCCGGACAAGGCCAGCAGACCGATGCCACCGGCGATGGTCAGCGCCATGAGCAGCGCTCCGACGGCCAGGCGCACCCGCCGGACGAGTATGAGCTGTACCCACGGCCAGATGTCACGCATGGTACAGATGCCCCTGCTCAACGCGTAGGCAGCGATCTGCGACGGTCATCAGTGCAGGATGGTGAGTGGCAACTATCACGGTACGGCCGCTGGCAGCCAGGCGAGCGATGGCTTCGATGACCGGTTGCTGACTGGTCTCGTCGAGTCCGGCGGTGGGTTCATCAAGCAGCACCAGATCGGATCGGATCAGCCAGGCGCGGGCCAGGGCCAGGCGCCTGGCCTGCCCTCCCGACAGACCGCGACCCTGTTCGCCAAGCGGCGCATCGAGACCGGCCGCCTGCTGATCGAGCAGGTCGGTCAGCCCGGCAGCGTCCAGCGCAGCGCGCATCGCCTGCGGCCGTGCATCCGGCGCCGTAAAGCGCAGGTTATCCGCCCAGCTACCCTGGATCAGCAAGGGACGCTGATCCAGCCAGGCGACCGGCAACGAACCGGCCGGCTTGCCGAACACGGTGATCGAGCCAGTATCCGGCGTGACGAACCCAGCGAGACAGTGCAACAGGCTCGACTTGCCCGAACCGGACGGTCCGACCAGTGCAACCACCTCGCCGCGCTGAACGTGCAGCTCGACGCCGTCCAGTACTCTGCCGCGGCCCGGATAACTTAATCCCAGGGCATCGACACGCACTTGCTGCGCCCAGGCTTGCGGCGCGGTTGCGGAGCCAGCCGATACGGTTTGCGGATCATCGCCCTCCCGTTCGAAGTCGGCAAAGGTATCGGCAGCGCCCAAAGCAGCCGCGCGATCATGGTAGTGCTGGGCAAGCGTACGCAACGGCTGGAAGAATTCGGGCGCCAGCAACAGAATGAACAGCCCTGAGAACAGCGTGAGCTCTCCGGCCGGGCCGAAGTCGATATAGCCGAGCAGGCCGAAGCCGATGTACATCGCCACCACGGCGATGGCGGCTGCGGCAAAGAACTCCAGAACCGCCGAGGACAGGAATGCCACCCGCAGAGTGCGCATATTGATTCGCCGATAGCGGTCAGCAGCGGCTCGAACGTCTGCAACCGCGGCTGGCACCTGGCCGAACAGCTGCAGCGTGGTCAGGCTACGTACGCGGTCAAGAAAGTGCCCTGCCAGCCGCCCTGCCTCAAGCACATGTTGCTGGCTGAGCCGTTCGGCGCTCATCCCTACCAGAGCCATGAACAGGGGGATCAGCGGCCCTGCGAGAAACAGGAATAGCGCGGCGACCCAGTCCTGCCAGAGCACGACCAGACCGATCAGTAGCGGACCGGCGAGCGCCAGCCACTGCTGGGTGGCGAATCGGGCGTAATAGCCGTCCAGAGCCTGGACCTGTTCTATCCAGTGGTTGGCCAGGGTTGCGCTAGAGCGGCCAGCGAGCCCGACCGGCCCGGCTACGGCCCAGCGTTGCAGCAAATCGAAGCGGACCTGTTGACGCACCCTGGCACTCGCCCGCTGGGCGCAATAGTCATGCAGCGCCTGGCTCAGCGCTCGCAACAACACCGCGCAAGCCAGGGCCATCGCCGGCTTCAGCAGCTGCGATACCGAGACCTGATCAACCAGAATGCGCTGGATCAGCCAGGCCATCAGCCCCAGCTGCAGCACCGTGGCGACGACGTTGCATAACGCCGCAGCGAGCGCGCCGAGCAACCATGATCTGACCGGGCGCTGGTAGCGCTGTAACCATTGCCGCGCACGAGCGCGGCGCTGGCGGTCAATGGTGATAGCCTTCACCCACCCGGACCTTGCCGCGGAATACCCAGTAAGCCCAGGCGGTGTACATCAGGATGATAGGTATGACGAACAGCACCCCGATCAGCAGGAACAGCTGCGACTCGGGCGCCGACGCCGCATCCCACAGCGTGAAATTCGGCGGGATGACGTAAGGCCAGCGGGTCCAGAGCAGGGCGAAATAAGTCGCCGCGAACATGCTCATGGTCGCCAGGAACGGCCACGCCTGTTGCCGCTTGAACACGCTGCGCAGGATCTGTACCGCGCTCAGGCCGGCCAGAATCGGGAATATCCAGATCCAGCGCACATCAGCGAACCAGCGCTCGTAGGCGGCCGGGTCCACCAGCGGAGTCCAGGCGCTGATGACCACGAACACCAGGAGCACCGCCAGCAATAGCCAGGGTGCCAGTCGGTAAGCCCATGCCTGGATGTAACCCTCACTCTTGAGAATGATCCAGGTGCAGCCAAGCAGCGCATAGCCCGCAACCAGTCCGATCCCGGTGACCACTGTGAACGGCGTAAGCCAGTCGAGCGGGCCTCCCGAATAAACCAACCCTTCCGTTTCGTAACCTTGAATGTAGGTTCCTACCACCGCACCTTGAGCGAACGCCGCCAAAAAGGAACCACCAGCGAAAGCCCAGTTCCAGAGATACCGCGAACTGCGCGCCTTGAAACGGAATTCGAAGGCGACTCCGCGGAAGATCAACCCGGCAAGCATCAGGAAAACGCCTATATACAACGCCGGAAGGAGGATCGAGTACACCAGCGGGAAGGCTGCCAGAAGCCCTACGCCACCCAGCACCAGCCAGGTCTCGTTGCCATCCCAGATCGGCGCCACCGAGTTCATCATCACGTCGCGGGCGTCCTCATCGGGCGCGAACATGAATAGGATGCCCACACCCAGATCGAACCCGTCCATCAGCACATACATGATCACCGCAAAGGAAATGATCACGGCCCAGATCATCGACAGATCGAAATTTTCCATGGTCAGTGCTCCTTGTTCTCATGTTCGAAGCGAACGTGAGTCGCCGACAGCGGCCGCATCGGTCGCTCGGCCTGGTCTGCATGATCGGACAGCCTCGGATCCTCGACGTAGATGCCCGCCTGCAGCACCCCAAACAGGTAGTACAGACCCGCGCCGAAGATCGCCGCGTAGACCGCGATGTAACCGATCAGCGTGAACAACGCCATGCCGCCTGTGAGTGAGGGCGTCAGGCCTTCCTCGTGGCGCACGATGTCGTACACCAGCCAGGGCGCCCGACCGACCTCGGTCACGACCCAGCCTGCGAGCACCGCAATGAAGGGGGCCACACTCATGAATCGCAGCCCCTGCAGGAACCACGGAGCGCGCCAGTAACGACCGCCGCGACGCAGCCATAGCCCGGCCAGACCGAAGCCGATCATCAGCAGCCCCATCATCACCATGATGCGAAACGCGTAGAACACGATCCACACGGGGGGCTGATCTTCCACCGACACTTCGCGCAGCCCCGGGACCTCGCCGTCCCACTGGTGGGTAAGAATCAGGCTGCCGAGCTTGGGAATGCCGATTTCGAAACGGTTGTCCTGCAGGTCCCGGTCAGGCAGGGCGAACAGCAACAGCGGAACCTTGTCCTGGGTTTCCCAGTTCGCCTCCATCGCCGCGATCTTCATCGGCTGATGTTCGAAGGTGTTCAGGCCGTGCAGGTCGCCAACCACCGCCTGGGTCGGCGCCAGAATCAGTATCACCCACAGGCACATCGACAGTGCCTTGCGGTTGGCTTCGACCTCTCGCCCGTTGAGCAGATACCAGGCGCTGACGCCAGCCACCACGAAGGAGCCGGTGAGAAACGAAGCAATCGCCATGTGCGTGAAGCGATACGGGAAAGAGGGGTTGAAGATCGCGTCATACCAGGAGGTCACATGGAAGATGCCATCGCGCAACTCGGTGCCGTCCGGCGTATGTAGCCAGCTATTGGTGGCGAGAATCCAGAAAGCCGAGACGAAGGTGCCAATCGCAACCATGTAGGCAGCGAACAGGTGCACCCCCTTGGGTACGCGGTCTCGCCCAAACAGCAACACGCCAAGAAAACCGGCCTCGAGGAAAAACGCGGTCACCACCTCGTAACTGAGTACCGGTCCGATGAAGTTGGCGGCCGAGTAGGAGAAGTTGCTCCAGTTGGTGCCAAACTGGAACGACATGACGATGCCCGACACTACGCCCATGGCGAATACCACGGCGAAGACTTGCACCCAGAACTTGGACAATTGCTCCCAGGCCGGATTGCCGGTCTTGAACGACAGGGTTTCCAGGAAGGCGATATACGAGGCAAGACCGATGGTAAAGACCGGAAAAATCGCGTGGAACGAGACCACGAAGGCGAACTGGAAGCGTGACAGCAGTAACGGATCCAAATCCATCAAAGGCACTCCTGGCTGGGAACTGGCAGGTCATCTGCCCGCGTGCGGGATCAGGGCCGTGGCACTCGACCCTAGACTGTGACTACGCACCTCGTCGCGATGTTCCGCCTGCGCGGCAGTCTGCCGCAGCGGCAGTCAACCGCCGAGCCAATACCAGGCTGCCACCGCCAGCGGCAGCAGCACGGCCGTAGCTATCCCCATCAGACTCATTGCCAGTGCGGAGAACGCGCCTGCCTCCTCGCTCTCTTCCAGAGACCGAGCCGTGCCCACGGCATGCGCCGTCAGGCCCATGGCCATACCTCGCGCGGCCGGATGCGAGACACCGCAGCGCGACAGTAGCCAGGGCCCGATGACCGCCCCGAGCACGCCGGTGAACATGACGAATACGGCTACCAGCGCGGCAATGCCGCCGATCTGCTCGGCCACCAGCATGGCGATTGGCGTGGTTACCGACTTCGGCGCCAGCGTCATCAATACCGCAGGGCTTGCGCCCAGCAGCCACCCGAGCGCAATCACACTGACCGTGGCAAAGACGCCGGCTACCAGCAGCGTGATCAGGATCGGCCAGAAGAACTGGCGTATCCTTCGCAGGTTCAGATACAACGGCACAGCCAGAGCCACCGTTGCCGGCCCCAGCAATACCAGAAGAGGTCCGACTGCGTCGCGGTAGGTGGGGAACTGCACATCGAGCAGCCAGAGCACAACGACGAGGATCGCGATCGATCCCAACACCGGGTGCAGCAAGGGCAGACGCGTGCGTTCGTACACCACCAGGCTCAGCTGGTAGGCCACCAACGTCAGGCCGATGAAGAACAGTGGATGCTCGATGATCGCCAGCCAGCCGATCTGCAGCAAATCACTCATGCGGCGCCCTCGCCTGCCGACGGATGAGCCGCTGCATCAGCCAACCGCACAACGGCAATGTGAAAATAAAAGAGAGTACCAGACTGCCCAGGATAGCCCAGGCGTCTTCGGCAATTTCCGCACCGTACATCATCACGCCCACCGCTGGAGGCACCAGAATCAGGGGCAAGTACTTGAGCAGCCCTCCCGCCGCCATATCGATGGGCTCCCCGACGCTGCCGCGAAGAATGAGGAAGACCAGCAGCAGAACCATGCCGATGATGGGACCCGGGAGGAATGAGAGGAACATTTGGTTCAGGCCAGTGCCCAACAGCTGGAACACAATCAGCCAAGTCAAACCGCGCAACAACATGAAGGGAATCCACCGTCTATGTCCGGACCGACATTATGAGCCCGGCCAGCCAGCCTGGCCATTCCACCAATGGCGCAACACACCAAGCGACGCGGATAAGTCCGCGGCACGACAAGTCAATGCATTCCCCGACTGATGGCGATATGCTTTCGGACATGAGCACGCGACACCTGTCGCAAATGGGCCTGGTCCAAGGATTCGTCTTCGATGCAACCTGAGCTTAGCAGCCTGTCGCCGTTCCGCCGCCGGCACCCCAGTCACCGCCATGGGCTGAAGTCCGTTGCGCTGGTGCTGGCGGCAATGGCCGCGGTGTATCTGGTCGCCCGCTTCGTGTCACTTCCGGAAAGTCTGCGCGCATCGGCTGCTGCCATGGCAGGCTCACCGCCTCTGCATACCCTGGTCGAAACCATCGCCATCATCATGGCTAGCATGGTGTTCGCGATTGGCTGGAGCAGTCATCGGCGCCAGTCATCCCGAAGCCTTCTGGTGCTTTCCTGCCTGTTTCTCGGGGTGGCGATACTCGACTTCAGTCATATGCTGTCGTTCAGCGGTATGCCGACTTACTTCACGCCATCCGGCTCGGACAAGTCCATTCTGTTCTGGCTGGCCGCACGCGCCCTGGCGGCCATCGCCATGCTTTGGGTCGCAGTGACGCCCTGGCGCGTCTCACGGATCGGCGCCCAGCGCTTCGCCGTACTACTCACCGTCATGCTCCCGGTCGCGCTGTTTCATGTGCTGGCGCTGGGATTGCCCGAACTGCTCCCCACCCTGCATGTTCCCGGAGTAGGACTCACTCCCGCCAAGGTTCGCTTCGAGCACGGATTGGCCGCCGTCAACGCCATCGCCATGCTGGCGCTCTGGCTCGCCATGCGGCGGCCGCTGCCCTTCAATGCTGCGGCATTGTTTGGCGCCGCGGGTGCCATGGCTCTGACGCAGCTGTGTTTCACGACCTATGAGAATTCCGCGCATCATCTGGTAGCGCTCGGACATGTATTCAAGGTCGTTGCGTACGGTTTTCTGGTGCGGGCCATCTTCGTCGAAAGCATCGAGCAACCTTACAAGCTGATCGAGCGCTCCCAGCAGCGTCTGCAGGCCATTTTCGATGCGTTACCCGACGTTGTCATGGAAATCGACCGCGACGGCCGGGTAACGGAGTTCCACGCCCCAGGCAACGAACTGATGGCACTGACCACGCAGCCGCTGAAGGGTCGCTTGATTGCCCCGCTGCTACCGCGAGAGGCGCTGCCGCTCTGTCAGCGCACGTTCGCCCTGGCCAAGGTGCAGGGTCACGCGCAGAGCGAGCCGTTCCGCTTGAACATCAAGGGTCAGACGTTCTGGTTCCAGATATCCGCCGCGCCCAAGCACGTCGATGGCGCAGACAGCTTTGTCGTCGTGGCTCGGGACGTCACCAAGAGCAAGCAACAGGAATCGGAAATCCTCCGCCTGGCGCAGTTCGACAGCCTGACCGGCCTGCCCAACCGCAAACTGTTCCACCAGCGCGTCGATCTCGCGTTGGGCATCAGCGAGCGTAACGCTGCGCCGGTCGCACTGATGTCGATCGACCTCGATCATTTCAAGAACATCAACGACACACTGGGTCATCAGGCCGGTGACGAAATGCTGATCGCCATGGCCGAGCGGCTAAGGGGTCAACTGCGCGAGGAAGACACACTGTCCAGACACGGCGGCGATGAATTCATTCTCGCCCTGCCGGGGCTGGAAAGCGTCGCCGCCGCCCATGTCGCCGAACGGCTGCTACAGAATATCGTGCGTCCGGTCTCGGTGGGCGGGCAGATGGTCAGCCCGTCGGCATCGATCGGCATTGCCATCTATCCGGAGGACGGACTCAGCTTCGATGAGCTGACGCGCCGGGCCGACGCGGCCATGCACTTGGCCAAGCAGCAGGGCCGCAATACGTATCGATTTTTCACCGGCGAGATTCAGACGCGCATGTCGCGGATGCTTACATTGGAGAGCTCGCTGCGCTCGGCCATCGACAACCTTGAACTGTCGCTGCTGTACCAACCGCAATGGGACATGCAGGACCACTCGATCATCGGTATGGAAGCGCTGTTGCGCTGGGAACATCCGCAACTGGGCGAGCTGAGTCCGGTGGAATTCATTCCGGTAGCCGAAGCGAGCGGACAGATGCTCGCCCTCGGCGACTGGGTTCTGAACCAGGCGTTGTCACAGGTCCGCCACTGGATCGACGACGGCGTGAATCCGCCACCGGTATCGATCAACCTGTCGATGATGCAGCTGCGTAGCGGTGACCTGGTCAGGCATATCCGCAACAGCTTGCGTACCTGGCAGGTCGATCCAAGCTACCTGCAACTGGAACTGACCGAAGGCATCGCCATGGAAGACCCGATCGCCGCCACGTCGCAGCTGCAGCAATTGA
The DNA here is from genome assembly GCF_900104945.1 of Halopseudomonas xinjiangensis. Classification (NCBI taxonomy): domain Bacteria; kingdom Pseudomonadati; phylum Pseudomonadota; class Gammaproteobacteria; order Pseudomonadales; family Pseudomonadaceae; genus Halopseudomonas; species Halopseudomonas xinjiangensis. Next base: position 3,467,599 of record NZ_LT629736.1, on the reverse strand, counting down.
GCGCTCTCGGGGTGCGTATCGCCATCGGCGACTTCGGCACGGGATATTCCTCACTGGCCCATCTCAAGCGCTTCCACGCCAGCCTGATCAAGATCGACCGCTCGTTCATCGAAGGCCTGGACACAGACCCGGAAAACCAGATCATCGTCAGCAGCATGATCACGCTGGCGCACAACCTGGGGCTGCAAGCTCTGGCCGAGGGCGTGGAAACCGAATCCCAGCTGCAAACCCTGCGCGCCCACGGCTGCCGCTACATGCAGGGCTTCTACTGGAGCCACCCGCTGAACAGCGACACCATGACCCGACTGATGTGCGACATGCGCCGACCTGGCCAAGCTGCCCCGAACCAGGCGAAAACGGACGACTGAAACGGCGCCCGCACGGCTTCGCTGAAATCGCTGGAACTTGCCCTGGTTTGCTTTAAGATGCGCTCCGCAAATGTGACTCAGCCCACCGGAGCCGTACCCGAATGACCAGATTGACCGTTACCGCACTGAGCGCGCTCGGACTTGCGTTCAGCGCCTCGGCCGTTGCCTACCCGATGCAGTGGCAAAACAACAGCCTGACCTACCTGTACGGCACCGACTTCCAGCTCGACCCGAAAACCCAGCAGACGCTGACCTTCGAACACGTCAGCGGCAGGAACGCCGGCGACCTGTTTCTGTTCGTCGACGCCATTCATTATCAGGGCGCTGAAAATGGCTTCGGCTACCGCGACACCTTTTATGGCGAGCTGTCGCCGCGGTTGTCATTCGGCAAACTCACCGACAGCGTCAGCAACGACGGCCTGATTCGCGACGTGCTGCTGGCGGCCACCTACGAGTTTGGCCGGGGTGATCTGAACAATTATCTGCTGGGTCCGGCGCTCGACCTGAACGTCCCCGGTTTCGACTACTTTCAGCTGAACAGCTATTACCGCTACGCCGACCAGCCTGACGGCGGCCGCGGCGTATGGCAGATCACCCCGGTGTGGGGCTATACCCTGCCGGCAGGTCGCTCGGACGTACTTATCGACGGGTTCATCGACTGGGTGGTGGACAACGACGGTGAGGATTACCACGCCAACCTGCACTTCAACCCGCAGATCAAATACGACATGGGCAAGGCGCTCGGCTGGTCAGCCAAGCAGTTCTACACCGGTGTGGAATACGATTACTGGAAGAACAAATACGGCGTGAACAACGGCAATTTCGGTCTGGATACCAACCAGAGCGCCATCAGCCTGCTGGTCAAGGTTCACTTCTGAGCGGACAGCGTAGCGGCGGGCAGGTCCCGCCGCTACGTCTGCAGCGGAACGATCAGTAACCGCGCAAGCGGGCAAACCGATCGGCGTGATAGCGATAGTCGCCGTATAGCGCCTGCACAGAGCGCGCACGCTTGATGAACAGGCCGACGTCGAACTCATCGGTCATGCCCATGCCACCGTGCAACTGGATGGCCTCGTTGGTCACCAGCTCCGCCACCTCTGACGCCTTGGCCTTCGCCAGGCTCACCAGCGCCTTGGCCTCCGGATCGTTTTCATCCAGCGCCACCAATGCCTTGAGCACGACTGACTTGACCAGCTCCAGCTCACTGAACATGTGCGCAGCGCGATGCTGCAGCGCCTGGAACGAGCCGATCACCACACCGAACTGCTTGCGTTCCTGCATGTAGGCAACGGTGCGATCGAAAGCCTCCAACGATATACCCAGCAGCTCTGCTGCGAGCTGCGCGTTGGCTATGTCCAGCACCTTGTCGAGCGCCGTGTAGCCCTGGTCAAGTTGACCAAGCAAGGCATCGGACCCAACCTTGACGTGATCGAAGGAGACATTTGCCGCATTGCGGCTGTCGACCATGATGGTGCGTTCGAGCGTAACACCCTCGGCCTTCGGGTCGACCAGAAACAGCGAGACCCCTTCGCTGGCGGTGTCCGCAACGTGGGTACGCGCGGCCACGATCAGCGTGTCCGCGACGTGTCCGTCGATGACGAAAACCTTGTTACCGGTCAGCACATAACCACCGTCGCGCTCCTGCGCGACCGTCTCGATATGCTGCGGCGCGTGCCGCGGCTTCTCATCGACGGCCAGCGCCAGCAACAGCTTACCCTCAGCAATCGCCGGGAGCATTGACTGCCGCTGCTCGTCGGAGCCGGCCAGCTGCAACAGCGAAACGCCGACAACCGCGCTGGACAATAGCGGCGATGCGCTGAGATTGCGCCCGGCCTGCTCGAAGACCTGTCCCATCCCGGTGAAGCCGAACGCCGAGCCGCCGAACTCCTCAGGAATCAGCGTACCGACGAACCCCATCTCCACCATCTGCTGCCAGAGCTCGCGCGAAAACCCGGTCTCGTCACGATTGTCACGCAGCGATCTCAGCTGGCTGACCGGTGCGCTCTCGGCGAGAAAGCGCTTGGCCGCATCCTTGAGCATCTGCTGTTCTTCATTGAGTACCAAAGCTGCCATGTTGCGTCCCCCGATCCGTTATTGAAGCCCGAGAATGTTGCGAGCGATGACGTTGAGCTGCACTTCGGATGTGCCGCCCTCGATCGAGTTACCCTTGGAGCGCAACCAGCTGCGCGGCAGGATACCCTCCCGCGATGCCTCGCCTTCCCAGACCAGCGCCTCGCTGCCGCGTAACGCGACCAACAGTTCCTGTCGGCGCTTGTTCAGCTCGGTACCGTAGTACTTGAGCATCGCCGACGCATGGCCCACCCCCTGGCCAGCCTTGGCTTCATCCAGCACCCGCTCGGCGGTCAGCTCGAATGCACGCGCGTCCAGATCCCAGCGTGCGACTTCGCCACGCAGCATACCGTCCGCCAGCTGACCATTGTCCAGCCCGATCGCATCCACCGCCTGCTGCGCCAGGGTCTTCTGGCCGGCCGCGGTGCGACCCATGCCGCCAATCATTTCGCGTTCATGGGTGAGCAGATACTTGGCGATGGTCCAACCGGCATTGATTTCGCCGACGACCTGGTTTTTTTCGACGCGGACATTGTCGAGAAAGCTTTCGCAGAAGGGCGAGCTGCCGGAGATCAGCTTGATCGGCCGTGTGCTGACGCCAGGCGTGGTCATGTCAAACAGCACCAGACTGATGCCCAGCTGTTTTTTCGCCTCGGGATTGGTCCTCACCAGGCAGAACATCCAGTCGGCCTTGTCCGCATAGGACGTCCAGATCTTCTGACCATTGACGATGAAATGGTCGCCCTGGTCTTCGGCGCGGGTCTGCAGCCCTGCCAGGTCGGAACCGGCGCCCGGCTCGCTATAACCCTGACACCAGCGGATCTCACCGCGCACGATGGGCGGCAGATGCTGACGCTTGAGCTCCTCGGAGCCGAACTTGAGAATCGCCGGTCCGATCATCCACACACCGAAGCTGGACAGCGCCGGACGCGCCTTGATACGCGCCAGCTCTTCGCGCAGCACCTTGTGCTCGGCCTGGGATAGCCCACCGCCACCGTATTCTCTCGGCCAGTCCGGCGCGGTCCAACCCCGCTCAGCCATGCGCTCCAACCACAGCCGCTGGTCCTCGCTCTTGAACTTGAAGTTGCGTCCGCCCCAACACGAATCGTCATCGCTGGTCATCGGTGTCCGCATGCTTTGCGGACAGTTCTCTTCCAGCCAGGCGCGGGTCTCCAGGCGGAACGTCTCAAGATCGCTCACGGGAATCTCCTTCAGTTGATAGGGCTACGCCAAACAATACCCGTAAAGCGTAGCCGGCAAATCGGATTTGACCGGCGAAATGACACTTCATTGATCAGTCGTATAGGCCTATCTTATACAGGACATCTACAAACTGACGCGCAGAGCCTCCTCCATTCCCGCCCTGATAGGGAAAGATAATGGCCATAATTGGCGCAGTGTATTGAAAACTCAAGGTATAAACCCGGAACGATAGAGCGCAGGGTGATCGCCGATTAATTATACGAATGGGTGACTTTGTACAATTAAGTGATATCATCCTGTCATCACTCAAGGCCAGGAGCCTGCCATGTTCTCCAATTTGACCACTGCACAACGTCTAGGGCTCGGTTTCGGCCTGGTGCTCTCGCTGATGATCATGCTCAGCGCGATTGGCATCCAGCGTGTCGGCTTCATCGACCGCACGCTCACCGATGTCAGCGACGGCGCAACCGTGAAACAGCGTTACGCCATCAACTTCCGCGGGTCGGTGCATGACCGTGCCATATCCATTCGCGATGCGGTGCTGGTTCACGACCCGCTCAAGCTTGCGGCGCACCTGCGCGAAATCGAGCGGCTGGCCAGCTTCTATCGGGAATCGGCCAGGCCAATGGATACCCTTATCGCGGAGTCCTCCAATGCCACCGAGCGCAAGCTGCTCCAGGACATCAAGGACATCGAGGCGTCCGCGCTGCCGATGACCGAAGCGCTGATCGATATCCGCCAGACCGGCGACCGCGAAGCCGCCCGGCTGTTCCTGCTCTCTGACGTGTCGCCGGCCTACAGCGAATGGCTCCGACGGGTGAACGCCTTCATCGATTACCAGGAATCGGAAATCAGCCGGGACATCACTGCCGTCCGCGAAACAGCCAGCGGCTTTCGCATGCTGACGCTGATCGCTACCGCCATAGCCTTGATCCTCAGCGTGTTCGTCTCGCTGATGATCATCCGCACCATGCGGGCAACGCTCGGCGCCGAACCGCATGAAGTTGCCGAAGTCATTCGCGGACTGGCTGCAGGTCGCCTCGACCAGCGCATCGATACCGACTACCCCGATAGCGTCATGGGCACGGTGAAGCTGACCATGTCCCGGCTACGCGACACCATGCGCGAGGTAGCCCAGGCTGCAGAGGCTCTGACCCAGTCATCGAGCCAATTGCTCGGCACCTCTGACAGCAACAACCAGCAAATTCGGGTACAAAGCGCGGAGGCCCAGCAGATGGCCACGGCGATCAATCAGATGGCAGCCACCGTGAACGAAATCGCCAGCTACGCCGCCAGCGCCGCCCGTGCGACGCGCAACGCCGATGGCGAAGTCGAGAACGGCAATCTCATGGTCAAGGATGCCTCTGGCGCCATTCAACATCTGGCCGCCACCCTCGAAGACGCTGCGGAAACCGTCCAGCAGGTATCGCGCGACAGTGGCGATATCGAAAAGATTACCGAGGTCATCAACGGTATTGCCGAGCAGACCAACCTGCTGGCGCTGAATGCGGCCATCGAGGCTGCGCGCGCAGGCGAGCAGGGCCGAGGATTCGCCGTCGTCGCTGACGAAGTTCGCGCGCTGGCCGCACGCACCCAGCACTCCACTCGGGAAATCCAGGAAATGATCGGTCGTTTGCAGGAAGGTGCCGGCAAGGCGGCGACGGTCATGCAGACCAGCCGTGATCTGGCGCGGACCACGGTAGAACAGACCACTCGCGCCGAAGCGGCGCTGGGCAAGATTCGCCACGAAGTGGGCGAAATCAACGACATGAACGCCCAGATCGCCAGCGCATCGGAGCAGCAAAGCGCAGTCGCCGAAGAGGTCAACCAGAACATCATCCGCATTCACGACGCGACCATGCTGACCTCGGCCGGATCAGACCAGGTAGCGGCCTCCAGCCATGAACTGGCGGCACTGGCCGACCAGCTGACGTCCAAGGTCAGCTTCTTCCAGCTAGGCGAGCGTAGCGAGCGCGCTCAGCGAAATATGCGCTAACCAGGCCACGGGGTCGTGGGTTGAACAAACCCGCGAACCCGAGAGTCTCCAGCTAGACTCGGGGTACGAGCGAAACGGCTCGCCTCGCTTCGGATGCATACGTATCCGACCGCAGATGTCCCAGCATACCGGGGCCGCCTGGTCTTCGGCGTCGGCTTGCACACCGCCATGGGAGTGAGAGTGTCTGTCCGCCGGATTACCTTTTCAACGACTCGGTCAGCGGCTTACTGGCTGATCCTGTTCATCGCGCTGTGGCTGCTGCTGGCCGGCAATGCCGGATGGTATCTGGGCCTGCCAAGCGCCATCGCCGCCACCCTGGTTGCCCTGCGCCTGCAGCTGGCACCATTGCCCATCCGGCCGCTTGCACTGCCGCAGTTCATCACCCGCTTTCTGTTAGCGGCCATCAGCGGCGGCTGGGACGTAGCCCGCCGCGCCCTGCACCCACGCCTGCCGATCGCCCCCGACTGGGTGGATTATCCGGTGCGCTCCAACCATCGCCAGGTACGGCTGCTGCTATCCAGCCTGGTCGGCCTGCTGCCCGGCACGCTGGCAATCGGCATTGAAGAAGACCGGTTGCGCCTGCACGTGCTTGATGTCGGCTCCGATTGGCAACGGCAGGTCGCCGCGCTGGAAAGCTCGCTGTGCCGTCTGTTCGGAGATAGCGAACCATGAGTGTGCTGGCGTGTGTTCTGCTGTTGAGCATCGGTGCGGGCCTGTGGCGTATTCTGCGCGGCCCCAGCCGCGCCGACCGGCTGCTGGCCATCCAGCTATTCGGTACCACTGGGACCGCTTTGCTGCTCATCATGGCGCACTGGCAGGAGCAGCCGGAGCTGCTCGACTCGGCGCTGGTACTGGCGCTTCTTGCCGCAGTGGTCTCGGCCGCACTGGTGCAATATTTGCGCAGGGCCGGCCATGAGTGAGTGGCTGGCGGTCTTGAGCGTGCCCTTCTGGGTTGCCGGTGGCTTCTTTTTCATCGCCGGCACGGTTGGCCTGCTGCGTTTCCCTGACCTCTACTGCCGACTGCACGCAGTGACCAAGGCCGACACCCTGGGGCTGGGCTGCGTGGTCGTGGGGCTTGCGCTACGCGCCGACGGTCCGCGTGAGGTGCTGGTGATGCTGCTGATATGGTTGTTGATCATGGGGTCGGGCGCCACGGCCTGTCAGCTGCTCGCCCATTATCGACAAGAGGCTTCCGGCAGCACCATCAAGGATTCGGCAACGCACGCAGCGGAGTCGAGCGATGTTTGAGGTCGACCTGCTGTTCGACGGCACGCTCTGCCTGCTATTGACGGTGCTGGCCATTGCCGCGATCCATGCGCGCGATCTGTATACCGCCGTGATCATGTTCATCAGCTTCGGCCTGTTGCTGGCACTGACCTGGGCGCGACTCGGCGCGCCGGACCTGGCCCTGGCGGAAGCGGCTATCGGCGCCGGACTTACTGGAGTTCTGCTATTCAGCGCGCTGGCGCGCTGCGCTCCGGAGCGGGCCACGCGCACCGCCCGACCGCGCATGATCGCAGCGGCAGTGCTCGCGCTCGCGGTGATGGCGATCCTGCTGCAAGCGGCCCTGCCGACACTGGAGATGCGCTCGGCGTTGCCAGCGCTTACTCGCTACCATTTACCGGCCAGCGGGGTGGATCATCCGGTGACCGCGGTGCTGCTCAATTATCGAGTCTGGGACACGCTTCTCGAGCTGGTGGTACTCCTGCTTGCGCTGCTGGGCGTTCGACAGTTGCGTCCTTCAGGCGAGGCGTTTCCAACCGCCTGGCCGGTTTTACTCGCCTGGGCGCGACTGCTTGCACCCCTTGGCATCGTGGTGGCCGGTTATCTGCTGTGGCGGGGCAGCCATGCTCCAGGCGGCGCCTTTCAGGCCGGAGCCTTGCTGGCCGCGTGCATTGTCGTGTTACGCCTGGCGGGCATGCTCGGGCCGATGGACTGGGCGCGCTTTCCCACGCGCGTGTTGGTGTGCGGAGGCGTCACGGCGTTTCTCGGGGTCGCCGTGATCACCGGTGCGTGGGGTGACGGGTGGCTGGTTCTTCCCGCGTCGATGGCAGGCAGGCTAATTCTCGGCCTCGAAATCATTGCCACGCTATCGATTGCAGCCAGTCTGGCGCTACTGGTGGTCGGCGAGCATCGGGAGATGGACGGATGAGTCAGGCTGCCCTGTATCTCGGCCTCGGTCTGCTTTTATGGGTGATCGGGCTGCACGGGTTGTGCTGCCAGACTCACGCGATGCGCAGACTGATCGCAATCAATATCATGGGTAGCGGTGTATTCATGGTGCTGGTGACACTGGCGACTCGCGGTGCTGCGATCGATCCACTGCCCCACGCGCTGGTCGTTACCGGCCTGGTGGTGGCCGTCAGCGCGACGGCCTTCGCGCTGCGCCTGGCTGCGCCCGGACGGCAGGACACCAGCAAGCCGGAGCCGCCCTGATGCTGGCCGCGCTGGGCAGCATGACCATCCCGCTGGCAACGGCGTTGCTGTTGTTGCTGCTGCGCATACGCTCGGGCTACTGGGTGATTTTAAGTAGCTTTGCCAGTCTCATCTGTGGCGGGCTGGCTCTGCAGACGGCGATGCAGGACGGCACGGTGCACATTGCACTCGGTGGTTGGTCAGCGCCGCTGGGCATCCGCTTCGAGATCAACATGCTCAGCTCGCTGCTGCTGTCCTACACCGCGCTGATCCATCTGCTGGTCGCCGTCTATGCCGCGCGGAGCCGGCACAGTGAAACCCGGCACAGCGACTATTGGCCGCTATCTTCCCTGCTGCATGCCAGCCTCGGCGCCTTGTGGCTGTCACGCGATCTGTTCAACTGGTACGTGACCCTGGAGCTACTCGGGCTCGGCGCAGTAGCGATGATCGCACTGGCCGGGCGGCACGCGTACCCCGCTGCCCTGCGTTATATGCTGCTCTCGCTGGCCGGCTCGCTGTGTTATCTGCTGGGCGTGGCTCTGCTCTATGGTCGCTACGGTGCGCTGGACATCGGCCTGCTCGGCAGCATGACCGTGGATGACGCGACGACACGGATCGCTTTGCTACTGATCACCCTGGGTCTGATGACCAAGGGCGCGCTCTGGCCGCTGCATATGTGGCTCCCCGATGCCCACAGCCGTGCACCCACCGCCGTCAGCGCGCTGCTCTCGGCCCTGGTGGTAAAGGGGCCGCTGTTCATTCTGTGGCTGGTCTGGAGCCGGATCGCTCCGGCCGACTTCGCCATCAGCATCGGCCCCCTGTTCGCCATCGCCGGCATCCTGGCACTGATTGGCGGTGGCTGGTCGGCGCTACGCACGCCCTGGCTCAAGCGCCTGGTGGCCTATTCCACCGTCGCGCAACTGGGCTATGCGCTGCTCGCGCTGGGCCTGCTTCTGCACTGGCGCAGCGTGATTCTTTCGGTTGCTCTCTGGCTGTTCGTGCTCGCTCACGGACTGGCCAAGGTCAGCCTGTTTCTGGCCGCCGGCGAGATTCAGGGCACTCTCGGCACCAAGCGTGTATGGGCGCTGAAAGGCGCCTCGCAGACCATGCCGGTGGCCACCTTCGCCTTCGCCCTGGCGGGGTTCAGTCTGGTCGGCCTACCGCCAAGCGGTGGCTTCGTCGCCAAATGGGTGCTGCTGCAGCCGCTGCTGGCCGAACCCGGCAACTGGCCCTGGGCGGTCGGCGTCTTACTCGGCACGCTGGCCAGCGCCGGCTATGTGTTCCGGGTGCTGGCGCTGACCTTCAACCGCGCCGAGACCAACCAGCCGAACCACCGTCCCGATCTGTTCGCGCAGTGGTTGGCAATGCTGCCCGCCTTGCTGGTCTGGGCCATGGCGTTGCTGAGCGAGCCGCTGATCTTCTGGCTTACCGTGGTGAGTGACTGATGGCCGCCTGGATCGAACTGCTACCACTGATGCTGCTGCTCAGCTCGCTGATACCCGGCGTGCTGATTTTCGCCTTGCGTGAAGACCAGGTGCGGCTGCGTGTAGGTCTGAACATCGGCGCGGTGCTGCTGAAACTGCTGCTCGTTGCGGTCATGCTGTACGGCGTCAGCGCCGGTTACGCGTATCGGTTCACCCTGTCGTTCCTGCCCGAGGGCGATCTGGTGCTGCAAGCCGATGCGCTGTCGCTGCAGTTCATCACGCTGTCGTCGGTGTTGTGGCTGGCCACCACCTTCTACGCCATTGGCTACCTTGAGGACTCGCCCCTACGCTCGCGGTTCTTCGGCTATTTCAGTCTCTGCGTGTGCGCCACGGTGGGAATTGCCCTGGCCGGCAACCTGGTGACCTTCCTGCTGTTTTACGAAATGCTCACCCTGGCGACCTTTCCTCTGGTGGTTCACCGCGGCACGCCAGAGGCGCTTGCTGCCGGCCGGCTGTACCTGGCTTACACGCTCGCCGGCGGCGCGCTGGTACTGGTCGGCGTCGCGCTCCTGCATGCCCAGGGCGACAGCGCGACGGACTTCACTCCGGGCGGTTATCTGGCAGCCGATGCGGACAACAGTGCGACGCTGGTTTGTGCCTTCGCTCTGCTGCTGGTCGGCCTCGGAGTGAAGGCAGCCATCGTGCCGCTGCATGGCTGGTTACCGCGGGCGATGGTAGCTCCGGCGCCGGTGAGCGCACTGCTGCATGCGGTTGCGGTAGTCAAAGCCGGCGCGTTCGGCATCATCCGGGTGGTTTACGACGTGTTCGGGACCGAGCTGGTGGAGGAACTGCAACTGCACATCCCGCTGCTCGCTCTGGCGACCACGACCATTCTCTACGGATCGATCAAGGCGCTGCAGCAGAGCGAGCTGAAAAAGCGGTTGGCGTATTCAACGGTTAGCCAGGTCTCCTACATTCTTCTCGGCGTGGCACTGCTCGGCCCGATTGCGGCGGTCGGCGCACTGGCCCATCTGGTCCATCAGGGCCTGATGAAGGTGACGCTGTTCTACTGCGCCGGCAACCTGGCCGAAACACTGGGTATTCACTCGATTCGTGACCTCGACGGGGTTGGCCGACGAATGCCATTGACCATGATTGCGTTCAGCATCGCCGCGCTGGGCATGATCGGCGTACCACCGGTGGCCGGCTTCATCAGCAAGTGGTACCTGGGGCTGGGCGCCCTGGAGGTCGGGGCCGGCTGGGTACTGCTGGTACTGGTGCTTTCCGGGCTGCTGAACGCGGCTTACTTTCTGCCGCTGCTATATCGCGCCTGGTTCCGCCGCGCCCCGTCTAGCTGGCCAGAAGAGCGACCGCTGGGGAATGGTCGACCGGGCTGGGGCGAAACCCATTGGATGCTGCTCGCACCGACTGTGTTCACCGCTTGCCTGGCCCTGCTCGCCGGGCTGTTCGCCGGCGCCTCGTTCAGCCCGCTGTCCTGGGCGCAGCTGATCGTCAATCGGGAGTTCGGTCTGTGAGCTGGCTGTGGCTGGTAGCCATCGTCGCTCCGCTGATCGCCGGTGCGCTGGCCATGCGCTGGCCGCGGAGCGCAGCCTGGGCGTGGACCAGCGTGCTGCCGGCATTGCTCTGCGTCGCCGTCAACCCCGAACCACTGGTGATCTCGATACTCTGGCCGGGCACGCAATGGGGTCTGGAGGATCCGCTTGGGCGCGCCTGGCTGGGATTCACTGCGTTACTGTGGGGCTGCGCCACTGGCTTCGCCTACCATGACCCGACGTTGCGAGACCACCTGCGGCGCTTCTGGAGCCTGTGGTCGATCGCCCTGGCGGGCAACCTGCTGCTGATCGTCTCCCTGGACGCGGCTGGCTTCTACGTCGGGTTCTCGATGATGAGTCTCGCGGCCTATGCGCTGGTCGCGCACCTGGCCGGTCCGGGGCCGCGGCAGGCTGGACGCCTCTATCTGCAGCTGGCAATGCTCGGTGAGATGCTGGTGTTCTCCGGAATGCTGCTGCGTATCGATGCTGCCGGGGGCAGCCTGCTCCTCGGCGATTTGCAGCAGGCACCGGTGTCGGAGCTAGCTGCCCTGCTATTGGTCGCCGGCTTCGGCATCAAGGCCGGCTTCTGGCCGCTGCACGTATGGCTGCCCATGGCCCACCCTGCCGCACCGCCGGCTGCCAGCGCGGTGCTGTCGGGCGCCATGTTAAAGGCCGGCGTTCTTGGCATATGGCGCTTTCTACCGATAGGGGAGGCGACCTTTGCCGGGCAGGCCTCGCTGATCCTGCTCGGACTCGGCCTGGTGACCGCTTTCTACGGCGTGGTGTTCGGTCTGCTGCAACGTCGAGCGAAGAGCGTGCTGGCCTACTCCTCGGTCAGCCAGATCGGCTATCTGCTGATAATCATCGCCCTGGCCTGGAGCGACCCAGACCACCGAGGTGCCGCCGCAAGTCTGCTAGCGCTGTATGCAGTACATCATGGTCTGGCCAAGGGCGCACTGTTCATGGGCGCGGGCCTAGCCCATCAGCAGAAACTGAAGCCGCTGCATCTGGCGCTGCTGGGGATCGCTGCGCTGGCGCTGGCAGGTGCGCCGCTGACCAGCGGGGGCGCGGTAAAAACGCAGCTCAAAAGCCTCATGACGGAAGGCGCCTGGGCAGACTGGACGCTGCTGCTCAGCCTGGGCTCGGTCGGCACTGCGCTGCTGGCCGGTAGAGCCGTCTGGCTGATGCTTCGCGAACAACCTGCCGGCGGCCATATCGCTCCGGCACAGATCGCGTTCTGGGCCCCGCTGTGCATGGCTTCGCTGGTGCTTCCCTGGGCCTGGCCACCACTGCGCGGCGCCTTGGTGTACAGCCTCGATTGGTCGTATACCTGGAGCATGCTCTGGCCGATCCTGGTCGCTGGCCTGGCGCTGGCAGCCGCCAGCCAGCTCGGGTGGGGCTCCGGTCTCGCCGGTCGGCTGCCACAGCCGGCGCGCTACCTGTCACTCGGGCTCGTGCGAGCCTTGCAACGACCGCCACGTCTTCCAGCCGGCCGGATCAGGCCGGACTTTCGCCCGCTCGAACGGCAGCTCAACCGGCGCTTATCCGGCGAGCCAGTGATGTGGAGTGCCTGGGTGCTGCTGAGCCTACTACTGGTCGGCTGGCTTTTCGGCCAATGAACGCGTTATGCCGTGCAGTGTCTGAGTTAACAGCAGGACTGCTAACCGGCCGCGCTCTGCTCCGCGGCAATGCGAATGTGCGGGAGGTGGTGATCTAGGGCTTTCCACCCGTCACCCGCCCGTCGCGCCAAGGGAACTGACATGGCCTTGCGCTATCTTAGAGGTTGTAACAAGGTGTTTCTCGCCGTGTGACAGGAATTATGTTTTCGCTTTAAGGGATTGCCTTAACCAACTAAGGAATATTGGTCATGAATAAGATCTTCGCCGTAGTTCTCACCTACAACCGCAAGGATCTGCTTAAACGCTGTCTTGACGCCGTTTATGCCCAAACCCGCCCCTGCGACGGGATCATCGTCATCGACAATGCCAGCACCGACGGCACTGAACAGATGCTTCTGCAGGAACGCTTTCCGTTCCTGAAGGTGTACGTTCTCTCCGAAAACATCGGCGCCTCGGGCGGCTTCAACGCGGGTTTCCGTATTGCCTACAAGAACGGCGCGGACTTCGTCTGGATGATGGATGATGATGTCATTCCCGAGCCTGATGCGCTGCTGCGGCTGGAAGAGTCCGACGCACTACTGAACCGCGAAGGCATCGATCATTCGTATCTTCTGTCGACCGCGTATACCGAGAAAGGCCTGATCACCAACTCGCCGCACCTCGACGACCGCCTCAACCGGATCAACTACCAGAACTGGCCGTTGACGCTGCAACACGGCATCGTACCGATTCGCCGGGCCACCTTCGTCTCGATCCTGGTTCCGCGTTCCACGCTGAGCGAGCATGGCTTGCCGTTGGCGTCGATGTTCATCTGGGGCGAGGACAGCGAGTACACGCTGCGGGTCACCGAACACGCGCCGGGCTTCCTGGTAGGCGCCAGCAAGGTGCAGCATCTGCGTCAGGAAAGCGGCTCGATCGACATCGTCGCCGAGCGCAATCCGAACCGCATCGAGTATCACCGCCATCTGATTCGCAACGAGATGTTCGTGGCGCGCAAGTATTACAAACAGCGTCGCGTGGTCATGGCCACGCTGCATCAATGGAAGGTGATGTTCAAGCTGGTGCGTCGCGGTGAGTTCCACAAGGCCGGAATCGTTCTCCGGGGGTTGATGGAAAGCGGTCGATTCCGCCCGATGAGCGAACCCGCAGATGCGCCTATCGAGACGTTGGGTGTGTCGGTACGCTACTACGCGCCGGCCGGCGACACGGTCACTTATTTCCGTGACGCCGGCAACAATCGTCGCTCAGAACAGCGGCTCCGTCTGCTCGCCAATTAACGGCCATGCCGCATCCTTGTCGGAGATGGTGGTGACCGTCTCCGGCCACTGGATGCCAAGCCGCTCATCGTTATAGCGCAACCCCCTTTCGTACTGCGGTGCATAGGGGGATGAAACCAGATAACTGACTTCAACGTCGTCCGTCAGCGTCTGGAAAGAGTGCGCGAACCCGGGCGGCACGTACAGCTGATGGCGGTTGCTGTCGGTCAGCTCGAACATCTGATGCTTCAGATAGGTTGGTGAGTCCTCGCGGATGTCGACGATCACATCGACAATAGCCCCGTGCAGGCAGCGGATCAGCTTGGCCTCGGCATAGGGGCGCAACTGATAATGCATGCCGCGTAGCGTCCCCTTGAACGCCGACACCGACATGTTCTGCTGGACATAGTCGGTCGCCATGCCGTGTTTCTCGAACTCGTCGCGGCACATGGTGCGGGCGAAAAAGCCGCGGTCATCACCGCGCAGCTCCAGTTCGATCAGCCAGGCATCCTTCAATTCGGTTTCGTGGTAAATCATCTGCCGTGCTCCGTGAAGCCAAAAAAAAGCCTGCCAGCGCTGGCGTTCAGCCAGCGCCGCCAGGCATGTTCGTCAGGCGAAAAGCGCTTCCTGCTCCGCGTACAACCGATCGACCAGGCGACCTTCAGGGAAACTGACATCATCGAAGGTCAAGGCTGCATCCTTGGGCACCGAACGCTTGAGTGTACAACCCAGGGCAAGACCCACCGGCAGAAGCCTGTCACGGCGAACCGCGTCGATGTTATCGGCCACGCCGTACACCTCGTAGCCACCGAACTCCTCGATCACATCACCTGCCTTGAGATCCTTCTTCGCCACCGCGATGACGCCGACCTGCGGGCCACCCTTGGGCGTCAATACCGGATCGGAAAACAGCACCGCACGGGCCACCGAATTGGGCACCTCGAAATGGCACAGATGGTATGGCGTGTAGAAGCAGTAATACGGACCTTTGCCCAGCTTGTAGAGCTCCAGATAGTGCTTCTGCCGCGCATTGTCGAGGGTCCCCAGCACGAAAACGCCAGGCCCCGGTCGCGCCCCGACCACGTAATCGACCAGGCCCGGCCCGGACGGATCGATATGTTCCTCGAAGGCCGAGACGGTCTGCTCGATCGGCACCAGCGGCGCGCCCGGGTCTCCACCAGAGAAGTCCGGACCCAGCATGCCCCGGCGTGCGACCTGCATGCCGGTGCCGTTGGCGACGATTGCCTGCTCGAAGGAAATTTTCGTACCGTCGGCAAACGAGGCGACCATGGCCGGTTTCTGACCCCAGCGCTTGGCAAACGCTTCCTGCGTAGTCGGGTCCCGGTAGGGGTCATGCAACCCCTTGATGTTGCCGCACAGTACCGGCTTGACGCCAATACCCGCCGCAAAGCGGTACAGGTTCATCTGGACGCCCGGCTGGTCGCCGTCGGAAAAGGTGTAGATGACACCGGCGGCGTCGGCCCGGGTCTTCAGAATCGGGCCGATGGTGCCGTCGAGCTCGGCGTTCATCTGCACCACATGCTTGCCGTGCTCGAGCGCGGCGAGGACGGCGTGGGCGGCATATTCGATCGAACCCGTCACTTCGATGATGGCGTCCAGACCATCGGCACTGGCCAGCGCTTCGGCATCCTCGGTGACCGCCGGCCGCCCGTCGGCGATCGCACGTTCCAGTTCAGCGCGGGTGTCGCAACGCTGCGGCTGGATGCCGACCTGATCGTACACGCCCACTGCGCTGGCAATATTGCGGTTGGCCACCGCACAGAGCTCCATGCCCGGGACCGCGGTCATGATCTGCAGCGCTATGCCGCTGCCCTGAAACCCGGCACCGACCATGCCGACACGAATCGGCCGACCTTCGGCCTGGCGTCGTGCCAGGGCCGTATCAACGATAATCATGGGACTCTCCGCTCAGTCGTTCCAGGTTTTCCAGGGCGCACCGGTGGACCAGATCTCTTCCAGCACCACCTTGTCGCGCAGAGAATCCATGCTTTGCCAGAAACCATCATGATGATAACTGCCGAGCATGCCGCGCTCGACCAGCCGATCCATCGGCTCGTTTTCCCAGACCGTATTGTCGTCGTCGATCAGTTCGAAGACTTCCGGCTCGCAGACGAAGAAGCCACCATTGATCAAGCCACCGTCCTTAGCGCCTTTTTCACGGAAGGCCTCGACTTCGGTGCGCTGGTCGTTCAGACGCAGCGCACCGTAGCGGCCGGGCTGGGTGACCGCGGTCAGGGTGCACCACTTTTTCGATTCGCGGTGCTGGCGCACCAGCGCGGTAATGTCGACGTCACTGACGCCATCGCCATAGGTGAGGCAGAAAGGGCCATCTGAAAGATATTTGCGGGCGCGCTTCAAGCGCCCTCCGGTCATGGTGTCGCCGCCGGTATCGAGCACCGTGATCTTCCAGTTTTCCGATAGCTCGTCGTGCCACTGCACTTCGCCTGTATCCAGATCGATGGTGTAGTCGCTGCGCTTGCCGCGGTAGTTGAGGAAGTAATCACGGATGTAGTCGACCTTGTAACCACCCAGGACGACGAACTCGTTGAAGCCGTGCTGTGCGTACATCTTCATGATGTGCCAGATGATCGGGCGGTTGCCCACCTCGACCATCGGTTTTGGGCGTACCGAAGTTTCTTCGCTCAGTCGAGTTCCGAAACCGCCCGCAAAGATTGCCACTTTCATTATTGGCCCCTCCTTAGATTGGGCGAAAATCTGACCGCTAGATTGGACTGGTCATCGCTTGGTTCATGCCTGTTGCCATGTGAGATCCTCCGAAAGACGCCCTTCCTCGATATGCCCCTGCAATACGTGCAGACGCATCAGCGGAGAAGAGCGGAATTGTGAGTCGTTGAAGTTCATGCGCTTGAGACCGGCGATCAGCCGCTCGATGGACATATCCAGGGTGACCTGGGGCTGGTGATCGGGCGCCAGTTCGCGGAACAGACTGAAGTCGACCTTGTACGAGCGGCTATCCACCGGCGCATCGGTGTTGATGCTGACGCTGGTGCCAGGCACCGCTTGCGCCACCGCATTGGCCAGATCACGCACCTGGTGATTGCGCTCGTCGTTGCCGGTATTGACGCGCAGGAAGCGGCCACCGTTATCGGCAGGGCGATGCGCTGCCCAGTCGATTGCCCGAGCCATGTCCGCCACGTCGATCAATGGCCGCCAGGGTGAGCCATCGCTCAGCACCGTGATCCTGCCGTCGCTCAGCGCACAGGCGACGAAGTCGTTCAGCACCAGATCCAGGCGCAACCGGTCCGACATGCCGCAGGCTGTGGCGAAACGCAGGCAAGTGATGACCATGTCGGTGTCGATGGTCTCGAGCTCCTGCTCTGCACCGATCTTCGACTTGGCATAGGCCGTCATGGGCGCGGTGGGATCGTTCTCCGTGCGCGGCGCGCCCTCCGCAACGCCATAAATGCTGCAACTGGACGCGAACACGAAGTTGCGCACGCCAGCTTGCGCCGCGGCCCGGGCAATCGAGACGGTCGAGCGTTGGTTGATGTCGGTGGTCACCGCAGCGAAGCGATTGCCCATCGGATCGTTCGATACCGCAGCCAGTTGCACCACCGCGTCGTAACCCTTGAGCATGTCGGCCGTTACGTTACGCACGTCGCCATACATCTGCTTGCGCAGGAAGCGCTCTGGCACTGTGGTAGCGCCGGTCAGGCAATGGGCGAAATAGGCGTTATCGAACCCGTGAAGCGTCGCATCGGGATGCTTCTGGGCGAGTTCGCGCGCGACCAGAGGACCGATGTAACCGAGATTTCCGAGAATAAGAATTTTCATGGTCTTCCTTGGCACCGAGGAATGAAACAGATTGAAACAAATTCAAACGAACGCATGATTTGGCAGTCGCCGAATACCAAAGTTCCGCTCATCGCAAATTGACATCAGCCCATTCGACGGGTGCGATCCTTAGCAGGGCTTTTAGTCACTGAATGTTGCCGAAATGCCCTGAGAGAGCTGTCTGGAGGGAGGGCAGAGAAGCTTGGGGGAGATTAGATTCGAGCCGGGCCGACGGCTGGCCCGGTGCCACTTTAGTCGCCGATGAGGATCAGCTTGCCGGTTTCTGGATCGCGATAGACTTGACCGAGACTCTTCAAGCCCTGCCCACGCTCGCTACTCAGGGTATCCGGGATCTGCGGCAGTTCGCGTCCACGCTCCAGCGGAACCGGCTGGCCGGCCTGCTCGAGGTTGGTGAGCAGATCGGTTTGTGCGACCAGCGCGGCGATCAGCCCGCAGGCAAACACCAGCACGACGTCGACCATGTTGGCCAACGGCCCGAGCGGGTCGTCCTCGCCGGAGGCGAAGCGACTAGAGCGCCAGCGACGGCTCATCGCCCCGCTCCTGTTTCATGGTCGCTTCCAGGTCGTCGAGCAGGTCGTCATACCAACGGCGACGCAAGCGCGCCAGGGCAAAGCCCAGCACGCCCGCGAGCAGGCCCAGCACCGTGGTATCGAAGGCCACGCGCATGGCCACGCTGAGAATCTGCACATTGCCCTCGCCAAGCGCCGCCAGCCCGGGCCCGAGGGGAATCAGCGTGCCCATCAGACCTAGCATGGGCCCGACACGGGCGATCAGGTCTGCGCGGTCGAGCCGTCGACGAGCCAGTCGTTCCACCGTTGTCAAGGGCTGCTGGCGCCAGCGCGCCAGGCCGCCAAAGCGCTCGCCTATGGCGATACCGACATCGATCACAGCGATCATCAACAGGCCGAACAGACCCCAGGTGACCGGCTTGAGCAGCCAGCCGACGAGCAGATGCAACCAGGCGAACACCTGACTATCGAACATATCCTTACCTCTCCAGTGCGCGACCGCGGCCGCGCCAGATGCCGAATGCCAGCAGCAGAAGCACAATAGCCAGGCCGATCAATACAGGTACCGGCGATGCCGAGTCGGCCTCGCTCTCACCATCCTGGGCTGCGCCATCAGATGAAGGCTGGTCCCGCTGCTCTCCTGGCTCCTGCTCTTCCAGCGTCACTTCACTGATGGTGTTCGGCGAAGATTCAGCCTCCACGGGTTGCAGCGCTGCCTGTCGCCGGTCCTGCAGGCCGGAACGCAGCTCATCCGACAGCCTTGGCTCCAGCCAGTCGAGCATAGGGTGGTCCGGACGCGTGTGACCGCTCCCGGGCAGACCATGCTCGGCAACCAATGCGGCGAAGCGTTCGCCCAATTCTGCGATGGTGGCCTCGTCGGCCTCCCAGAATCCTTTTTTGATCGCCACCAGCATCACCGCGAGCATGTTGGTTTTCACGTGGACGTTGGCGCCCTGTTCGAGGAATTCATCCAGGCCGATGTCGTAGCGGTCATCGATGTACACCGCCTTGACCTCTTCCCACGCCGAATCGCGGATCAGCTCCGGATTGGTCACCTGCCAGCCCCAGAGGTATTCGAGAAACTCGCTGCCCATGGTCCGGGCGCCGGCGTAGTCGTGCTGCATCAACGCCTCGATCCAGGCGGGATTGAGAAAGCGGCCGCGCAACTCTGCGGTCAGCGCGGTTCCCAGCGACTCCAGGCGAACCTTCTTCGGGTCGTTGTGCCACATGACGATATTGTCCGGCGCGGTGCCACTCAGTTGTTCGACCGCCAGGCTCAGCCCGCCCAGATAATCGAAGGCGTCATTGTTGTCGATCAGACCATACAGATTACTGGAGCGGCCCAGGTAGGTGCGGTTCACCTGGCGCAGATTGTCCTCGAATACGCCCTGCACGGCCGCGCCCTGCTGATCGATACCGTAGGCATGGCCCATCCGCGCGACATAGGCGTCGGCCAGCTCGCCGCGTTGTTGCCAGCTGCCAGAGCGCTCGACCAGCGTATTGACGCCGGCGCCATAACTGCCGGGCGCCACCCCGAATAGCCGTAACGACGCCAGCCGGCCAGCCTGGTCCGCCCCCAGCCCGGCATCCAGCCGGCGCGCGGCGTCCGTCACCCAGTTGGCCGCCACCCGGTTGACCTCAAGGCTTTCGTCGCCACCAATCGCGCCGGCGCCAAGCGGCTCAAGCGCAGCGCTCAGAGCAAGGGTCAGCGCAGGATAGTCACGGCGGATGGTGTCGCTGGCACCGTCGAGCGCCAGCAGGACCCCGCGCTCGAGCAGCGCCAGCTGGTCAGCGTACAGATCACGAAACAGCCCCGAGGTGGTGAACAACACGTCCCGGCGCTCCCGCTCGTCAACGAGCGGCACCCGACGGATACCTTCGACGATTCCGCGGCTGTTCCAGGTCGGCTCTACACCCAGGAGATCCAGGCCAAAGGCGACGATGGCGCCCTCGTCGCGCACGGTGTCCGAGGCCCAGAGCACCACTGCCTCGCGGCTGCCCGGTTCAACCGGTTGCTGGCGCGCCTGGCTGGCCAGCTCCTGCCCAAGCCCCCAACCGACTCGGCTGGGCAGCAGGCTGCTATCCAGCGCGTGAAAGTTGCGGCCGGTGGGTAGTACTTCGGGCGTGCGCACCGGATCATTACCCTTGCCCGGTCGGACGAAGCGTCCTTCCAGCGCGCCAATCAGTGCGGTCATCTCTGCGGCGGGCGAGTCGACCAGAGCCTGGCGATGCGCTTCGGCGCCCTCGCCCATCGATGCCAGCAGCGTGTCGACGGCCTCGTCCGTCCACGGCTTGCCGAACACGTGCAGCCCCAGCGGCATGAAACGTTCCTGGATGTTGGTCAGGTAGTGCCCCACCTCATGCACCAGAAGATCGTCATCGACCTGCTCGAACTCGATGCCGCGCGCCGCAAGCGGCTCGGCCATCGATTCCCGCAGTTCCTCTTCCAGCCCGGCCTGGCTGACGATGGACTTGATCTGGGCGATGGTCGCCCGGCGCGCCGGTCCGTCGTGCTGGCCGCTACCGGTCTCGAAACTTTCGATCAGTTGGCGAAGCTGAAGCAGATGGTCATACAGCGGCGTGGCGACCAGCGGTGGCGTCAGATGGTCGACCATGACCGCCAGACCGCGGCGCTTGGCCTGGATGCCCTCGCCGACCCCGTCGACGATGTACGGATAAATGCTGGGCACATCGCCAATGATCTGTAGCGGATAGTCTTCGTCGCTCAGCGCCGCACGCCGGCGCGGCAGGAATTCATAGGTGGAATGCCGGCCGAGATGGACGATGGCGTCGGCGGCGAAGTCGTCGCGCAGCCAGTGATAGAACGCCAGATACTGGTGGGGTGGCGGAAACACCAGATTGGCATGCAACAGTTCTTCGTCCACTTCCCAGCCGCGCGGCGGCTGAGGTCCGATGAATACGTTGCCGAAACGCAGCCCGGGCAGGATCAGCTCGTCTTCATGGACCATGACCCGTCCGGGGGCCGCACCCCACCCGCGCAGCCCTTCGATGCCGGTCGCAGCAAGGGCATCGACCAGCGCTTCAGCGCCAGGCCAGTCGGCCTGCGATGGTTGCTGCAAGGCGGTCTGATAAAGTGCTTCAAGCTGCGCCAGCAGATCCAGCGCCCGTTGACGAGCCGGATGATCGACCCCGTCGAGCACATGGTGCAGCTCGCTGCTGCCTTGCTCGAGCACCTGACCGGCTCGCTCGAACTCGGACGCTTCGATCGCCCTGCGCAACTGGGCATGCCAGTAACCCAACGGGCCCTGCACCATCTCGGCCTGCAAAGCCTGGGGAAGGCCGGCGAACCAATCGCGGTAACTATCGGCACTGACCCGTTGCACATGCTTGGCCATGTGCGCCAACGCGTCGTTATGCTCGGGCAGGTTTACCCCGCGCTCCTGCAAGAGTTCAAGTAGCGCCTCGGGCGACTCCGGCAGAGGTCCGGTCGCGTAGCCCTCGGCCTGCAGGCGCTTGAGCATTTCAAACAGCGACTGCGGCACGTCGAGGTTGTCGGCGCCGATGTTATGCCGCCCCGGCGGGTGGTTGTAATAGACGATAGCCACTCGCTTGTCGGCATTCGCTTTCACTTGCAGACGCTGCCAACCACGAACGCGATCGGCCAGTGACTCGACCCGCTCGACCACCGGCACACTGAAGCCGTAACGGATGCCGCTGACCGGATCGAGCCGCGCCGACTGCCAGGTAGCCAGCGCAAGCGGCTGGCTGCTGCCCTGCAGTTCAGGTAAGGCCAGTTGGTAATGCACCTTGTCGCGGCCAATCCCGTCACTGGACAGCTGCCAGGCGTTCTCGTCACGGTCATCCAGACGCAGCCCCTTGATTACCGGAACGTCAAGTTGCGCCAGCAGTGCCGTCGCCTGGTCGCGCCCTTCGCCGCCACCCATGACGAAGTCCTGCAACACCACCACCGCAGCCAGCGGCGGGTGTTCGCCCTCCACCAACCAGCGCAGCGCAGCCACTGTGCCCTCGCCCCAGTCGGCAAACAGACTGACGCAGCCAAGCTTGCGAGCGGCGAGGGCCTTGCACAACTCGTCGTTGAGCTGCCGATCACCGCTGCGGTCGGCGCGGCTGTGGTCAATGATGGCCACTGCCCGTCCTTCCTGCCACTGCAGCTCAGCTGCTTCGCGGATAGCGCCATTCTGGTAGAAGCGCCAGGCGGGGCGCGGCACAGGCGCAGCGACTTCAATTCGCGGATCTTGACGGGCGGCAAGCCAACCGAGCAGGCGCGCAATGTTGTCGCTGCCTCCAGACAGCCAGTAGCTGCGGGCTTCTATCCACTCAGCCTGCTGTGGATGCGCTTGCTGCAGTTGGCTGACCCAGCCGGCGAGATCATCACCCGGCTTCTGCGCGCCGAGCAGGCGTGCCTGTTCGGTTGTGTCGAAAACCGGTTTTCCCGAGCTCCGCGACAGCGCGACCAGATGCAGCTCGCTATGCATGATGAACATATCGTTGCCGCGCCAACGCTGCAGTAGTGGCTGCAGGCGTTCGGTCTCCGGACCGAACAAACCGACCACCAGCAGCTGTGTGCCCTCGGCCAGCCATTGCTCGATCTCGGCATCGCTCAGTTCTGTCAGTTGTTCGGGGGTGCGTGCGCTTACTGCCAGCTTCGCGCCGGAGGCGTCGAACATGCCGGCCGCAGAGGCGAACTCGGCAGCGCTGTACTGCGAGACGATGGCATTGATGCGGGCATGACCCAGAGCCGGCCAGAGCAGGCCGACGAAAAACAGCAGAAAGAGATATCGATGGTGTCGCATGCCCACTCCGTCATGACGTGGGCTACCGACGAAAACAGTACGCGGGCGCGTTGCTGTCTCTATCGGGAGGTCGCCCACCGCAACCTTACCTGGGGAGTGTGGGCTGTATCGGGCTCGGTCGTTCGAAACGACCCTACCGTTGCGGGGGCAGCGACAGCATTCGACTGTCTTCCAATTAGCCCATGGTTACGGGCACCGCGCACTCCAGTCGATCAGCGCCGGGCGCTGACAAGCGCAGCACCATACGCAGTGCGCGAAGTGGAATCAAGCACGCAGGTGGCAAAACGCGCGGGGCGGCGTGAACCAGCCGGTCCCGGCTGACCCGTTCCGCCCTGCGGTAGGCTCAGAAAATCAGCATGAGCAGACCGATGATGACCAACAGGCCTATGAGGAAAATGATACCGACGGTGCTGGCAAGAAACTTAAGCATGCGTTGCTCCTGAAAAAAGGATGTTCGAAGCGTGTGACACGGCTGGTACCCGGAGGTTCGGACGAAGCGCGACTCAGCCCGGGCTGCTGGCCGGATCCGCTCGACGCGGATAGGTGCGCTCCTCCTGGATGCTGCCGTCCTGCAGATGAATCTTCACCGAGGCGGTCTTGCCCTCCATGAACTCTTGCATCAGCTCAAGCATTTCCTTTTTGGTCTGTGCGCGGCGGGCCGGTCGCGACGCGCCTTCCTTGATCAGTTGCCAGCCGTTGTCGGTCGGTGTGACGTGATAGTTCTGCATGGGGGTCCCCTCTCGGCGGTCAGCGTTTCATGCCCAGACGCTCGCGCATCTCGGCGGTAATGGTCTGTTCGACTGCGGCGTAACCGGCCCAGGGGTCCTCGTCCAGCTCCTCAAGCCGCTCATGCAGGTTGTGGACGGTCCACAGGTTGGCGCTGGGGATCTCGGTGATCTCTTCACGGAAGATCGGCACCGAGACCGGCATGCCTTCGCGGGTGCGGGCGGCGAACGGACCGATAGTGGTCGCGCCCTGGCTGTTTCGCAGATAGTCGATGAATATGCGTCCAACACGGTTTTTCGGGCCGGAGACGGCGGAAAAGCGGTCCGGCAACAGCTTGGCCATATGCTTGACGATCGCCTGGCTGAAGGTCTTGACTTCGCTCCACCCGGCCGATGGGGTAAGCGGTACCACCAGGTGAATCCCCTTGCCGCCACTGGTCTTGGCGAACGATTGAAGACCCAGCTCGTCGAGCACAGCCAGGGTGAGCTGGGTCGCCTCGACCATCGCCTTCCAGGGCAGCGCCGGGTCGGGGTCGAGATCAAGGATGAATCGGTCCGGCCGCTCCAGGTCAGCCGAGGTCGCGTTCCAGGTGTGGAATTCGATGGTCCCCATCTGCACTGCACCGATTAGCGCCTCGGCGTTGTTGACCATCATCACCGGCTGGCCGGAGTACTCCTTGCCCATCGTCTCGATGCCGGGAATGGCCAGACGATCGGCGTTCTTCTGGAAGAACAGCTCACCCGACAGACCCTCCGGGGCGCGGACCAGCGCAACCGGGCGGTTCTCCAGATGCGGCAGCATCCAGCCAGCGACCCTGGCGTAGTATTCGGCGAGCTGCAGTTTGGTGGTCGAGCTGCTGGCGTCGATCACCCGGTCGGGGTGCGTAATCCGCAGGTTCGGCCCGGCCTTGGCCGCCTTGCGGCCCGCAGTCTGACTCTTGCCGCGGGCTGGAGCCGCTGCGGCAGGCTTTTCGGCGACGATGTCCCTGGCGGGCTTGTCGTCGCGCAACCCCTGGAACACGGCATGCCGCACGCTGCCATCCTTGGTCATCTCGGCGAACGACACTTCGGCCAGTAGGTTCGGCTTGAGCCAGTGCACGCCTCGGGCATCGGCGCCCTTGGGCGGGTTGGCGACTGCCGGCTTGTCCGTCTCGAGCGGCTTGAGCTGCTTGTGAATGCTGCGCAAGGTCGCCTCGTTGAAACCGGTGCCGACCTTGCCGGCATAGCGCAGTTCGCCACTGTCGGTATCGTGCAGGCCAAGCAGCAACGCCCCGAAGCCACTGCGGCTACCCTTGGGCTCGCTGAAGCCGACGATGACGAACTCCTGTCGATGCTTGCATTTGAGCTTGATCCAGTCATTGCTGCGACGTGATACGTAGGTGCTACCGGAACGCTTGCCGATCAAACCTTCCATCTTCATCTGGCAGGCGCTGTTGAGCATCGCATCCGGCGATTCGTCGAAGTCTTCGGAAAACCGCAGGATGTCGTCTTCGCTGCGTTGTAGCACCTCGGCCAGCGCGCCGCGGCGCGCCTCCAGCGGCACCTTGCGCAGATCCATGCCGTTCAGATAGGGCATGTCGAAGAGGTAGTAAACAATGCCACCGCTTTTGCCTTCCTCGAAGGCGTTCTGCAGCGCCTGAAAATCCGGAAGATCGTTCTCATCGGTGACAACCATTTCGCCATCGAGCCAGGCGGATTCCAGCGCCAGACTGGCCAGCGCCTCGGCCTGGCGTGGCATCTTCGCCGTCCAGTCGTGCCCGTTGCGCGTCAATAGACGGACTTCACCATCTTCGATACGCGCCATGATTCGGTAGCCGTCAAACTTGATTTCGTAGCGCCAGTCGCCGTCCGGGATCGTCTCGACCAGAGTCGCCAGCTCCGGCTTGATCGATTCGGGAAGCGGCGCCGGCTCGGCGCCCGTGAGTTTCGAAGATTTCGTCGTGCGCGGCGTGGCCGGTTTTTTCTTCACCGCCCTGGGAGTCGCCTCCTTGTCGACCTTGGCCGCAGCTTTCTTGCCGCGCTTCTTCTCGACGATGGTACGGTCACTGAGCACGCTGTGCGGTTGCTCGGCGACGACGTCGAACTCGTTTTCCGGGCGGGCGACCTCGTCGTTGGACTTGATCAGAAACCACTGCTCCTTCTTGCCATCCATGCGGGTGCGCACCAGATTCCATACGCCGGAAAGCTTCTCACCCTGCAGCTCGAACTTCAGTTTGCCTTTCGCGTAGTCCGCTTCGGCATCACCCTGCGGAATCCACACGCCCCGATCCCAGACGATGACATCGCCCGCACCGTAATGCCCTTCGGGGATGTGTCCTTCGAAGGTGGCGTAATCCAGCGGATGGTCTTCCACATGCACGGCCAGGCGCCGCGACTTGGGATCCAGACTCGGCCCCTTGGGTATCGCCCAGCTTTTCAGCGTACCGTTCAACTCCAGACGGAAGTCATAGTGCAGGCGGGTGGCGTCGTGCTTCTGAATGCAGAATTGCAGCGCCTTGTCGCCGCCGCTTCGCTTGCTGGCGCGGCGCTTTTTCCCCTCGCCGGAAGGTTCGGGCGTAGCGGCGAAATCACGCTTGCGGTTGTACTCTTCCAGTGGCTGGCTCATACGCGTTCTCTGGCTGGTACCTGTTAGTTAAGAGCCGCACCGCCGCGCAAGGTTCACCGGAGCACTGCCCACCGGACCTGCGATAGAAGGCTATTTGCACTGGTGATTCAGCCTGGATCCGGTTGCGCGCAAGCCACCGGAGCCGCCATCCTTTCGCGCTGATAACGATTTCGAGGATTCGACCAGATGAGTGCAAGCGACAAACCGGGCGAGGCCATCTTCCGCTGCTCGATCACGCCCCGCTATACCGACCTGGATACCTGGCGGCACGTGAACAACTCGAGGATCTATCAGCTGCATCAGGAAGCGCGCCTGCTGGCGCATATGGACATGTTCGGAAAGGATGCCTGGTTTTCCGATGACATTCGCCTGCGGCCGGTCCGCGCCATCACCGACTACCGGCTGGTGTCCTGGTATGGCAGCGACATCCAGGCAGAAGTACGCGTGCTGATGTGCGGCGAGAACGACTATCAGGTCCGCTGCGACCTGTATCAGGATGGCAACCACGTCGGTACCCAACAATGCGTGATCGGTGCTTTCGATCAGGGCCGCCAGGTCGCCCTGCCGAAGGCGACCCGCGACAGGTTGCAGCAAGCCGCTCTCAATACCCCTGCCGACCTGGCACCTGCCGATTATATCGACCGGCTCAACAGCGCCAGCGAGTTCCCGGTGCGCCAACCGCTCACGCCGCGTTATGCCGATCTGGATGCGGACAGTCAGCGCAGCGAGGCCGCCCTGGCACGTTATATGGAGCAGGCCCGATTCAGCGGCATACGCAGTCTGGACATGGGCGGGCTAGGCATTCTGATCGCTTCGGCGGATATCAGCTTTCTGCGCTATCAGCCCGGCTTCGACCAGGTGGATCTGGCCTCCGGGATCACACGGATCGGCAACAGCTCGTTCGTCTTTACTGGCGGGGCCCGCTACCAGGGCGAGATGCAGGCAGCGGCCAACAGCGTGATGGTAGTCATCGATCCGGCCAGCAACCGGCCTGTGCCGATTCCGGGCACCTTGCGCGAGCAACTACTACGGCTGACCCTGAAGTAGCTTCAACCGTAGCAATCATTCCGCTCACTCGCGGCCGACCAGCTCGGCCGGGTAACCCTCTTCCTGCAACGCGGCGATCAGGCGCTCCGGATCGGAGTCCCCGGACACCACCGCGCGGCCGGAGTCCAGGTCAACCAGTGCGCGTTCCACACCAGGCTGCTTCTCCAGCGCCTCGCTGACGTGGCGTACGCAATTGCCGCAGGTCATTTCGCTTACCGATAACTCGATCTTGCTCATGTGGTGACTCCTCTGTTTTGGGCTTGTTGTGCTTGGATGTTCGACCCTGACATCGTGGCAAGGTCAAGCAGGTTACTCGGCGTCCTTGATTGAGGGTAGACGGTCCGCCGCGGATGGTAATGCCACCATTTGTCGATCCATACCGGCCGCCGTTTGAACTTTCCGGATGGGGTTTTTTCGTAGGCAGTGAGAGCGGCAAAAAGCTCCGATCCAACCGGAGCGGCTATCGTAGCTCTTTGATATTAGTAGTAAATTCTCTAAATCGATAGGAGGTATTATGTCGACTCGAGATGGCATGAGCACCAACGAAGCTGGCCGCAAGGGCGGCGAAACTACTGCGCGCACTCACGACCAGGATTTCTATCAGGAAATCGGCAGCAAGGGTGGCCAGAACAGCGGTGGCAACTTCGCCAATGATCCGCAGCGCGCCTCCGAGGCTGGTAGCCGGGGCGGCCAGAACAGTGGCGGCAATTTCGCCAACGACCGCGAGAAAGCGTCCGAAGCCGGGCGTAAAGGCGGCCAGAACAGCAACAGCGGTGGACGCAACAGCTGATACTGGCTTGAGCGGGGGCCATCGGCTCCCGCTTCCAATGACTGACTGACTGACTGACTGACTGGAGGTCCTTATGGCACGTGGAACCGAAGGCGATTCTCCCATCGAGGTTGGCAGCTATCTGAAGGGTATCGACTATCCTGCCAATCAGGACCAGCTCATCGAACAGGCGCAACGAAACGGCGCAGGCTCGGAGGTGCTGGAAATTTTCAAGAACTTGCCCAACGAGCAATATCGCAACATGGCCGACGTTATGAAGGCGTATGGCGATGTCCGATAGCGACGGTCGCGGCGGGCTTGTACGCCTGCCGCGAACCTGACGCTCGAACGCACTCGGAGCCATATCGTCCGCCGCTAGAGAGGTCGCACGACGCGACGGCCAATCCAGCCAGGACAGGTTTCTGGGCCCAACCTGAGAGACTCGTCCATGACCGTTCACGTCATCAATTTCACCGCGCCAATCAACTCCAGCACCTGTGGCCAGCTGATCCGCAAATGCTCCGAAGCCGTACAACAGGATGCCACTGAGCTGGTTTTACGCATCGCCACCATGGGCGGCGAATGCAGTTACGGCTTCACCATGTTCAATTTCCTGATGTCATTGCCGGTTCCGGTCAATACGCACAATCTCGGCACGGTAGAGTCAATGGGCAATATCCTGTTCCTTGCCGGTCGCCGTCGCACCGCCTGTCATCACAGCAAGTTTCTCTTCCATCCGTTCCACTGGACGCTGCACGGCTCGGTCGACCATTCGCGCATGTCGGAATATGCAATGAGCCTGGATTACGATCTGGAGCTGTATACGAGCATCGTCCAGGAGCGCACCGAAGGCGCCAACGAAACGATGGACGTACGCAACTATCTGACCGCCGCCCCGCGCATCCTCAACCCCAGGGAAGCGATCGAGACAGGGATGATCCACGCGGTCGAGGACGTCAAGCTGCCGAAGGATGCCATCAACTGTGCTATTCATTCCTAGGGCCGCTCGGGCGAGCTCAGTGGGCTTGGCCGGACTGATTTGAGAGGAACCGATGCTCGGACAATCGAACCAGGCGCTGTTGGAAGAACTCCTGCTGGCGCGCGGCCCGGGCGGGCAGGAAGAAGAAGTACGCGACATCTGCCAGCGGGTACTGAAACCGCTATGTGATGAGCTCTGGTCAGACCCGGCGGGCAACCTGATCGGCTTGGTGCGAGCGCCCGAGCCAGCCGAAGGGGCGATCCGCGTCATGGCGCACCTCGACGAAATCGCCATGGTGGTCAAGCGCATCGACGAGGATGGTGCCCTGCGGGTTTTCGCCCTTGGCGGAGCCTACCCGGTCAACTTTGGCATGTGTCCGGTGGATATTCTTGGCGACCATCAGGTAGTCACCGGGGCGCTATCGTTCGGCACCATGCACGGCACGTCTTCGACGCCGCAATCTCAGCATGTGCTGAGCGGAGACGTCGGCTGGAACGACGTGCATGTGATCACCCGGCGCGACAAGGCCGAACTGGGCAAGCTCGGCGTGCGCGCCGGTAGTCGCGTGGTATTGAGTCAGCACTGGCGCAAACCCTTTCGCTTGAACGACGGTATCGCTGCGCATTTCATGGATGACCGCGCACCCGTCCTCGCGGCGCTGGTGGCTGCCGGGCAACTGATAGAGAAACGCGAGTCGCTGAGTCACGACGTGTATTTCACCTTTACCAGCAGCGAGGAAGAAACCAACGCGGGCGCGCAATACGCGGCGCGGACGCTGCCTGGCGACATCTGCCTGGCGCTCGAGGTCGGCCCGGTCGCAAGCGAATACGATACGCGGCTCTCGGTCGACCCCATCGTGCTCACCGGCGACGAAAAAGGCTACTACACCCGCTCGGTGTCGGAGTCATTGCTGCTCGCAGCGGCCGCGTGCGGTTATTGTCCGCAGCCAGCACTGATGCCGGGGTTCGCCTCGGACGCCAGCGCGGTGCTGCTGACCGGCGCTTCGCCACAGGCGGGCTGCCTGGCCATTCCCACGGAAAACACACACGGCTACGAAGTCATACTGGATGGGGCCATCGAGGCCTGCGCGCAAACGCTGGTCTGCTATCTCCTCGATCCGCATCGGCGCGCCTGAACAGTAATATTCGCCCAGCGACGGCTTGGGTGAAGCCATACGGGACATATCGCCCGAACACTTCAGCAACCGTCGAACGAACCTCGGTCATACCGCGATGGTTCGACTACAGTCAGTTGGGTACGTCCGTCAAACAAGGTGCGAAGTATGATCAAGCTGTCTGTAAACGGCGAAGAATCCGAGATCGATGTCCCGGCAGATATGCCCCTGCTCTGGGTCGTTCGCGATGTGCTGGGGTTGACCGGTACCAAGTTCGGCTGCGGTATCGCCCAGTGCGGTGCCTGCACGGTGCACCTGGACGGCGAGCCGGTGCGATCGTGCGTAACGCCGGTCAGCAGCGTAGGCAGCCGAGCGGTCACCACCATAGAGAAGATAGGCGACAGCGAGCTGGGCCGGCGGGTGCAACAGGCCTGGCTGGACGACGAAGTGGTGCAGTGCGGGTACTGCCAGTCCGGCCAGATCATGTCGGCGACTGCTTTGCTAGCGTCCAATGCCTCGCCAGACGACAAGGCAATCGACCAAAGCATGGCCGGCAATCTGTGCCGATGCTGTACCTATACCCGCATTCGCAGCGCCATCAAGCGCGTCGCCCAGTCGTGAGGAGCTCTCCGTGTCCGAATCTGTCGAACTATCGCGCCGCCAGTTCCTGAAGGTAGGAAGCCTGGCCATGGGTGGCCTGGTCATCGCTTTTTCACTTCCTTACTCAGGGCGCAGCGCCGCCGAACAGGTTATCCGCGAGGGGCCTGAGGATGGCCGGATGGCCACCGCTACCGCACTGGATGCTTTCATCAGCATCGACCGGGCTGGTCAGGTGGTGTTTACCGTACCCAAGATCGAAATGGGTCAGGGCGCTCAGAGTGGCCTGGCAGTGATGGTTGCCGAGGAGCTGGAAATCGACCTTGATCAGATCGCACTGCGCGAGGCACCACCCAATGAGAAGCTGTACAACGACAAGCTGTTGAATTTTCAGGCCACAGGCGGCTCAACTTCGATCCGCAGCAACTGGGATCAGCTACGTCGTGCCGGGGCCGCCGCCCGGCTTCTGTTGATCAGCGCAGCGGCCCGCCAATGGCAGCTTTCGGCTGATGGTCTGCGGGCCGCGAATGGTCGTGTCATTGCGCCGGATGGCCGCTCGCTAGGCTACGGAGAGCTGGCAGATGCCGCCTCGCAGCTGACCGTCCCGGAGCAGATCCCGTTGAAAAGCCCCGGTGAGTATCGACTGATCGGCAAACCGACCCGGCGGCTGGACACGCCGGCCAAGGTCAATGGCAGCGCACAGTTCACCATCGACCTCACCGTGCCGGGGATGAAGTACGCCAGTACTGCCGCCTGTCCGGTCCTTGGGGGCCGCGTGGCCAGCGTGGACGACAGCGATGCCCGGGCGGTCCCCGGGGTACGACAGATAGTGCGTCTGGAGAGCGCGGTAGCCGTGATCGGCGACCACACCTGGGCGACTTTTGCCGGGGTACGTGCCCTCAAGATCGAGTGGGACTATGGCGAGAATGCCTCCATTGATTCGGCGCAGATGGAGAAGACCTTGCGTGAGGCGAGCAGCCGGGACGGCGCGTTGGCCAACCAGACCGGCGACATCGCCGCCGCGCTGGAGAGCGCAGCGAACAATGTTGAAGCCGAATATCACCAGCCTTTCCTGGCACACGCTGCGCTGGAACCGATGACATGCGTGGCCCAGGTGCGCCCGGACGCGGTGGAGTTGTGGGTGGGCACACAGGTCCCGGTGCTGGCGCAGATGACCGCTGCCGAGACAGCAGGACGCCCGCTCGAACAGGTGATCGTGAACAACCAGCTGATAGGTGGCGCCTTCGGCCGCCGGCTGGAGGTGGATTTCATTACCCAGGCCGTGGATATCGCCCGGCATGTCGATTTCCCCATCAAGCTCACCTGGACGCGCGAGGAAGACACCACCCATGACCTGTACCGACCTCAGTATCTGGATCGGTTTCGCGCTGCAGTCGATGAACAGGGGCGCTTGAAGGGCTGGCACCACAAGATAGTCGGCGAGTCGGTCATGGCGCGCTATGCGCCAGCTGCAGTATCGCCCGACGGGCTCGACCCGGATGCGATCGAGGTCGCTGCACATCCGATCTACAGCCTGTCAGCACTGCGAGTGGATTACGTGCCTGTGCCGCCCACAGCGCTGCGCCCCTCCTGGTGGCGCGGAGTTGGCCCGCTACGCAGCACCTTTGCGCTGGAGTCCTTCATTGACGAACTGGCCCATGCTGCCAAGCGCGACCCCGTCGAATACCGCATGACGCTGCTTGGTGGCCATCCTCGCGCTCAGGCGGTGCTACGACTGGCGGCGGAAAAATCGGGCTGGAGTAGCGAGCTGCCTGCCGCCAGCGGCCGCGGCGTGGCGGTGCAGCAGGTGTTCGGCAGTTATCTGGCAACCGTAGTCGAGCTGAACGCTCGCCAGGACAAGACTATCGGCATCAACCGCATCGTTGTCGCCATCGATTGCGGACAAGTGATGAATCCGGTCTCGGTGAGCTCGCAGATCGAGGGCGGGACGTTGTTCGGCCTGTCCGCCGCCCTGTTCAACGAAGTCAGCGTCGAAGCGGGCCGAGTCGAGCAGACCAATTTCCACAATTATCGCCAACTGCGGATCAGCGAAGCGCCCCCGGTCGACGTGCACATAGTCAATAGCGGCGAAGCGCCGGGAGGCGTGGGCGAGGCCGGCACCGCAATGATTGCGCCGGCACTGCTGAACGCCGTGTTCGCTGCGACCGGTCAACGCCTCCGTCGCCTGCCTCTGGTGCACCATGGGTTCAACCTGAGCTGAGCCGCGGGGCTGGTTACGCCTTTGGTCTGGGCCAGAGCACCATCTGCGTGCAGCGGAACAGCGCAATGGTTTTGCCGGTCGTCTCGTCAATGACCACGGCGTCCCACACCTGGGTGTTACGCCCCAGATGGGCGACTGTCGCGGTGCAGGCGATCGCCCCTTCGCGCGCCGTCCCTAGATGGTTGCTCTTGAGTTCAATGGTGGTGAACGACTGTGCGCCGTCGGGCAGATGGGCAACCGTGGCATAACCGCAGCTGGTGTCGGCGAGCGCGACGACACTCGCCGCATGCAGATACCCGTTCGGCGCGAGATGCATCGGCTGGATCGGCATGCGGCTTCTCAACGCGCCGTCTTCAACGGCCAAGATCTCGATGCCCATATAACCGGGCAGGTGGCCTTCGCTGCGCTGGTTAAGACTTTCAAGGGTGATGTCGGCACGTAGCGCCATGATGAATCCTCGACTAACGAACGAAAACAGGCCTTGGCGCAGGCCTCACCGGCCCGGCAGTAGGCTTGCGAATTTGCTGAGCAGCTCTTCGACATTGAACGGCTTGAACAGGATATCCATCTTCTCGCCTACGAAGGAGTCCCGGTCGCGGGCCTGCTCCGTATAGCCGGTCATGAACAGCACGGGTAAGCCGGGACGACAACGGCGCGCCGCCTCGGCCAGCTCACGACCGCTCATGCGCGGCAGCCCTACGTCGGTCAGCAGGATGTCGATGGGCGTGTCTCCGTTCAGCAACGACAGGGCGTTCTCGACACTGTCGGTCTGAGTGCACTGGTAACCGACCTCGGTCAGACGTTCGGCAATAATGGCGCTTACCGCGAGCACGTCTTCGACGATAAGCACATGGCCGCTGCGAACGACGGTTTTGTTCAGCGCTGGCGGAGGCACGACCTCCTCCGCCAGTTCGGCAGCTGGGAGCAAGAGGCTGACCTCGGTGAATTCGCCGACCTCGCTGCGAATGCGAGCGATGCCGCCGGACTGACCGGCAAAACCGTAAAGCATGGACAACCCCAACCCAGTGCCCTGTCCCAGCGGCTTGGTGGTGAAAAAGGGGTCGAACACCTTGTCTATCACATCTGCTGCAATGCCTATTCCGTTGTCGTGCACCGACACCTCCACGTAGCTGCCATCCGGCAGTTCCGGATCGTCCCGGCTGTCGATCACTGCGCTGCTGATACGAATACCGCCGCCCCCGGGCAGGGCGTCGCGAGCGTTGATCACCAAGTTCAGAATCGCCGCCTCGAGCTGGCTGGCGTCGGCCTGGGCCACGGCTGTGCCAGGCGCGAGATCGAAGCTCAACTCGACCTGCTTGCCGATCGAGCGGCGCAGCAATTCTTCCAGCGAGCCGAGCAAGGCGTTGATGTCGACCGGCCGCGCTTCCAGCGGTTGCTGACGGGCGAAGGCCAGCAACCGGTGAGTGAGCGCCGCGCCGCTTTGAGCCGAGGCCAGCGCGCCATCGGCGTAACGCCGGAGGTTTTCCAGACGCCCCTGCTCGATGCGCTCACTGAGCAGCTGCAGGCTCATGATGATATTGGTCAACAGGTTGTTGAAATCGTGGGCAATGCCCCCGGTCAGCTTGCCCAGCGAATCCATCTTCCGCGCCTGAAGCAATTGCGCTTCGGTGCGTACCCGCTCCTTCACTTCCTGAGCGAGCAGATCGTTCGCCGTGGCCAGCTGCTCGCGCTGGCTGATTTCCTTCTGGTGACGGATGGTGACGTCCTCAACGAACACCATGGCGATATCAGGCGCGCGATAGGGCGCGACCTGCCACTGGGTCAGGCGCACCGACCCATGCATGCGGATTTTCAGCGTCCCGGTCCAGCGCTTGCCAGCTCGTATTCGTGTCCTGACCGTTTCGAGCTCGTCGTCCTGCCCCGCTTCGAAGCAGTCGCCCAGCCGCTCGCCGCAGCGCGCCTCAGTGATAAGCCTGGAGAAGGCGCGGTTGGCTTCGTGCACCTGAAAATTGGCGCCAATGACCGCAATCGGCGCCGAGATGTTATGAAAAATCTCGCGAAAATGGGCCTCGCTTTCCTGCAACGCCGCTTCGGTTTGCCGGACCCGCAGCAGCGTGCGCAACGTCGCGAGCAGAACTTCAGGGTCGATCGGATGGATGAGATAGGCATCCGCGCCCGAGTCCAGGCCGGTGATGATGTCGCCGCTTTCGATCGAGGCAGCCGAGACATGCACGATGGGCAACAGTGCTGTCTTCGACTCTGCCCTGAGCAGACGGGCAATATCGAAACCGCTCATATCCGGGAGGTTAATGTCCAGAATGAGCGCATCGATATCTTCGGCAGCGAGCAGAGCCAGACCGTCTGCGCCATTGCCTGCCTCGAGAACCTTGAAGCCGTGGTTTTCCAAGCGGCGGCGCATCGCATAGCGCGTTGCTGCGTTGTCGTCGACGATCAGCAGCTGCTTGTCACTCATGGGGCGCAGTCTCCAGCTGCAGCGATACCGGGACCTCAACGAAGAAGGTGGAACCCACCCCCGGCTCGCTTCGCAATCCGACATGACCGCCAAGTAGCTCCGCGTAACGCTTGCAAAGAGACAATCCCAGCCCGGTGCCGCGCAGGCGTTTCTGGACTGGCGAGTCGACCTGCATGAAATCTTCGAACAGCTTGTCATGCAGCTCTTCGGGAATGCCGATCCCGGTATCGGAGACCGAGAAGCGCACGTGGTCAGTACCGATCAACTGCGCACAGATCCTCACCTCGCCACGCAAGGTGAACTTCAGAGAATTGGAAATAAAGTTGCGCAGAATCTGCCCGAGCTTCTTGTCGTCGGTGTACAGTCGCGGTATGCCTGCGGGTTCCTCGAAGACCAGGTCCACCGCTTCGGCGTCGACTATCGGCCGGAACATCCCGCGCAAGGCGGAGAACAGGTCGAGCATATCGAACCAGGCCGGCGAGATACTGATACGGCCAGCCTCGATCTTGGCCAGGTCGAGCAGGTCATTGACCATTTCGGTCAGTTCCTGCGCCGCGCCCTTGATGAATGCCAGCTGCTTCTGCTGCTCTTCGTTCAGCGGCCCGTCCAGCTCATCCCGCAGCAGACCAACGATGCTCAGAATCGAGCCAAGGGGTGTACGAAACTCATGGCTCATATAGGACAAGAACCGGCTTTTCAGTTCCGACGCCTGACGCAGCGCCTCGGCCTGATTATCCAGCTCGGCGTACAAAGCCAGCACGCCCTGGTTGGTTTCTTCCAGCTCCGCTCGCAGCGCTTCGTTCTCGCTGGCAAGCCGTGCGGCGTCTGCCTGCGAGTCCTGTGCATCAGCCATGCGGCACCTCCAATTCGATGACCAAGATCGTCGCATCGTCGCGACCCCGGCAGAAATCTCTATGCAACACCGCGGCGACGACCGCTGGATGCTGAGAAACCAGACCCGGATAGTCTTGCAGGTCCCAGCGCGACTGCAGCCCGTCGCTGAACAGCAGCATCAGCTGACCGCCTGCGACGGTCTGCGTAAAAGTATGGACCTTGCGAAACTGCACCCCGACGATGCCGGGGTGCGAAGCCATGCCTCGCGAGCCTGTTGGCGATGCCAGTCTGGCGCCGATGTTGCCGATGCCGGCGAACTTCACGTTGCCGTCGCGCGCGTCAAACTGCGCGATCGCCGCCGCTCCGCCGCGAGTGCCCTGCATGCTGCGGTGCATATCGGCAATAAGCGTTTCCGGCGGATCGAAGGGATGCTCGGCAAAGGCTGTGGTGCCTGCCAGCGCCGCTTTGGCTGCGTCTTCGCCGTGGCCCAGCCCATCTACCACCAACACGCAGATCCGCTGCGCGTCGACCGCCAGATGCCAACCGTCGCCGCATGCGGTCTCGTGACGTTGCGCATGCTGACTGACGCCGAAACGCAGATCGCATGACTGAGTGGCACGCGGATAAAGCCGGGCGAGAATCACCGACCCGCGCTCATCC
This sequence comes from Halopseudomonas xinjiangensis, assembly GCF_900104945.1. NCBI lineage: Bacteria > Pseudomonadati > Pseudomonadota > Gammaproteobacteria > Pseudomonadales > Pseudomonadaceae > Halopseudomonas > Halopseudomonas xinjiangensis. Next base: position 3,430,589 of record NZ_LT629736.1, on the reverse strand, counting down.
GAGTAAAGGTCGAACACCTGGGCCTGCCGCGAAATGGCACCCAGCCCGTTTCCCTGCGTGCCGCCGGTGGAAAAGCCGTCCCGCAGGCAGCGCTGCGCGTCGAACCCCGGACCACGATCGACCGCGATGATTTCCAGCCCTTGCAGGTCGGCGCAAGGCACCAGCCGCAGGTGCACCTCGCCCAGTCGTGCGTGTTTCAACACGTTGGTCGCCAGCTCGGTGGCGACCAACGCCGCTCGGCCGGCATCCGTCGCATCGAAGCCGATATCCGCAGCCAGTTGCAGGACCCGGCGCCGCGTCTGGCCGACCTGGCTGTCATCCTCGACAGGAATGACTTCCGTCAGCGTTCCGCCAAGATTCAGCTCCATTGGCTGATGGTCACTCTGGTTCCGACGTCAGGCTGGCTATCGATCTCGAATTCGTTGACCAGCCGCTTGGCTCCAGTCAACCCGAGACCCAGCCCGCCTCCGGACGTCCAGCCATCGGTCATGGCCAGTTTCATGTCCGCGATACCAGGGCCCTGATCGACGAAAGAAATGCGCACGCCTTTGCGCAGGTCCTTCTCGACGATTTCCCACTGCATGTCGCCGCCACCACCGTACACCAGCGTGTTGCGAGCCAGCTCGCTGACGGCGGTGACCAGCTTGGTCTGCGATACCAGCCGCAAGCCGCACTGTTGTGCCAGCTTGCGCGCGGCCTGACGGGCCAGCACGATGTCCTGCTCGGACCTGATGGGTTGCGTACCAGTACTCATCGCCGCTTCACACGTTGACGAAGCAGTCGCATTCCACGCTCGACATCCAGCGCGGTATTCACGCCGGGCAGATCCAGGCCCAGCTCGACCAGGGTGATGGCAACCGCCGGCTGCATTCCGACCACGACAGTTTCAGCGTCCATGATGCGCGACATGGCAGATATGTTGGCAATCATGCGGCCAATGAACGAATCCACCATCTCCAATGCTGAAATGTCGATCAGCACGCCACGCGCGGCGGTCGCATCGATCCGCTCGGACAGGTCGTCCTGAAGGGTCAACGCCAACTGGTCATGCATTTCCACCTGGATGGTCACGAGCAGGAACTCGCCCATCCGCAGGATTGGTATGCGCTCCATGATCAGTTCGCCTTGGTGACGGTCAGCCCGGAACGATGCAGCGCCAGCGAAAGGGCGTCAGCCAGGCTGGACTTGGTGACGATTCCCTGGAGATCCAGGCCGAGGTGTACGATGGTCTGGGCGATCTGCGGACGCACGCCGCTGATGATGCAGTCGGCACCCATCAGGCGAATGGCGGTAACGGTCTTAAGCAGATGCTGGGCCACCAGCGTGTCGACGGTGGGCACACCAGTGATGTCGATGATCGCGATTTCCGAGCCGGTATCGGCGATGCGCTGCAGCAGCGATTCCATCACCACCTGGGTGCGCTGAGAATCCAGCGTGCCGATCATCGGCAGGGCGAGGACGCCATCCCACAGTTTGACCACCGGGGTAGACAGTTCGAGGAGCTCCTCCTGCTGACGCTTGATGACGCCTTCGCGTGCTTTCTGGAAAGTCTGCACCGTGTGCAGCCCCATTGCATCAAGCAACTCCGATACAGCCGTGAGCTGCGCAGTGAGCGTCAGCGGCTCATCGGCCAGCGTACGTTGCAGCATACTGAACAACGATGGTTTCAGCGAGAAGACGAAGCCCGCCGTCTGCTGCGAGTCGAAGCCTTGCAGCGCTCGACTATGCGAAAGCTTCTCCAGAAACTGTCTGGTTGCATCCCACGCCCCGCTTACCCAGTTCTCCGCGCCGGCCTTGGCGCTTCCTTCTGCGAGCAGCGTAATGAATTCCGAGGTCTGTCCCTCCAGCTCGCCGGGCTTCAGGCCGCGAGACGAGCCCATGGCGTCGAGATTGCGTACCCACTCGGTCTGAACGTCAGATTGTTGTTGTAGTAATGCGTTGATCGTACGTTGATCCAGCTGCGCCATGCGTTGAGTCTCCATGTTGAGTGGCTTGATGATACATGCTGTGAAAAGGTTTGAAACATCGAAAGGACGAGTGTCTGGACGACGGACCTTTTACGGCTCGCTGAAGGAGCGCGGCACAAGTACAAACGCCCTGGGGAACCAGGGCGTCGCATACAAACCTTCCGGGAGCGCGGTGGCTAACGATCCACAACTGCCTGCCTGCCGAGACGGCCGGTGATCGCACCGCTGAATCCCTCAAGGTCGGCACGCGCCAGCGCTCGCTCGTCGAGCTTCTGCCGGGCAGCTTCAGGCAGATCGGTAAAGCTGATGACGCCACGCTCAACCAGAACGATGACCACATCTTCGAGTACACGGACCATGTCCATGTCGGTCTGTTTTAGCGCCTGCAGACGTCCATGTATTTCTTCTCTGGTCTTGAGCCAGGTTGCCAACTCCGCGCTCTCGACCGCTAGAGTGTCTGTCATTCCCTCGAACGGTCTGCTCTCGACGCGTAGCAGCAGACCGTCAGCATCTCGCTGAACGTACACCATTGATTCCTCCGGGCGCGCTTCACTGCGCTGCAGCCTAGCCTGAATTTCGAAGGATGTACTGCGGCTTTCGACATGTCCAGCGCAATCGAGTGCGGTGCAACAGTCGGCTATGATCGACATTCCGGAGCGGCTCCTGTCAGGCCAGCGTCGTTCATCACGACAACAGACTGACGACGGCAAAACGGTTGAGATTGGCCTGAGCGACAACAGTCTGCGTCACGGCGGCGTAGTTGGAGGTCGCTTTCTGCATCAGTCCAAATACCGACTGCACATAGTCCGCTGCCCATTGCTGATCATTCTGACCACTCTGTCGAGACAGAAACTCGCGGATTTCCTGCTTCCTCTGGTTCAGCTGATCACGCAGCAGAGCGATTCGATCAAGCGCTTTCACCACGGTATCGAGCATGCTGCGCTGTTGCTGGCTGGTTTCCAGCTTCAGATCTTCACCCAGTGTCAGGAAGCTTTCCTGCTGAGGTGAAACCAGGCTGTAGCGGTCTGGCTCGAACAGCTCGCCCTGCCCCTGCACGGCGATACCGTTCTGCAGACGCAGCCAGTCGGTTTCACGACTGCTGAAAACCACCTTCCCATCGCTATCCAGTTCGGTACGCACCCCGGCTGGCGCGAGCGCCTCATTGAACCGGCGCAGGATCTGCTCGGGATGCACGCCTCGCTCAAGCACTACCACACCCGGCTCGGATTGCCGACGTCCGGCCTTGATGATCAGGGTCTCCTGAACCGCCTGCAGCCTCTCAAGCGAGTCCAGTCCCGGGAGGCGGAAGCGGGTACGTGCAGGTTCGTTCAGGCTCAGTCTGAGGTTGGCATCCAGACTGCCGGCGGAACGCTTGCTACGCTCGGCGAGCATGCTTTCCAGGACGGCGATTGCTTCGCGCAAAGCGGGCTGGGCATCAGCAGTGGGTGTTGCCAGCTGACGACTGAGCGCAAGCTTCACCTGGTCGAGGCGGGCCGCGACGTCGGCAAGATAGCTATCCGCCGATTGCATGGCCGTCAACTGCCGGTTGAGCTGCAGGTTGTAGCCCGAATGCTTGCCGCCCTCACGGTATCGCGCCGATTGCTCCGTAGCGCCGGGCAGTTTCGACTGCGACTCACCAGCGAGCGCACGATGCCCTTCCGCGCGGCTGTGCCCCTGCGGGTCAATCGCCGTGACAACCGGGAGCTGCTTGTCAATTTTCATCGGTCAGTGGCCTACAGCTTGCTGAACAAGGACATCTGATTGATCTTCAGATACGTCTGCTGAGTCGCCTGCAACGCCAGCATGTACTGGTTCAGATCGATGCTGGCGCCAGCGTAGTCGAGCTGCGACAGCTCGCCTTCGATCTTCTGGTTGACCATGGACACGTCGGTATTGCTTTCGCCCAGCATGGTGAGCGTGTTCTGCCGACCACCGAGCTCCGATACCGAACCGAGCAGCTTGCCGTGGGTGGCATTCAGTTCATCCAGGGTGGTGCGGATCTGCGCCTTGACAGCCGGATCGGTTGCATCCAGCGCCGGATCCTGCAAGCGACCGACCATGCTGTGAAGCTCATTGAGCAAGGTCAGATCTGCCCCGAACACTTCCCGGACGGTAACGTTCTCGTTGATCAGCACACCATTGGCCACCGCTGCCTGGCGATGCTTGTCGTTACCCGTGGAGACGTATTGCCCAAGCGTTTCGTCGAAGGTGACGGCGGGCTTGTCGCTGGTGGTGCCCGAGAACAGATAGCGGCCCTCTTCGTCACGAACGTTGAGAAAGCTGAGCAGGGTCTGCTCGAGACTTTCCATCTCGCCGGCGATCGCCTTGAGGTCGGCATCGGTATTGGTATCGTTGGCCGCCCACAGCATCAGGTCCTGCAGGTTGAGCATGGTGTCCGAGGTCGCCTTGAGGTTGGCTTCCTGGATCGACAGGCTGGACGACAGCGTGGCGATGTTGGTGCGAAACTGCGCCAGGCTGGCTTCTTCACGCTGCAGACGCAGCAGCCGCACGCTGGCGATGGGGTCGTCCGAGGGCTGGATGATGCGGTCGCCGGACGACATCTGTTGCATCAGATGGCCCAGCTTTGCCGAGTTGTTGTTCATCGCGCCGTGCATGATGGCGATGGTCTGGGCGTTGGTAATGCGCATGGTCATTCAGCTCCGTCGATCCGCTTGAAAGTGCCTGCCTGTCAGAATGCAGCCATCAGGTCGTTGAACAGCTGGTTGGCGGTGGTGATGACTTTCATGTTGGCCTGATAGGCCTGCTGATAGGTCATCAGATTCACCGCCTCCTCGTCCAGATTGACCGCACTGATGCTGTCACGCTGGGCCTGGGCCTGCTCACGGACCGTGGTCGCCGAACGTAGATCCGCCTGGTTCTGGCGGCTATCGCTGGCTACCTGGCCGAGCATGCCGGCGTACGCATCGTTCAGCGTCATCTGGTTGCCGCCGATGGTCACGGTACGGCTGCGCAGCGCCAGCAGATCGAGCAGCACCTCATTGTTACCCACTTCGTTGTCGACTGCTGAAAGCCCCAGTTCGGCAGCGCCGATACCGGTGGTCTTGAGCAGGCCAGTGATGCTCGCTGCGTCGTAGGCGAACAGCGGCTGACCGGGATTGCCATTCAGGTCGAAGCCAGTGGCCAGGGCCGCGTTGGTCGCACCGGCCAGTTCGCTGGCGATGCTGTGCAGCGAGGCCAGCGCGGGGCGCAGCGATTCGTACTCGACCTTGCTCAGGCCGCCGAGCCCACCGCCCAGACGATCCTGCGCGATGGGAAATGTCGATTTGCCGAAGGTCAGCACCAGTTGCTGCTCACCAGTGGCCAGCCGCTCGACCTGTACGGTGCTGGCCGTGCTTCCGGCGACCAGAGGCTGACCGTTACTCAGCGAGACGGTCAATGAGCCGTCCGGAACCTCATGTACGCGCACGCTGGCGAACTGGCTGAGTTCGCCGACCAGCGTTTCGCGGTGATCGCGCAGGGCATTGGTATCGTCACCGACGCCCTGCGCTTCGACGATGCGTCGGTTGATCTGCGCAATATTGCCGACCAGACCATTCATCTCGGTGACCATGGCTTCGCGCTGTTCCTGCACGGCGCGAACCTGCGCGTCGATGCTGCCGCTCAGGCCATTGAAGCGGTGGCTGAGGTTACCGGCCTCGCTGATCACCTGTTGACGCAGGGCGATCGATTCGGGGCTGACGGTGAGCTCGCTCAGCGAGGCGTAGAACTGATCCAGGCCAATGCTGATGCTCGAGCCGTCGCCGCTCATCAGGCTTTCCAGCGCGCCGAGATACTGCTGGGCGCTGGAGTGCATATTCATTTCAGTGTTCGAGCGCCACAGCTGCTGATTCTGAAAATCGCTGCTCAACCGGCGGATGCTGTTGATCTGCACCCCGCCGCCCGCGCTCAGGCCGCTCTGGCCGGCAAGCGACACCATGGTCGGAGCGATTCGGCTGAAACCGGGAGTGTTGACGTTGGCGATGTTCTGCCCGGTGCTGGTCATGGCCATCTGGCTCGACTGCAGACCGGTGTAGCCGATCTGGCTCAACATACTCATGACGCAGACTCCTTGGTTTCAATCCGGATCGGCTGGGCAAAGGCTGCTGAAGCCACTGTCCGCTGAGTATTGAAGGCGACCATATCGCTGCTGTTATTAAGCCGCTCCGGCTGATTTATTACCGAGCCGGCGTCGGCCGCTCCCGGTTTTTGCTGCAAAGACTGTGAAGCCTGTTCGCGCAAGTCCCGCATAATGCTGCGGGTGTAGTTTCGGGTCTCGCTGAAGGGAATCCGTTCGATCCATTCAGCCTCGGTGATCTGCTTGCCACGGGGATCGCCCACGGTTTGCAGCCACTGGTCGACCCGACCCGGGCCGGCGTTGTACGCGGCCAGCGCAAGCACCTCGCTACCCTGATAACGATCCAGCATGTTGTTCAGGTAGGCGGTGCCAAGACGTTTGTTGTAATCACCATCGCTGGCCAGACGGGATTCGCTGTAGGGAATACCCAGCTTGGCGGCCATTTCCCGCGCGGTGTCTGGCATCAGCTGCATGAGTCCGCGGGCACCCTTTGGCGATACCGCGTCGACGCGCCCGCCGGATTCGTGTTTGATCACGCTCGCCACAAGATTCTGGAAGGACGCACTGCCGCGCTCCCAGATATCGCTTATCTGATCGACGCCGCGCCGCCAGGTATCGGCCAGCGGCTGGAAGGCCCCGCTAGCCGAACGCGGCAGCGAAGATGCCTGCATATGTGCGGCATCCACTTCATCTGTTGCGCTCTGCTGACCGGACAGCTGCTTGACCAGCATGTCACGGATGCCCGTCTGGCCGCGACTCGACATGCTGTCAGCCAGCGCTTCGTCGTACAGGTCGCGCATGGTATCGAGGTCGCGGCTGCGCATCGGATTGTCGGCGGACAGCACATCGCCGGCCTTGCGCATCTGCTTGAGAATCTGCTGCAGAAACAAGGCTTCGAACTGCTCAGCTGCGGCTTCGAGCTTCTGCCGCTGCGGATCCGGAGCGCCGGTCAGGGTACGCAGGCCATGCTGCGCATGTGAAAACGAATGAACATTCATGGGCGAGCTCACATTACGATCAGTTCGGCGTTCAGCGCGCCGGCACGTTCAAGCGACTGCAGGATGCTCATAACGTCATCGGGGGTCGCACCCAGGCTGTTCACCGTGCTGATGATGGCCTCCAGGCTCGCGCCCTCTGGCCACTCGAACATCGGGTTGGCTTCCTGGCGTACGTCGATAGCGGTGTTCGGCACGACTGCCGTCTGCCCGCCCGAGAATGGGCCGGGCTGGCTGACCTGCGGGTTTTCGCTGACGGTTACGGTAAGGGTGCCGTGCGCCACGGCGGCGGCGCTGACACGCACGCCCTTGCCCACCACCACGGTTCCGGTACGGCTGTTGAACACCACCTTGGGCCGCACCCGGCCTTCATCGATCTGCAGCCCTTCGAGCATGGCCATGAAGCTCATGCGCTGAGTGCTGCTCACCGGCGCGCGTACCGACACCTTGGTAGCATTGAGCGCATGCGCGGTGCCTTCGCCGAAACGCTCGTTGATGCTCTCGACGATCCGCGTGACGGTCTGGAAGCTCGGGCTACGCATGTTCAGCATGATGTCCGGGCGCTCGGCAAAATCGCTCGGGATCATCCGCTCGATGGTCGCGCCATTTGGGATCAGGCCGGTGTTGGCGTGATTGATCGACACACTCGATCCACTCGCGCCGGATGCATTCAGGCCACCCACCACCAGATCACCCTGGGCCAGCGCATAGACCTCGCCGTCGACGCCGCGCAGCGGTGTCATCAGCAGGAGGCCGCCGCGCAGACTCTTGGCATCGCCCAACGAGGAAACGGTGACGTTGATGGTCTGCCCCGGGCTGTAGGACGGCGGCACTTCGGCGGTGACGGTCACTGCGGCCGCGTTCTTCAAGTTCGGGTTGACGTTCGGAGGGAGGCTGACGCCGAAGTCCTGCAATAGATTGGCGACCGACTGCCCGGTAAAGCGCACCTGGCCGCGATCACCGGTGCCGTCCAGGCCGACCACCAGCCCGTAGCCGATCAACTGGTTGCCGCGGATGCCTTCGACATCCACCAGATCCATCAGATCGACCTTGGCCGACGCCGAAGGGCTCATAAGAAATGCCGCACAGAGCAGCAGCGGGATCAACGTTTTCATGAACTAGCTCCGCAGCTCACAGGGGAAACCATGGGCTGGTGAAGAATCGGGTAAGCCAACCGGGCTGGTTGCTGTCGGCAAGCGCACCGCGACCGGCGTAGGAAATCTGCGCGTTGGCCACATTCTGCGAGGACACCTGGTTGTAGCGGTTGATGTCATCGATCCGCACCAGACCGGAGAGCCGGATAATCTCGTCGCCCTGATTCAGGCGCAGCGCTTTTTCACCCTTCACCAGCAGCGTGCCGCCGGGCAGCACCTGATGCACGGTGACCGCGATCGAGCCGCGCAGGGTATTTTGCTGCGAGCTGCTGGCCGAGCCTTTGAAGTCGCGCTCGGCCGAAGCCGAACTGTTCAGCTGCTCGAACTCGGTACCCAGCAGGGTCGGCACACCGATGCCAACACTGGTTTCCTTGCCGAAGCTGGTCCCGGCGCTCTTGCTCGACTGGGTCGACTCATCGAGCACCACGGTAAGGATGTCGCCCACCTTCACTGCGCGACGATCGCTGACCAGCGAGCCGCTGTAACCGGAGCGGAACAATCCACCAGCCTGCGCCTCGGGAATGACGTAGTCCGGTTCCGCTGGCAGGTACAGGGCCGAGTCGTCCTGGAAAGGAGCGGTGCTCTGACAGCCGGCAAGCAGCACCAGCAGGGCCAGCGACAGCAAGGTCTTCATGTGCTTATACCGTCTGGTTGAGGAACTGCTGCATGCCTGAGGCAGCATCGAGCACCTTGGCATTGGCCTCGTACGCGCGCTGGATCGAGATCATCGACACCATGGCTTCGACGGCCTGAACGTTCGAGCCTTCCAGCACGCCCTGTTTGAGCTGGCCCATGCCGTCTTCACCCGGAGCAGCCTCGACCGGCTCGCCGCTGGCGATGGTCTCGCGATACAGATTGCCGCCCAGAGCTTCCAGGCCGGCCGCATTGGCGAAGTTCACCAGACTGATCTGGCCGAGCTCGACCGGCATCGACTCGCCAGGCAACACCGCCGTGACGATGCCGTCGGTGCTCACGGTGAACCGGCTGCTGCCGGCCGGCACTTCGATCGCCGGCACCAGCGGCAGACCCTGTGTATTGACCATCAGGCCTTCGGCGTTGAGCTGGAACTGGCCGTTCTCGGTGTAAAGAATGTCGCCAGATGGCGACTCGACCTGGAAGAAGCCGTTCCCTACGATCGCCAGGTCCATCGGCTGGTTGGTGGTCTGCATGCTGCCTTCGGTGAACACTTTCTGTGTTCCGGCAACCCGCACGCCGCTACCCAGCTGAATGCCCGACGGCACGGTATTGACCTGGTCGGCCAGCGCACCGGGCTGCTTCTCAATGGTGTAGAACAGATCTTCGAACACCACCCGGTCGCTCTTGAAGCCGGTGGTATTGATGTTGGCCAGGTTGTTGGCGACTGCGGAGAGCGCCTTGTCCTGCGCGGCCAGTCCGGTCTTGCTTACCCACATTGCAGAACTCATGAGAGGTCTCCGTTAGCTGCCACGAATTATTCGGTTGCCCGCCGTGGACAGATCCTCGGCAGCTTTCATCATTTTTACCTGGGCCTCGAACAGCCGGTTCAGGCTCATGGTCGACACCAGTTGCTCGATGGCCGACACGTTGCTCGACTCGAGATGACCCGGTACCAGCACCACTTCATCACTGGCTTGCGCCGGCTCGCCATCCTTGGTCGCCAGCAAACCGTCCGGGCGCTTGACCACGTTGGCAGCGGGCACGTCGACCAGCTTGATACGTCCGGCTTCGACGAGGGCGAAATCGCCTCGTGGTATCAGGGTTATCACACCATCAGAGCCGATGGTGACGCTGCTGTACTCGGGCAGCATGATCGGACCGTTGTCGCCAAGAACCGCGCGGCCATTGACCGTCAGACGGCCCTCGGCATCCACCTGCAGGCTGCCGTGGCGCGTGTAGGCCTCGCCGTCATCGGTTTCCACGGCCAGCAGGCCTTTGCCCTGGATCGCCACATCCAGCGGCCGGCCGGTAGCCATGGCTGTGCCGGGACGCATGTCGACGCCGTTGTCCTTGACCACCGCCATGTGTCGCGCGTCGTAGCCATAACCTTCCACCGCCACGGCTTCGGACGCTTCGAGGTCGGCACGAAAGCCGGGCGTGTTGACGTTGGCCAGGTTATTCGCCTGCACCTGCAGCGATATCATGCTGCGGCTGGCAGCGGTCATCGCGGTGTATCCCAAACGGTCCATGATTCAGCCTCAGATGGCGTTGAACAGCAGCTGCGCGAGTTCCTTGTCGGTACTCAGCACCTTGGTGTTCGCCTGATAGTTGCGCTGGCTCTCCATCAGCCCGACCAGCTCGCGGGTCAGGTCGACGTTGGAGTTTTCCAGCGAGCCGGAGGCGATGGAGCCGTTCTGGCCTGCGCCGGGAATATCCATCAGCGGCGCACCCGATTCTTCGGTGGCCGTCCACATGGTGCCGCTCTCGTTACGCAAGCCCTGCAGGTTCACGAAGTTGGCGAGTACCAGCTGACCCTGGACCATGCGTTGACCGTTGCTGTAGGTGGCGAAGACACGGCCATCTTTTTCCACAGCTAGGCCGGTTTGTTCGCCGGCGGTGTAGCCGTTGGCGCGGTTGCTGGTCACGACGAAGTCCGAGCCGTACTGGCTGGTGCCGCTGTAATCGATCGCCATGGTGATCGGGTTGGCGCCGGGCGGGTTGAACGTGAACGCCTGGTCATGGCCGGCAACCAGCTGACCATCGGTACCGAACTGAAGGTTCGCCGTCTGCGTAGCGCCGCCGGCCTGATAGTGCACGTCCCAGGTGTTCTCCGCGGTCTTGACGAAGTATTGGGTCACTGCGTGCTCGCGGCCGACCGAGTCATATACCTTCGAGGTATAGGTGAAGTTGTAGCTATCAACGTTGGCCGGATCCATCGGAGTCACACCAGGTACTTCCTGATCGGCATCGAGGTTGGCGATGAACTTCAGGCTGTCGGTGGCCTTGGCTGGAAGATTCGCGGTCTGTACCTGCAGATCGCCGATGGCGCCAGTCTGCAACGTGCCAGCCGCGTCGATCGGGTAGCCCTGCAGGCGGTGACCCGCCGCGCTGACCAGGTAGTTGTCCTTGTCGGTATTGAAAACGCCGGCGCGGGTATAGGCCTGCTCACCGTTGGTGCCCTTGGTGGTGAAGAAACCGCCGCCAGAGATCGCCAGGTCAAGCGTACGACCGGTCGCTACCAATGTGCCGTTCTGCGAAATGCTCTGGGTCTTGCCCAGCACCTCGACACCCAGCGCCTGGCTATCGGCATAGACGCTGCCGAAGTTGGTACGCGAGGACTTGAAGCCGGTGGTGCCGGCATTGGCAATGTTGTTGCTGATGGTTCCGAGCTGATCGGAGACGGCGTTCAGACCGGACAGGGCAATGTTGAAACTCATGGCGTCAAAGCCTCCAAAAAATCGTTAATCGATCAGAGCAAACCGGCCAGGGCCGGCTGCCCAAACTCGGTGATTCTGTAGAACGGCACGCTACCGGCACCTACCACATCCAGCACCGGACCCTCTGCGCTAACGCGAACCCGGCTGACCTGGCCAGATACCTCGATGGACGGATACTCGCCGGCATCGGTCTCGGCCTCGATCATGTACGGCCCCGGCGCCAGACCCAGCGCTTGCGGATCGAGCTTGAAGCTCACCGGGCCGGGGGCCTGCCCACCCAGGCTGATCACGTGCGTCTCACCGGCGCTATCGGTCAGACGAACCAGGGTCTGCCCGGATGCGTTCTGCTGATTGACCTGACCACTGATTACGCTGTCGCCCAGCGTGACGCGATCAACGCCGACCTTGACCTCCTGGCCAACCAGGCCGGCAGCGGTCAGGGTTTGCAGGTTGTCGGTGAGAATCAGGCTGTTGCGGGTCAGCGAGGCCATGTTCTCCATGCTCTTGACCTGCGACATGGCCGAGAACTGATTGAGGAATTCGCTGCTGTCCATCGGCTTGGTCGGATCCTGATTGCGGATCTGTGCCGTCATCAGGGTGATGAAGGTGTTCTCCATCTGCGCCGCATCGCTCAAATTGACGGCCGCACGGGGCGGCTCGTCGCCGGCGACACCGTTCACTGCGTTAGAGTTGACGCCATTGACCGTAGTCATCAGATCTCTCCCAGACGCAGCAGACCCTGCTGCATGCTTTTGACTTTGTTCAGTACTTCGACGCTGGTCTCGAAGCTGCGCGTGGCCGACATCATGTCGGTCATTTCCTCGATGCTATTCACATCGGGGTAATAGACGTAGCCCTGGGCATCGGCCAGAGGGTTGCCCGGCTCGTGCCGGCGCTGCGGGTCGCGACCGGAGGTCACCACGTCCAGCACCTGAACGTGCGCGCCGCCCATGCCCATCGGCCGGGTCAGCTCGCCATTCTCATAAATGGCAGCGAATACCGGCTTGCGCGCCTTGTATACCTCGTCTGCGCTGCCCGCCGCCGACTCGGCGTTGGCCAGGTTGCTGGCCACGGTGTTCAAGCGCACGGTCTGGGCGTTCATGGACGAGCCGGCAATGCGGTAAATCGAATCGAATGACATGCTTACTGTCCTTCTATGGCTTTTTTCAGCCCGCTGAATTTCATCGTGAGGAAGGTCAGGCTGGTCTGGAAGTCCATGGCATTGCGGGAAAACTCCGCCTGCTCGACGCCCAGCTCGACGGTATTGCCATCCTGCGAAGCCTGATTCGGCACCCGGTACATCAGGTCCGAAGCTGAACTGGCAGAGCGGAAGGAGGACGCTCCACGTGTCGCCAGATCCCGCATGGCCCCGGCGAAATCGATATCGCGCGCCTGAAAGCCCGGAGTGCTTTCATTGGCCAGGTTGGCGGCCAATATCTCGCTGCGCTGCATGCGTACTTCCATCGCCTGGACGTGCACGCCGTATGCCTTGTCGAACTGTATACTCATGTCCTGAAACCCTGAGTGAAGCGGTGCCAATCTATCTACGGCATGGTCTATGCATTATCTGTGCCTACAGATGATGCACATCTCAACTCACTGATTCACAAGGCTCTTTCCATGATCAGGCCGTCCGCTACCAACGCTGCATTTCCGCTTTTTCGCCAGACTGCGGCAGCAGGGGGAAAAGTCCTTTCCGCCGCGCTGCTGGGCTTTGCGCTCGCCGGCGTCACGCATGCCACTGGCAGCGCCACCGAGCAGATCGAGGCGGCAGCGACCAGTTACCTGGAAGCGATGATCAAACGCGAAGCCGAGCGCAACGGCTGGCGTAACCTGACGTTCAATCTAAACATCAGCCCGCTGAGTGACAGCAGCGCTTTCCCGGTTTGCAGCCAGCCACTGGACGTCACCCAGACCAGCGGCCGTCCTACTCCGCTCGACCGCCTGCGCCTGGAACTGCGCTGCCCCGATCAACCCGGCTGGACGCAAACCCTGAGCACACGCCAGGACCTGTTTCTGCCGGTACTGGCCACGGCGACCAATGTCGATCGCGGCCAGCCGATCGAGCCCGGCCACCTAAAACGCGAGCGCATCAACATCAGCCGCGCCCAGCGCGGCTTCATTACCGAGGAAAAGGAAGTCATCGGACTTAGTGCCCGCCGCCGGCTTCGCGCGGATCAGGTGCTCAATCCCTCCTTACTCAGCGAAGCGCCGCCCGTGCGCCGCGGGCAGCCGGTACGAATTCTCGCTCGCCACCAAGGCATCGAAGCGTCTACCCATGGCGAAGCGCTGGCAGACGGCAAGCAGGGCGAAGTCATCCGCGTGCGCAACGTGACCAGCGACGCAGTGATTCAGGCCCAGGTGATCGGGCCTGGCGAAGTCACCAGTACCTGGGAGTGATCGCCAGAGCGCCCCAAGCGATAGCGGGCGAGTCCTGGGGAAAATTTAATTGGAGGCCTAGTACGGTCGCTTACTGGTCTTAGCGGGCGGAAAGCCAGCTCGGGAATGCCAATTACATTGCAGGAAGGATCACTACCATGGCTCTGTCGATTCATACCAACCACTCAGCGCTGACCACCAATACCAGCCTGAACAAGTTCAACTCTGCACTCGCCACCAACCAGCAACGCCTGGGTACCGGTCTGCGCATCAACTCCGCCGCTGACGATGCAGCTGGCCTGCAGATCGCTACCCGGTTGAATGCCCAAAGCCGGGGTATGGCTGTGGCCATGCGTAACGTAGGCGACTCCGTTTCCCTGCTGCAGACCGCTGAAGGCGCCTTCAGCGAAATGACTGACATCGTCCAACGGATGAAGGATCTCGCTACTCAGTCTGCCAACGGTACCAACAGCCAGGCCGACCGAGATGCACTGCAGGGCGAGTATGACGAACTGGGCAAGGAGCTCAGCAATATCGTATCGAACACTGCCTACGCGGGAGAAAAACTGTTTGACCTGGCGGGCACGGGCGGGAAATTCGGCGCCGCCGCAGGCGTAGATTTCCAGATCGGTAGCAGCTCGGCAGAGAAAATGACGCTGAATGTCAGCGCCAAGACTGCGACACTGATGGGCACCACCCTTGACGGTATCAGCGCCTACTTCACCACCCCGACCACTGCTACGCTCGGCACAGAAATTGCCACTGCAGCCGGCGCCAATACAATGATTGACACCTTGAGTGGTGCGCTGGATGGAATCGGCGGCCTTCGCGCTCAATTCGGCGCGACCATCAATCGTCTGAACCACACTAGCAACAACCTGGCCAACATGAAGGACAATACCGAGATGGCCAAGGGCCGGATCATGGACGCTGACTTCGCCATGGAAAGCGCCGCGATGAGCAAGAACTCCATGCTCATGCAGTCGGGCATTTCCATGCTCAAGCAAGCCGGCCAAATGCCCGGCATGGTCATGTCGTTGCTCGGCTAATTTGTCTAGCACGTCTATCCAGCGCCCCGCCTTTGCGGGGCGTTTTCGTTTGGCACTTAATTGCCAGATCGAAACGGTCGCCTATTACCTGTAGCAGGCGATACAGCCAGCTCAAGAACTCCACCACATCGCAGCAAGGATCATTCTCATGGCTCTGTCGATTCATACCAACCACTCAGCTCTGACCACCAATACCAGCCTGAACAAGTTCAACTCCTCCCTCGCTACTAACCAGCAGCGCCTGGGCACCGGCCTGCGCATCAACTCTGCAGCAGACGACGCCGCTGGCCTTCAGATCGCTACCCGTCTGAACGCTCAGAGCCGCGGTATGGCTGTGGCCATGCGTAACGTGGGCGACTCCGTTTCGCTGCTGCAAACCGCTGAAGGCGCTTTCAGCGAAATGACTGACATCGTTCAACGTATGAAGGACCTGGCTACCCAGTCTGCTAACGGAACCAACAGTCAGTCCGATCGGGACGCACTGCAGGGTGAGTACGATGAGCTGGCTAAAGAGCTGGTCAATATCGTTAGCAACACCGCATATGCGGGGGAAAAACTGTTTGCCAGCAACGCAGGTGTCATCGACGGTGCCGCAGGCAAGTTCGGCTCCACCGCGGCAGGGGTGAGCTTTCAGATCGGCAGCTCTACCGCCGAAAAAATGACTCTCGATGTCAGCGCAAAACTCGGGACCTTGGTAGGTGCGGCAGCCGGCGGCCTGGGTGATGTCAGTACGGTCTTCACCGCATTGGCAGCGGACGCCGCAGCCGATGTCACCGCTGGTGGCGCCGAGATCAAGACAGCAGCGGGTGCGAACGCCGAAATCGACAGCCTCTCGGGCGTTCTAGACACTATTGGAGGACTGCGTGCCAAGTTCGGCGCCACCATCAACCGTCTGAATCACACCAGCAACAACCTGGCTAACATGAAGGACAACACCGAGATGGCCAAGGGCCGGATCATGGACGCCGACTTCGCTATGGAAAGCGCCGCGATGAGCAAGAATTCCATGCTCATGCAGTCGGGCATCTCCATGCTCAAGCAAGCCGGCCAAATGCCTGGCATGGTCATGTCGCTGCTCGGTTAATTTGTCTAGCACGACCTAGCGCCCCGCCTTTTGCGGGGCGTTTTTCGTTTGGCGCTTAATTGCCATATCGAAACGGTCGCCTATTACCTGTAGCAGGCGATACAGCCAGCTCAAGATTTCCATCACATCGCAAGGATCACTCTTATGGCTCTGTCGATTCATACCAACCACTCAGCGCTGACCACCAATACCAGCCTGAACAAGTTCAACTCCTCCCTCGCCACCAACCAGCAGCGCCTGGGCACCGGCCTGCGCATCAACTCTGCGGCCGACGACGCCGCTGGCCTTCAGATCGCTACCCGTCTGAACGCTCAGAGCCGCGGTATGGCTGTGGCCATGCGTAACGTTGGGGACTCGGTTTCCATGTTACAGACCGCCGAAGGTGCATTTGGCGAGATGACTGACATCGTTCAGCGCATGAAGGATCTGGCCACCCAGGCGTCGAACGACACCAACAGCGGCGCCGATCTGATCGCACTGCAGGGCGAATATGACGAGCTGGGCAACGAGCTGGCGAACATCGTCAAGAACACCAAATACGCCGGTGAAAATCTGTTCAGCGATGGCACTGTGGTTAATGGCAGCGCTGGCAAGTTCGCCGCAGCCGTCAGCTTCCAAATCGGCGCCAGCTCCGCCGAAAAGATGGAACTGAACGTCACTGCCAAGCTGACCGCCCTGGGAACCGCTCTGAGCGGCATTTCCGGTACTTACGACGCGAGCGCCGTGCCCGGTACTGAACTGGCATCAACCGCTGTTCCGGCCACTGCGTTGAACACGAACGCCAACGCGATGATCGATACCCTTGCCAACGCCCTGGACAGCATTGGTTCGCTGCGTGCTCAATTCGGCGCGACCGTCAACCGCCTGAACCACACCAGCAACAACCTGGCCAACATGAAGGACAACACTGAGATGGCCAAGGGCCGGATCATGGACGCTGACTTCGCCATGGAAAGCGCCGCAATGAGCAAGAACTCCATGCTCATGCAGTCCGGCATCTCCATGCTCAAGCAAGCCGGTCAGATGCCTGGCATGGTCATGTCGCTGCTGGGCTAAGCGACACCGGGTGGTAACAGCGCCTCCGCTATTGCGGGGGCGTTTTTGTTTGCGTATCCGTAGTTTACATGCGGCGATAATTCGGACCGCCGGGTCATCATGAGGTTGCGCGCACCCCTGCGCAGCGGTCAGAATGCCGAGACAAGAAAAAACTGCCCTATGAATTTAGCCGTGAGGGCTGGTTCCATCGATGAATGTACCTTCCGACCGAGTGCCGCCGCAGGAAACAGCACAGACCGTGACGCGGCTGTTGCTGAAGACCGGCAGTGACGATCGCACCATCTGCTTTTACCCTTCCTTGTTTCAGCTGCTTATTCAAAGCGACGCAGAAGTACAGCGTGTTGATCTCGGCTATGCCGGGAGCCGCTTGCTCGAGCGGCTGTTGCGCGAGCCGGGGGAAGTGGTGCCGCGTGAAGAGCTGATGGGCTTCGCCTGGCCGGATCGCATTGTCGGCCAGGGCAGCCTGAACCAGCAGATCTACTCCTTGCGCCAGATCTTCTGCGACGAAAAAGGTCGGGAGATTATTCAGACGCTGCCGCGACGCGGCTATCAGTTCAATCCGAACTATATCCGCGAGCGGGACCTGGCAGAGGTGGTTCCGGCCGCAGTCGCCGGACCGGCAGCGGAACCCACTGAAGCGGTTGGACCGGCCGACGCTGTGGCAGAGGCCGATGCACGCAGGCTTGAAGCGGAGCCGGTCTCGGCAGCGCCATCAATCGACGATCCTGCTGCTGCAGGAGCGCAAGACGAGCCAACCGCTGCTCCACGACCTAGAAAAAACCACAGCGGTTCACGCTGGACGGCTGCCGCGCTGTTTGTAATCACCTTGCTAGCAGGCCTGGGCGCCAGCGCCTGGATGGACACTACAGATAGTGAACTGGTAACCCGGGAAGTGAAACATGACGAGGTGACCATGCAGTTGATGGCTACCGAGCCAGCGATGCTGGATATGCTCGAGCGTGACAGTACGCCCTTGCTGGAGCGCGTGTCGGCTATGAGTGAGGGGCCGGTCGAGCTGACCCTCGGCTGGCATGATGACTATTTCCAGCTGTTCTGCCCGCAAGGCAGCGCAAACGCCAACTGGCTGATGTTTCACCGAAGCCAGTTGCAGCTGATAGCGAACGAGCAGCTCACACAATGTCTATGACCCTGCTTTCGCCAACGGGGCTCCTGACCCGCGTCGTATTGCCAGTCGCCCTGGCACTGCTGCTGGCCGCCGCGTGGCACACGATGCGTGATCCCGGCTCTGCAAAGGTGCCGGACGGTCGCTATCATTCCGCCGGGCAGGTCCAGCTAAGCGATGGCCGCGTCATCCAGACGAGCCACAACATACGCTTTCGCAATGGTCGGTTCTACGCCATGAGTCGCCAGGGTGACACCCTGCTGGAAAGCTCGGGCTTGCTCGAGTTCGATGATGGTCGCTATGTGATGCACGTCGACCATGGCGAGGTGACCCGGCTGACGCCAGAGCTGGATACCGAGTTGGTGTTCAACCTTCTGTACAGCCGGCTGCGTGGGGCCAGTATTACCTTACATCCCGTTGGTGACTGCCTGTACGCGCGGGAAAGCCTGCAGTTCTTTTGCCCGGGTCAGAGTGAGTCGCCAGCGCTCTGATAATTCGCGCCCTGCTCGGAAAAGTTCACCCGCGCCGAACGGTCACCAAACAGCTCCTGATACAGGCTCTCGGCCTGAGCCGTCAGCAGCAGTAGTTCGATCCGCCGGTTGGCACCGCTCTCCGGCTCATCCGGTTGCAGCAACATGCCGTCTGCCTGCGCGGTCACCTGAAGAATACTGGCTGCCGGTAGCCCCGCCTCAACCAGCACGTTGCGAGCACGCAATGCTCGATCACCGGACAAATTCCAATTGTTATAACCGCCATTGCCACGGTACGGCGTCGCATCGGTATGCCCGCTGATGATCAGCTTGTTATCGACGCGGCTGAGCACGCCGGTCAGGCGGACCAACAGCTCACGGAAATGATCGGTCAGCACTGCGCTGCCGCGCTGGAACATGAAGCGATCCTGATCGTCCTTGACCAAAATCCGCAGCCCCTGAGGCACGACTTCCACCTGCAGATTGCTCTGCGCGTCGGCTTCGATAGCCATGTCACGCATCAGCACGGCGAGCTTTTCCAGCTCCGCCACGCCGGCCTGCCCGTAGACCTGATCTGCATCGCTGCGCTGGTATTCGGCGTTGGTCAACGCTGGCGGCGGTGGCGCCTCTACTGGTTCGATGACCAAGCGGCTGGTGCCGTCAAAGATTCCGTCCCCGCCTTCCCAGATCGGCGTGCCTACGGTTCGGCGCTGCTCGGCTTCCTGTTCGGACTTCATGGCCTGAACCACCCAAAGCACCATGAACAGAGCCATCATCGCCATGGTGAAATCAGCGAAGGCAACCTTCCAGGCACCGGAATGCGCTTCATCATGGCCCTTCTTGGAGCGCCGCTTGATGATGGTTACGTCGCCATGACCCTGTTTCTGTCTCATGCCGCGTCCCGCTGCTCTTCGAAGGTGGTGACCCATATTTCAAGTTGTTTGAACGCCGGCTTGACGTCCTGCTCGATCAGCTTGCGTCCAGCGTCAACTGCCAGCAGGGTCGGCTTGCCGGCGAGGTGAGCGACCAGCGTGGTGCGCACGCACTCAAGCGCAGAGAGCTCGGTCTTGACCCGCTGGCTCATCGCATTGCTCAAGGGGCCCATCAGGCAATAGCAGAGGAAGATGCCGATGAAGGTGCCAACCAGTGCCGCCGCGACATGGCCGCCGATTTCCGCAACTGACCCGTCGATGTGCCCCATGGTGATGATGATGCCCATGATTGCCGCGAGGATACCGAAGCCCGGCATCGCCTCGCCGACGTTGTGCAGCGAACGTGAGGGTTGCATCAGCGCCTGCTCCATGGCGTCCAGTTCCTGTTCTAGGAAACCTTCCAGCTCGTGAGCGGTGATTTTGCCCATGGCCATCAGGCGGAAGTTGTCGGCGATGAACGCCATCAGATTGCGTTCCTGGCTGATCAACGGGTACTGGTTGAACAGCTCGCTCTCTTCCGGCTCTTCGATGTGCTGGTCCAGCGCCTTGAGTCCGCCGGCTTCGACAGTTTCCAGCAGTTCATACAGCAACATCAGCAACTGACGCTGAAACTCCTGCCCGCGGCGCTTGAACATGAACACGCCCTTGGCCTGAGCGAGCATTTCGATCAGCACTTCCTTGGGATTGCCGACGATCAGGCTACCGATCCCCGCCCCGAGGATGATGACCATCTCGGCCGGCTGCCATAGCATGGCCATTTCGCCGTTGGCCATAGCGTAACCGCCGAGCACGCCGCCGAGGATGATGAAGGATCCGAGTATTTTCAGCATGATGATGCGATGCTCTCGTTTGCGGTTAAGAAAGCGCAGGCCTTGTTCAGAGCCTGCTTGCTGAGTTGACATACCCTGGCGTCGGTCAGATCGAGCACCAGAGCGATTTCCTTGAGGTTGAGTTCGTGCTGGTAATACAGCGTGAGGATCAGCCGCTCGCGCTCGTTCAGGCGCGCGAGTGCCTGAGCGAGCAGGCGCTCCTGATGAATACGCTCTTCGAACCCGCTGCTGCGCTCGGAGCCTGGCTCCATGCCCTTTTGCAGCAGATCGTCCAGACTCTCGATCGCATCGATGGCATCGGCTTGCAGAAAGTCCATATAGCCTTGCTGATCGAGCCCGGTGTGAGCCAGAACCTCTTCGTCGGTCGGCTCGCGTCCCAGCTGGCGAGACAGGGCACGAATACCATCGCGCACCTTGTGCACCTGTTGACGTACCTGCCGGGGGCGCCAGTCCTGTCGGCGCAGCTCATCGAGAATCGCACCGCGAATACGCAGCGCAACGAACCGGCCGAAGTGCTCGTCGGGAGCGCCGTAACGGCGCAGGCCTTCGAGCAAGCCCATCAGACCAATCTGTTCCATGTCCTGGCGGTCGAGCACCTGGTTCGCCTGCAGCGATAGCTGACTGACGATGCGCTTGACGAGCGGCAGGTACTGCTTCACCCAGCGCTGCTCTTCGGCGGCGGACAAGGTGGTATGGCTATCCTCGGGTAGCTCATAACCGCTGTCGATGGCACAGTTGGCGTTCATCGCGGCCTCGTTACTGAACGATCATCTTGCTGACCAGGACATGCGCGAAGGGCTGGTTCAGCTTCCTCGCTGCCAGGTCGGCAATCAACGCCGACTCCAGCCTGCCCTGCAGCTCGCTGATGGACATGGCACGCAATTCCTCGAAGCCCATGGCACTCAGGTTGGCGACCACCGAGTTACGCACGATCGGATCGATCTGCTCGAGCCGGTGCGCGTCGGTCTCCAGTTCGGCCTGGAGAACGAGGTCCAGTACGAAATAGCGTTCGCGGTTTTCACCACGCAAGTTGACGATGACTTTCTCGACCGGGAAGAACTGGTAATCCCGGTTGGTCGCCGTCTCAACTGGCGCCGCGCTGGAGGCCAGGCCAGTTGTCGTCTGTGCCGGGACGTTGCTGAGCAGGTGATAGTTGAGCCCAACGCTGCCAAGCAGAATCAGGGTATTCAGAATCAGCACGATAAGGATGATGCGCGGCAAGGCCATGGCTGCTACTCGTTAGCGAATTGAATGAAGAAGGTCGATGTAATCGTCATACGCTGATCAGCACGTCACCCGCCGGGTCACGATTGCTATCGGTCCGGGCTGATTCGATTACTCGAGCGGCAGCGATCGACTCGGGACCGGCGTCGTCGGCCTGCCTCTGACGTCTTTCGCGGCCCTGATCGGCGTTGCCGCCGATCTGCACGGTCACCTCGGAGAAATTCTGACCCAGCAACTCATGGCGCAAGCGCTCGCTTAGCATGTTCAGCAGCCGGGCGACGTCAGCCTGGCCGGCGTTGATCTGGATGCTCAACTTGCCTTGCTCGTGATTGATCTGGATGTCCAGACTGCCAAGGTCCGGCGGGTCGAGACGAATCGTCGCGTGCTGGCTGCGCTGGGCAAGCTGCATCTCGACCTGATCACGCAGTGCCTGCAACATCTGCTCGCCCCAGCGCGCTTCGGAACCCTGCAGCCGAATCTCCGCAGGTACCGGAGCCTGACCGGTCACCGGTTGCGTCGGCGCACCCGGGTGAACACTGCTCAGCGTCTCGCTCGTCCGGCTGGTAACAGCTTGCAATGCGGGCTCGTCCATCACGGTTGATAGCAACGCGTCATCCATTGTCACGGCTGCCGTGGCCAGGCGCGAGCCGGTAGCTACGTCCTGCTCGAGTGGCATGTTGAAGCCGCGCGGCTCGGTCAGATTGCTCCACTGCGCCTGCATGCGGATCGAATCCTGTTGCTGAGTGAACCGCAGCGGCTCAGGCATGCCTGCATGCCCGCCCGAAACGCCCCTCATCGGCTCCTCGGTCTGCTCACCTGGTGCAGCATGGCGACGGCGCAGATCCTGGAGCTCGCCCAGCCATTGCTCGATCTGCTGCAGCGGAAGATCGCCTGTGCGCTGATCGGCGCTCTGCGCAACCCCGAACGAAGCACGATCCAGAACCGACTCGGCGGTAGGCAGCGCCTCGCCAGAGGTGACAGGGCGATCCCGACCGGCCGCCGCGGGCAAGCTGGCCTGCGCTCCCCAACCGGGCTGCCAGGATCTGTCGATGTTCGGTTGTGCCGGCAAAACCGCTGGCTCCGCCTGCGACTGCTCCGCTTGCGCGTCGCCATCACCGCCAGCGGGCAACTGAACGGGCTCGCCCTGCGCGCCATGCAAAGTGTCGAGCATGGCAAGAATATCGTGCATGCCGAGCTGTTCGGCCCTGCCGGAAGGAGCGGCATCGCCGCCCATCAGCTTGGCGCTGCGTACTGTTTCGAGACGGTCCGCACCCGTGCCAGCCGGGGTCATCAAGTGAATCATCTACCGTCTCCTAAACTGTCTATCTGCATGTAGGCCGAGCGGCCTTCGGCATGTTCGGTATGGCTATGCAACACGTCACGCAGCCGATCGCACTCCGCCCGGCAGCGGGTAAGCGCCTCGGCATGCAGGGCCTGCAGGTCCTGCTTGAGCTGCCGGGCCTGCTCGTCTAGCGCGCTATCCGCCGGCAACCAGGCGAGCAGCTCACGGATCATCAGGTTGCTCGATCCGATCGCATCCCAGTCCGACGCATCGAGCGCCGCACGCAGCTGCTGAAGCACCCCGGCAAGCCGGGCGCTATGAGGCTTTGCGTGCTGCATTAACGCCTTCCCAGCCTTCGCGCAGGGTGCCGACCAACGCAATGACCTCATCGATACCCTCGACCGACAGCGTGACGCTGACATCTGAAAGGCGGTAAATGCAGTAGTCGTACAGCCGCGCGAGCCCGGCCACCACTTCCCCGCCGTTGTCGAAATCCAGCGCACTGCTGAGGCCGTTGAGGATGTTCATGCACTTTTCCAGCGACGCGCCTTTCTGCTGGTAGCGTCGGCCTTCGATATGCCCGCGTGCGCGGGCCAGCTCGTCGAGCAAGCCATCGACCAGGACCAGTACGAGATCATAGGGAGAGGCCGATGCGGCCTTGGCTTCGAGGTCTACCGAGCGATACTGCTCGTAGCTGTCTTCAAGGAGGAAATCGTTCATGCAAACGTGCTCTGTGATTGTTGCGTGGCAAACATGCCCTGGGTCTGCTCCATCGCCTGCATCATCTGCATCATGCTGGTGAACTGGGTCAGATAGCGGGCGTAGCTGCGGTCGTATTGCTGTTCAATGAGGGCCATCTGGCTTTCGTTACGGCGAAGCGCCATGTCCACGCTGTCCTTGCGGCTTTTCATCACGCCGTTGGTGGAGTTGGTGTACAGGCCGAGCTTCTCTTCCAGCGTCGCGAGGAGATTGTTCTCTCCGGCGAACAGCTGATCGAACGCGTCGGGATCGGCGGCGACCGCCTTTTCCAGCTTCGCGGTGTCCAGCTGCAGCAGACCGTTACGATCGGAGCTGATGCCAAAGTCCATCAGCCGCGCGCCTCCGAACACGTTGCGCAGTTCGCGATTGACCATGCTCTCGATCGACCGAATGGTTGAGTCGCCGGCCAACGGCCCGCGCTTAGCGCTTTCGTTTCCACTGGCGGTGAGGCTGTCGAAGCTGGCCATCAGTGCATTGACCGCATCGACGAACGTCTTCGCCTTGGCTTTGGTTGCTTCGCCATCCTGTCCGATGGTGACGCTCAACGGGGTTTCGCCCGCGGCATGCACGCGCTGGAAAGTCAGACTCACGCCATCGACCAGGTTATCGAAGGTGTTGCTTGAGCTAACCAGCTCCATGCCGGTAGCACCGCCCAGGCGAACCTTGGCGTCGCTCGCTGCGGTCAGCTCGGTCTGACCATCGAGCACGGTCTGAAAGCCTGCATCGGTCGAACTCAATGTGAGGGCATTGGCGGTGCCACTGGCGTCACTGGTGAGTACCAGCGATACCTGGCCACCGTTGCTCACCAGCGTCGTGCTGACACCCGTGTTGTCGGCGGCCTGGTTGATCGCCGTTGACAGTTCAGCCGGTGTTATCTGGCCGTCCGCGTCAGAATCAGCGGTGCTCAGGTTGATAGCGAACTGCTGCGTACCCACACTGATCTTGAAGTCACCAGTGGTCGCCGCGCTGATCGGCTGCATGTTGGTCAAAGCCATCTGGTGCTGGCTGGCCAGCTGCTCCACGACGAACTGATAGGTGCCCGGCACCGCCGTTGTGCCCACGGTAGCCGTAGCCACGCCTTCCTGACTCATGGTCGCCTTGTTCACCAGCATGGAAGCGGTACCCACGCCTTTCAGATCACGCACCGCGGTGCGGAAGGTCTTCAGGGCGCTATCCAGCTTGTTCAGCGCATCGAGCTGGCCGCGATAAAGCGCCTCTTTACGGTCGAACCGAGCCAGCGGGGCCTGCACCTCGTATTGGGCCAACTGCGTAGCCATGCTTTGCGCGTAATTGGAATCAAAGTTCATCGTGGGTATCCTCTTCCTAGTAGATAGCAACTACCGTGCCAAGCCAGAATCTGTTGTTTTATATAGGTTTTTTCTCAGGGACAGAGCAACTTCCTTTCCCATCGGCGGCAAGCGGAACCCACAGCGGAAATGAATTTTCCGCTGCCGGGCGAAAGCCGGCCTGATGGACAATACAGGCGACGCGGAAGGGGAAATGATTAAGACAGAACAACGAGGATGCGACAGATCCCGGCGAAACCGGATCAGTAGTACTGGGGAGCGTAGATATCGGCCTGGGCAGTCTGGCCAAGCAGGTGGTCAAGGATGGAATGCTGCATTGCCAGCAGCTGAGCGTTGTAGTCGTTCTGTTGCCGGCAGGCGTCGACCAGCCGGCCAAGCTGCGCCCAGCCAGCTTCCAATCCGTCGCGCACTTCGCGACCGCACGAGGCGAAGAGGATATTCATGCCCTGCTCCTCGGCTTTCAGCGAAAACGCCGAGAGTATACGACTCCGCCGCTGAGCGCGGGCCGAGGCTTGTTCGACGAGTACGGCAATGGCGTGATTGGTATCTTCGACCGCCTGCGCGTCACGTTGCAGCAGCTGCACATGCAGCGACTGGCTCAACGCCAACAGTTGGCGATAGCTGACCAGGTCCTGCTGGATATCCTGATCAAGTGCCGCCAGCAGGCGATCCCGCGAGTTCAACGACGGCTGCCCCGATGGAAGGCCAGCATATCGGTGGCGAGATTCTGCGGACTGGTGTCGAGGCTGCCTTCGGCCAGTGCCTGCCGCAGCGCGGCAACGCGATCCATGTCCACCTCGGGCAGCGCCTGCAGCGCTGCATGCAAGGCGTCCGGTCGCACGGCTGGAGCCTGGACGGGAGACGCCGGTTTGGCGACAGCCGAACGCTCGCCAACCTGTGCGGCGCTGGTGTCGGTGATCGGCCGTGAGCCGGTGATGCTGGGCCTGGTGATGTCCATGATTACGTCCAACGAGTGTGATTGAAACCTACAGGCGACCGCAGCGCACCAGCGATTAAATCTTTTTTCACATCAGATTTCGTGGGCGCGCAGCCATGCCTGTGAAGCCAGGCCATCCTGAATCTTCTGCTCGTGCCTGGCAAGCTCCTGACTCCACTCCTGGACCTTGCCGTCGAGCACTTGGGTGATGACCTTTTCGTTGCGCCGGGCGGCGAGCAATTCTTCGCGGATGCGCTCCAGCCCCGCTTCCGCCACCGCCAGCTCGCGTCGCTGCAGCTCGATCATCTTGTGCAGCGTCGCCTTGTAACGATGCTGGTTGTCCCGTTGCAAGGGCGTGGTCATCGGCGCGGTGTAACTACACAGCCTGCTCAGACCTTCGATATTGTTGCGATAACGCTGGCAGAGGCTCTGCTGATAGCCGACCCGACCGAGCATCTGCTGGACAGTATTGTTGCGTAGCTGCGCCAGGCGCGAGAGCGTCTGTATCTGTTCTTTCATGCGGGACTCTTGACCAGCTTGGTTAGCGCCGCAACGCTCTGTTCGAACTCGGCCTCATCGCGCACTTCCTGGCGCAGAAAGCGTTCGATGCGTGGCGCCAGCTGTACCGATCGATCCGTTTTACCGTCCATGCCGGGCGTATAGCCCCCCAGCGGAATCATCTCCCGAATCTTTTCGAAGGTGCTGTACAGCTCCTTGAGTTTGCGTGCCGCGGCCTGATGTTCCGGGCTCGTCACCTGTGACATGCAGCGGCTGACCGAGGCGGCAATATCGATCGCCGGATAATGGCCGACATCCGCCAGCTTGCGGGACAGCACGATATGTCCGTCGAGGATCGCCCGGGCGCAGTCGACCACCGGATCCTGCTGGTCGTCGCCTTCGGCCAGTACGGTGTACAGCGCACTCAGGCTGCCGCGGATGGCGTCGCCGTTGCCGGCACTCTCGACCAGTTCAGGCAAGAGGCCGAACACGGACGGAGGGTAGCCCTTGGTCGCCGGTGGCTCGCCGAGCGCCAGGGCGATTTCACGCTGAGCCATAGCGTAACGGGTCAGCGAATCCACCAGCAGCAGGACATCATTGCCCTGGTCGCGAAAATAAGCGGCGATGCTGTGACACAGCTCGGTCGCCTTGAGTCGCATCAGCGGCGACTCGTTGGCCGGCGCAACCACCACGACGGCCTTCTTCAGCCCTTCCGGGCCGAGCGAGTGCAACAGGAATTCCTGCACCTCGCGGCCACGTTCGCCGATCAACCCGACCACCACGACATCGGCCTTGGTCTGGCGGGTAATCATGCCCAGCAATACGCTCTTGCCGACGCCGCTACCGGCGAACAGACCGACCCGTTGGCCCTTGCCAAGCGTCAGCATGGAATTGATCGCGCGCACGCCAACGTCCAATGGTTCGCTGACCGGTTGCCGGCGCAGCGGGTGTACGTTGGGCAACTCGGTGGGCAACACGTCGCGGCCGTCGAGCTTGCCCAGCTCGTCCAGCGGCTCGCCAAGCCCATTGACCACGCGGCCGAGCCAGGACTCGTCGATATGCAGCACGGCTTCGTCCTTGGCCGGGAACACCCGCGAGCCGGCAGTCAGCCCGACCGGCTTCTTGAATGGCATCAGATAGGTAATATCCCGATCGAAGCCCACCACCTGAGCTTCCAGCATGCTGCCATCGCCCTGCTCGACCAGACATCGCTGGCCTGTCATGCGCTGACAGCCGAGACTTTCCAGCAGCAGACCGGATACCCGCACCAGGCGGCCGCTGACCTTGGCCAGCTGCACGTTCTCCAGCGAGCGCAGCGCATCATCGAGACTGAACGCCTCGCGTACGCTCATGCCTTGGCGACCTTCAAGTGTTCGGCCAGCGTATCCATGCACGAGTCCAGCCGCTGCTGGCAACCGATGTCCGCCTCGGCTTGGTCGGTAATCACGCGGCACTCACCCAGCGCCAGACGCTCGCTGGGCACCAGGCGCCAGCCTTCGGCACGCTCCGGATCGATGTCCTTGATGCGCGCGTACTCTTCGGGGTTGAGCAGAATCTGCACCTCGCCCTGATCCCCCGGCATGCTCGCCAATGCTTCCTCGGCCAGCGCCAGCAACTGGGTGGGGTTGATCGTCAGCTCGCAGCGAATGACCTGTCGAGCCACCTTGCGCACCAGCTCCAGCAAGTCCTTGCGAGTCTTGCTGTCCTGTTCATCAAGGTAATTGCGTAGCTCCTTGCGCATGGTTTCCAACGGCGCGCTGGCCTGCTCGAACACCTGCAGCCCCTGATAGCGGCCTTCCTCGAACCCCCGTTGCCGGCCTTGCTCGCAGCCTTCATCGAAGCCCTGACGGCGTCCGGCTTCGAGGCCCTGTTGCAGGCCTTCCTGATAGCCGCGTTCGGTCCCGTCGCGGTAGCCATCAGTAACCGCTTGCTGAAGACTTGCCTGGTCCGCCTGCTGCAGATCACCGCCCAATACGCGCGGGCCCGTGCACAGCGGCGGGAACCGGTAGCTACGCCAGGGCTTGCCGCTCCCCTTGATCACCTTGACTGCCATGTTGCCTCCGCTTATTCGATGGTCTGTTCACGGAACAGCTGGAGCTGCAGCTCGCCATTGACGGACATCTCCCGAACCATGGCCATGATGTCCTTGCGAACCTGTTCTATCCGGCTCATGGGCACCGGGCCCTGGCGCCGACTGATCGATTCCATCTGCTGACGTTGACGCTTGGGCATGGCGTTTTGAATGGCTTTGACCAACTCGGGCTCGGCGCCCTTGAGCGCGACGACCCACTCTTCCAGCGGAATGGCTTCAAGCAGAACCAGCAGAACCTCTTCGGTCTGCCTGGAGAGAATGAAGAAGTCGTACATCTCGTCTTCGATCTGGCTGACCAGCTCGTCGCTGTGAGCCCGTAGCAACTCGAACATCTGATCGCGGTTGCCCTTGAAGCGGTTCATGATGTCCGCCGCCTGCTTGACGCCGCGAACCTGCGAGCCCTGGTTGGTCAGCACGGCGATGCTGCGATCGATCAGCTGTTCGAGTTCGCGGATCACATCGCTGTTGACCTCATTGAGGTTGGCGATGCGAAACAGCAGCTCGTCCTGACGCGAGGGCGGCATGCTTTCCAGCACCTCGGCCGCCATGGCCGGAGGCAGAAACGCCAGAAACACCGCCTGCATCTGCGCATGTTCCTTGGCGATCAAAGCAGCGAACTGCTTGGGATCGATCCACTCCATCTTGGCCATCTTGGCGCGGATTTCCTCGCCGTAGATGCTGTCGAGCAGATTGCGGGTGATATCACCGCCCAGCGCCTTGCCGAGCATGCCGCTCAAATAGCCACGCGAGGCGCCCTTGATGCCGCTCTGCTCGCGATAGTCTTCGAAAAACCGGCCGATCACCTCGGTGACCATCGGCTGCTTGACGTTGCTCAAGCGCGCCATGGCCTGGCTGATCGCAACGATTTCCTCACGGGAGAAGTGCTTGAGGACGCCGGCAGAGGTGGCGTCATCCATGCTCAACATGAGGATTGCTGCCTGCTCGACGGAGCTCATCTGCCTGCGCGTATTAAGATTGCTCATAGACTGTTATCCGACTGGTTCAGGCAGGGTTGATGTCGCGGTCGTTACGACCGATCCAATGCTTGAGCACTTCCGAAACCCGCTCCGGGTCGTTGCGTGCGAGCATTTGCAGATGTTCGACCTGAAGCTCGAGGCCCGAGTTAGGCGCCGGCAGGCGGATTTCGGCGAGCGGACTCAGCTCGCTGAGAATGCTCAACGACGGCCGCTCTTCAGGCTGTTGCAGCGTCATCCGCTCGACTTCCGGAGCCGCAAGCTCAGGCAATTCCGTGTCGGCAGGCTGTTGATCGCTACGGCTGACTGCGCGCATCGCCGGGCGCACGACGAATAGCAGCAACAATATCGCCAGCAACGCGAGGGCACCGAGACGGGCCCAGGACAGGATGCCCGCGTTCTCCCACCAGGGTTGCTCTTCGAGGATCGAGGCGGTCTGGGAGAAAGGCAGAATGCTCAATGTCACCTGATCACCCCGTTCGGCGTTGAAACCGGCAGCGCTGCGTACCATGGCCTCGATCTCGGCCCGCGCCTCTTCGCTCCAGCCGCCCTCGGGAGCGCTGGACGCGTTCAGCACCACGGCAATGCTTTGCTGGCGCAGGGCAAAGGGCGCGTGTTTGACGTGCATCACCGACTGGTCGTAGTCGAGCTTGCGCGTGGATTCCTCACGCAGCGACGTGGCCGCCTGGTTCTCCTTGTCCGCGCCTTCTTCCCCGTCCGCAGGCTTCTGCAATGGCCGGTTGGCCAGGGAACCCGGCACACCCAGAGCCAGCTGGTCGATAGCGCTTTCGCTACGCAGGTTTTCGTCGCGAAGCCGAGGCGCGTCGCCGAAGGTCTGTACCGTTTCTTCCCGCTGACTGAAGTCCACATCGGCAGCGACGCTGATGCGGTAATTGCCTGAACCAAGGACGGGCGCCAGCACTTCTTCAATATTGGCGGTCGTCTTGTTCTGGTAGTCGTCCAGGACCTGCCAGTTGCGGCTCGGCCCGCCCCAGGCTTCCAGGCCGCGCGACAGCAGCGCGCCGTGC
This sequence comes from Halopseudomonas xinjiangensis, assembly GCF_900104945.1. Taxonomy (NCBI): domain Bacteria; kingdom Pseudomonadati; phylum Pseudomonadota; class Gammaproteobacteria; order Pseudomonadales; family Pseudomonadaceae; genus Halopseudomonas; species Halopseudomonas xinjiangensis. The sequence continues at coordinate 3,400,021 of NZ_LT629736.1, read as the reverse complement.
TGATCGACGACGCTCACGTCAGCCGCCGACAGTTGCGGCACGCTGTTGGCGACCAGATTGACGATGGCGCTGACCTGGTCAGGCGCCAGGCGCGTACCCGGCGCCAGTTGCAGCATGACCGACGCCTTGGCCGGCTGGCGCCGCCCGACGACAAACGAGCGATTTTCTTCGCGGGCAAGATGCACCCGTGCCTGCTCGATTCCTTTCAGGCTCATCACGGTTCGAGCCAGCTCACCTTCCAGGCTGCGCTTGAGGCGAACGTCCTGGACGAACTGGCTGGTGCCCAGCGGCTCGTCACGGTCGAACAGTTCATAGCCCGGCGGCACGGCGACGCTCACGCCCTGGGCAGACAATTGCATCCGCGCCACGGCCAGCTGATCTTCGCGTACCAGCACCTGACCGCTCTGCGGATGCAGGCGATAGGGGATCGCCTGGGCGTCGAGCACCTGCATCACCTCGGCCGCCTGATAGCTCTCACCGGCGCCGTACAATGGCTTGAAGCCGGCCGGTTCACGCCAGAGATAAATCGCGATAGCGACCGCGATGACAGCGGCGAGCATGGCGATGCCAAACATCACGGTGCGCGGATCAGGCTTGAAGCCGGACGCGGGAAACTTGTCTCTGATTGTCTGCAGTACGGCGGAGTTATTCATCGGCGGTTAGATCGGCATTCTCATGATTTCATCGAAGGCGCTACTCATCTTGTTGCGCACCTGCACCAGCGCCGAGAAGGACAGACTGGCCTTCTGGCTCTGGACCATCGCGCCGACCAGATCCTTGCTCTTGCCGCTGTCGACATCGGCCAACGCCTGGCTGGCCCGATGCTGCTCGCCATCCACAGCACGCAGAACGTCGGTGAACGCCTGGACCGGACCAGCTTCGGACGTATCCAGTGCCGGACGGACAGGCATGCCGGACGATGCCGTCTGCAATTGCTGCATGCGGTCGAGCATCTGGGTTTGTACCTGGGAAATCGAACTCACTGTGCAGCTCTCCTCAGACGGGTAGTTCCACGCCCTGCTCGCGCATGGCATTCAGTCGATAACGCAGCGCGCGGGGGGTCATGCCCAGCCGCTCTGCAGCCTTGGCCTTGTGGCCGTCGCATTGACGAATCGTATCGATCACGTGCTGATACTCGGCCAGTTTGCCGCTGGCGCGCAACGCGGCCTTGCCGGACTCGCCACCGAGCAGCATTGCCGCGGTGACAGGCGCAGGCGTACAGGTGCCTTCCGGCACCGCCAACCCCAGGTCGCACGGCTGGATGAACAAACCATTGCGCAGCACCAGCGCACGTTGCAGGGTGTTTTCCAGCTCGCGTACGTTGCCGGGCCAGTTATGGTGTATCAGCGCCTGGCAGGCTTCGGGGGTCAAAAGCTGCTGATCGCAGTCATGCGGTGCATATTTGCGGATGAACTGCCGCGCCAGCGGAACGACATCCTCCTTGCGCTCGCGCAGCGGCAGAATCTGCAGCGGAAGCACGTCGAGCCGGAACATCAGGTCGGAGCGAAAGCGCCCTTCGGCGACTTCCCGCTGCAGGTCGCGGTTGGTCGCGGCAATGATGCGCACGTCCAGATCGATCTCACGCTGCCCACCAAGGCGCTCCACGCGCTGCTCCTGCAACACACGCAACAGCTTGGCCTGCAGCGATAGCGGCAGCTCGCCGATCTCATCGAGCAGCAGCGTGCCGCCGTTGGCCTGCTCGAACTTGCCCGGCTGAGCGCTGACGGCGCCAGTGAATGCGCCGCGCTCATGGCCGAACAGAATCGACTCCAGCATCGCCTCGGGAATGGCGGCACAATTGACTGCAATAAAGGGTGCGTCGCGAACGCTGGAAAAACGATGAATGTAGCGCGCCATCATTTCCTTGCCGGTGCCGGTTTCGCCGGTGATCAGAATCGGCGCTCGGGTCATGGCGACGCGCTGGGCCATGGTCAGCAAGCGACGCCCGGCCTGGGAGCAGGAGACAAAGTCTTCCTGCGCTGCGTCAGCCTGGCTGATGCGCCGCAGCAGTTGGCTCAACTGGCCATCGCTGAACGGGCACAGCAGATAATCAATGCAGCCCAGCTCAAGCAGGGTGGCGGCTTTCTGCTGGTCTTCGTAGCCGACGATGGGTACGACACTCAGCTGCGGCCATTGCCGGGTCAGGCTTGCCACCTGCTCGAAAAGCGTGTCGGCTTCGAGGGCGCTGACCACTAACAGAATCAGCCCACAGGTGTTCGGACCCAGCGCGCGAAGTTGACCAAAGCCCGAAGCGCTGACAACTTCGCAACCGGATTCAATCAGGCCACGGCGAAGCTGCTGAGAGACTTCACTATTGTCCCCAACCATGGCGACTCTGCCCTGTATGGGCTGTTCACCAGAACGGAAAGACTGACTGAAGTTGATGGCCTGGCTTGAACCTTTCACTGATATCACCTGCTCGGTCATACTGGTTGCCGAAACCCGCATAACGGGGCCCAACCTATCGCGCGCACATAAGGCAGAACTTTGCTTGCTCTCTTGCCCGCATTCCGCTTTGCGACGCAGTTCCTATTTTTCCCGCAAATAAAACTTAATCTATCTACTGTTTCGGTCGCCCTTGGTTATCAGGCGCATCCAATGTCCGCCGACCATAGCAACGCCCGCGTGCAATCGGCGAATCACTTCCTGTAAATCGATCTCAAAAAGGCGTATCACGCCGCTTTGATGCGATTTGATATCTATTGATTTAATCCCCACCCCCGCGCACCCATAGACTCCACCGCATGCCGCCAGGCTTCCGCTGTCCACGCGGCGCAACGGCGAACCGAGGCATGTCAGTTCGTCATGTCTCCCTCAGTTTTCCTGCCAACCGCTCGCAAGAGCTGCGGCAACAACCTCTGAGAATGCGATCCTGAACATGATTGGTAATTCGAAAGTCCAGCATGGGGTGCCGCCGGATGCTTTTGTCAGATTGCAGCCGCACAAGCTCGGACGGCACTATCACAAGGTGCCGCACTATATAAGCGAAGCGGCGAACAAGTATCCCCGTGTGATCGGCGATTACTTCCTGCGAAACTTCCGGGTTCATCTGGAACAGAAATCGATAGCCGTCGATGAAACAGTCAACGGCGATCCGGACTGCGTGTTTCGTTCGACGTTGGGCAAAGTTGGATTTTCGATTGCGCGCACTTTATTGGGCGAAGTACTTGAAGGCTACTATGGCGGAGTCAATGTACCGGGTAGCGAATCATCGCCGATCAGCACTTCGGAAGAGCGCATGCGCGATCGGCTTGGCCGGGAAGTATCCGAACTCTTTGGGAGAGCGATTCTCGGCGGCACCAGCCTGGGCAAGCTGGAGGCTTACGACAATGCTTACGATCGTCCATCGTGGGATTACCGAGTCGGGCTGACGTTCGAGAACCATGTCACCTCGACCACCTCATCGATGCACATCTATCTGGACCATCAGATTGCTGACCTGCTGATCAGCAAGATGGCCGGGCCCGGATCGGCCACCTCCATGGGCGATCCGCTGGACAACATCAAACGCCTGCCGGTGCGCATGGAATGCATCGTTGCGTCCATGCAGATGATGCTCGCCGATGTGCTCGCGCTCAGGCCGGACGACATCATCCTGGTCCGCATGCAGGAGCGCTGCGATGTGCGCATTGCACAACACAGACTGTTTCGGGGCGCCATTTTTGAAAGCGACGGTTCCCTGTGTCTCACTTCTCTGGAAAGCGTGAAACCAACATGACCGACCAACTCTCCGACAACGAACTGGACAGTCTGATCAACGGCAGCGATGTGCGCCTCGACTCTCCTGAGCCGCCGGCAGCGATCGAAGATACCAGGCCGAAACTGCCCCAGCAGGATCTCAGCTTCTTCGGCAAGATTCCCGTGCAGGTGACCCTCGAGGTTGCCTCGGTACAGCTCCAGCTACAGGACCTGATGGAAGTGGACGCCAGCAGCGTTATCGCGCTGGACAAGCTCGCCGGAGAACCGCTGGACGTGAAGGTGAACGGCGCCCTGTTCGCCAAGGCCGAAGTGGTGGTGGTCAACGGCAGCTATGGCTTGCGCATCCTTGAACTCAGCGGCTCTGGCTTGAAAGACATCACGGCATGATCCCTTTTCGCGCCCTGGCTCGTTGCGCCCTGCCTGTATTGCTCGCGCTTGCCCCCGCAACGGTGACGGCCCAGTCATCCGGCGGGGAGATTTCCCTGTTGTCGTTCAACGATACGGAAAACGGCCAGGAGATGAGCATCAAGCTGCAGGTCCTGGTGCTGATGACCCTGCTCGGCTTCCTGCCGGCCATGCTGATGATGATGACCTGCTTCACGCGGTTCATCATTGTCCTCTCGATCCTGCGCCAGGCGATCGGTTTGCAGCAAAGTCCGCCCAACGCGGTATTGATCGGCATCGCCTTGACCATGACCCTGCTGGTCATGCGGCCCGTCTGGCAGGAAGTGCACAGCACCGCCTACGAGCCATTCGAGGCCAACGAAATCACGCTGGAACAGGGGCTCGACAGGGCCAAGGGCGTGCTCAGCCGATTCATGCTGGCACAGACCAACGAAACCTCCCTGCATACGATCGTCTCGATGGTCGGTGAGGAGATTCCCGAGGATCTGTCCACCCTGGACTTCACCCTGCTGTTGCCGGCCTTCGTTCTCAGCGAGCTGAAAACGGCTTTTCAGCTGGGCTTCATGATCTTCGTGCCGTTTCTGGTGATCGATCTGGTCGTGGCCAGCGTCTTGATGGCGATGGGCATGATGATGCTGTCGCCGATGATGATCTCACTACCGTTCAAGCTGATGATTTTCGTTCTGGTCGATGGCTGGAGCCTGATGGTCGGCACCCTAACCACCAGCATCCAACCGTTCTGAGGCCGCCATGCTGACCCCCGATACCGCCGTCTCGATCATTGCCGATGCCGTGTACCTGATCGCTCTGGTGGTCTGCATTCTGGTTATTCCAAGCTTGATCGGCGGATTGCTGGTGAGCATTTTCCAGGCGGCCACGCAGATCAACGAGCAGATGCTCAGCTTTCTGCCGCGCCTGCTGATTACGCTGGGCATGCTGGTGTTCGCCGGTCACTGGATTCTGCGCACGCTCAGCGAACTGTTCATCCGTACGTTCCAGCAGGCCGGTCAGCTGGTTGGCTGACGCGCATGAACTCATCGCAAGCCATATTCGACGCCAACGACTACCTGCTCTCGATGCAGGATTACTGGTGGCCATTCTGTCGAATCCTCGCGGTGTTCACGCTCGCCCCGTTGTTCAGTCACAAGGCATTGTCGATGCCAGGCAGGATACTGCTGGCTCTGATTCTTACCCTGGCGCTGGGTGGCACGTTGCCGACGCCGCCGCAGATCAGCCCGCTGTCGATCGCCGGATTGCTGGCGACCATGGAGCAGATCGCTTTCGGCATGTTGCTGGGGGTCTCGCTACAGCTGGTCTTCACCATCTACAGTCTGGTCGGTGAAATGATCTCGACGCAGATGGGCATGAGCATGGCGCGATTCAATGACCCGCAGAATGGCATCTCGTCCTCGCCCATCCTGTATCAGCTGTACTACACGATGCTGGTCTTGCTGTTTTTTGCTGTTGATGGCCATCTGGTTATTGTCAGCGTGCTCTACCAGAGCTTCACATTCTGGCCTGTGGGCAGCGGCCTGCACTTTACCGGCCTGACCACCATGGTCTTCGCCATGAGCTGGGTGCTTTCTGCGGCGGTCATGATCGCTCTGCCCATGGTGTTCTGCATGACCCTGGTACTGTTCTGCTTCGGCCTGCTGAACCGCATCTCGCCGACCATGAACCTGTTCGCACTCGGGTTTCCCATGGCTATCGTCACCGGCTGGATCGCGATTCTTTTTACGCTGCACAACATGTCGGAGAGCTATCTGCTGCTTACCCGACAGTTGCTCGACAACCTCGGCATCGCGCTTCAGGAGTGAGACATGTCCGAGGAAAACAAAAGCTCACAGGAAAAAACCGAACAGCCTACCGAACACAAGCTGAAAAAGAGTCGGCAGGAAGGCCAGGTCGCGCGATCCAAGGACATGGCCACCACCGTATCGCTGTTGGCCACGCTCATTGTTTTGAAATTCAGCTTCGGCATGTTCTTCGAAGGGTTGCAGGATTTGTTTCGCATCTCCTACGTCAATTTCCATCAGAGCGAAATCACCCCCGACGATCTGGAGCTGGTGCTCGGGCACAACCTGCTGATCTACATGAAGCTGATGCTTCCGCTGCTGATCACCAGCTTGCTGGTTGTGGTGTTTTCCCTGATGCCCGGCGGCTGGGTCTTCTCGTCGAAGAACTTCATGCCCAAGCTCAGCAAGCTGAACCCCATCACCGGGATAGGTCGGATTTTCTCCGCGCAGAACTGGACCGAGCTGCTCAAGTCGGTACTGAAAATCATCGTCCTGCTGGTCACCGCGAGTTTTCTACTGCTGGCCGCAGCGCCGCGGTTCATCGCCTTGCAGCGCGGCGATGTATACACGGCGATCAGCGGAGCAATGAATCTGGTTTTCTATGTATCGATCATGATGATTCTGGTGTTCGTGCTGTTCTCCTTCATCGACGTGCCGCTGCAGAAGTTCTTCTTTACCAAGAAGATGCGCATGACCAAGCAGGAAGTGAAGGAAGAGCACAAGAACCAGGAAGGCCGACCGGAGGTCAAGGCGCGGATCAAGCAATTGCAGCGGCACTTCTCCCAGCGCCAGATCAGCAAGGTGATGAAGGATGCCGACGTGGTCATCGTCAATCCACAGCACTACGCGGTTGCCTTGCGCTATGACCTGAAGAAGGCCGAGGCGCCTTTCGTCGTCGCCAAGGGCGTGGATGAAACAGCGCAATATATCCGCAAGATGGCCAACAGCTACAAGCTGGAGATCATCGAGGTACCGCCTCTTGCCCGCGCCGTGTATTACAGCACGCAGATCAATCAGCAAATACCCGCGCCGCTGTATACCGCCGTGGCGCATGTTCTGACCTACGTCATTCAGCTGAAGGCCTGGCGCGCAGGCCGCCGCAGCAAACCCGAGCTGGCCAGCCAGCTACCGATCCCTGCAGAACTGATCCGTTGAGACCCCAGCAGCCATGAAGCCATTTCAGCAACTGATGCCCATTCTGACCACCGGCCAGATCGGTATTCCTCTGGTCATCCTGTCGATCCTGGCGATGATCATCCTGCCGCTGCCGCCGTTGCTGCTGGACGTTCTCTTCACGTTCAACATCGCCATGTCGGTGCTGGTGATGATGGTGACCGTCTCCGCCAAGCGCCCGCTGGATTTCTCGCTGTTCCCGACGGTGATCCTCGTTACCACGCTGATGCGGCTGACGCTGAACGTTGCATCCACCCGGGTGGTATTGCTCGAGGGTCATACCGGAACGGCCGCGGCGGGCAAGGTGATCGAAGCGTTCGGCGAAGTGGTCATCGGCGGCAACTTCATCGTCGGCCTGATCGTGTTCGTCATCCTGATGATCATCAACTTCATGGTCGTCACCAAGGGTGGCGAGCGCATCTCCGAAGTGACCGCCCGCTTTACGCTCGACGCCTTGCCGGGCAAGCAGATGGCAATCGATGCCGACATGAACGCCGGCCTGATTACCCAGGAAGAAGCCAGACAGCGACGCCAGGAAGTGGCGAAGGAGGCCGACTTCTATGGCGCGATGGACGGCGCCTCGAAATTCGTTCGCGGGGATGCCATCGCCGGCATCCTGATCCTGCTGATCAACCTGTTCGGTGGCTTTGCCATCGGCCTGTTCATGCATGAACTGAGCGCTGGCGACGCGTTTCGCCAGTATGCACTGCTGACCATCGGTGACGGTCTGGTAGCGCAGATCCCTGCCCTGCTGCTCTCGACTGCCGCGGCAATCATCGTCACGCGTACCAACGAGTCGAGCGCGATCACCTCTCAGGTACGCCGTCAGCTGCTGGCGTCACCCACGCTGATCTACACCGTAGCCGGGATCCTGTTCGTTCTGGCTCTGGTGCCGGGCATGCCGCACCTGGCGTTCCTCGGCTTCGCTTCGCTGTTGGCGTTCATTGGCTGGAGTGTGGCGCGCTTTCATCCCGAAATCGACGAAGACGAACTGACCAAGGTCGAGGCTCTGGGCCAGGCGATGGAGCGCGAGCAGATTGCGACGCTTGAGTGGCATGACATCCCCCTGGTCGAGCGCATCTCCATTTCCCTTGGATACAAACTGGTCGCGCTGGTCAGCCCTGAAAGTGGCGCGCCGCTGCCCCAGCGGGTACGTGGCGTGCGCCAGACGCTGTCGGAGAGACTCGGTTTCCTGCTGCCGGAAATTCAGATCCGCGACAGTCTGCGTCTGAAGGCCTCGCAGTATCAGATCCTCATTAACGGTGAAAAGCTCGATGGTGCCGAGCTCCATCCGGATCGGCTGATGGCTATTCCCGGGGCCGAAACATACGGAAAAATGGACGGCGTCATCGGCACCGATCCGGCCTACGGCATGGAAGTCGTCTGGATCAATCCCGAAGAAAAACCCAAGGCGCTGAACCTCGGCTACCAGGTCATCGACTGCTCCAGCGTGATCGCCACCCACCTGAACAAGATCATTCGCGCGAGTCTTCCGGAAATATTCAAGCACGACGACGTCGAGCACCTGATGCAACGCCTGGCGCTCCAGGCGCCTAAGCTGGCCGACAGCCTGAAGGCGCAGCTCAGCTATACGTTGCAACACAAGGTGTACAGGCAGTTGCTGCAGGAACAGGTTTCACTGCGCGATATCGTGTCGGTAGCCACCGCCATGCTGGAGAGCAGCGAATCCACCAAGGATCCGTTGCTGATCGCCGCCGATGTGCGTTACGCCCTGCGCCGGAGCATCGTTTCGAGCGTCTCGGGGGATCGTAGCGAACTGCTCGTGTACATCCTCGACAACAGCCTGGAGAACACCTTGATGAGTGCGTTGAGTTCCGCGCAGCAGGCAGGCTCGGTCAGCCTCGATAGCATTCCGGTCGAACCGAACCTGCTGAATCAGCTGCAGAACAAGATGCCTCTAGTGAAGGAGCAGCTCCGCCAGAAAGGCCACCCTCCGATCCTGGTCGTGATGCCGCAGCTGCGACCGCTGTTGGCGCGCTATGCGAAGGTGTTCAGCCCCGGGCTGCATGTTCTGTCGCAGAACGAGATTCCCGAGGGCGTCGAGGTCAGTATCCACGGCACCCTTGGCTAGGCCGGCTGCTTCGCCTTTCTACGCGCACGGAGACTCTCGACCAGCTGCACGAACGCCTCGTTCGGCTGATCCACGCGAATGCCCGACTCGCGCTGACCGCTCCGGGCATTTTGCCGCGACCACAGGCAGTGGCCGTCGATGTCGACCGACTGGAAACCATCGTCCCTGCGCATGCGCAGCCGCCATTGGATGGTCGTTCCGGCCACGGCGGGCGTGTCGCTCAACACTCTTAGTCCCCGCTCGGAAATATCTCCGACGTAGCCCACCAACTCGCCAGTGGCGCGGTCACTCACCTTGATGCGAAAGACCGCCCTGAAAACAATACGACTTTGACCGCGCATGAGCGTGTTCCCTCTGTTCCTGTCCGTTTTGCAAAAGCTTAAATCAAAGAGCGACCAGGTGCTGGGATTCCTTAAGCGCGAGTTCGGAAACGAGGCATCAGACTCGTGCATCGCTCACGAAAGGAAGGAGTTGTACTGGCAAACTCAAAGCCAGGCTCGTTTTAAGCGAACAGTCTGTCGATATTTTTTGCGCGTCGCTGAAGTGAGACGACAAGGGCAAGGGAGGCAGCACGGAAATCGCTCATAAGAAATAAGCCCTGCCAGCGCAGCAAGGCCCCAACCATGACTTCAGAAAGGAACCTGATGGTGGATTGATCCATTCCAGCACGCGTCGCACCGTTGACGCCGGGCTTAGGCAACGGCCGTGCGTACACCGCCGAGAACTACGCGTCGCGCGCTGCTTTGCGCGGCGCCGCTCGATGATTCTTCATCTGTCAGCCGCGCGTGAGCCGCGACTTGCGCCATCCACCGTGACTGTGAAACGAGCCGCTATCGCCGGTCAAGGCGAAACGAGTCGCCCGGTAGCAAGCTTGCACACCAGAGACGTGCCAACCGCGCACCTTGCGATATGCCCAGACCCAACCACGTTTGTTCTCATCCATGTCGATCCCTCAAGGCAATGTGCTATCAGCGGATGGACTGTGTTGGAGGAACAAAGTTCCGTCAGTCGCCTGGAAACGCGTGCGCGATCGACACTTTATTGGCGCAGGCCGAGATGGTGGGAGGCAGGAGCGGCTCACCAAGCCGCCGAGCCTGGGGCGAGATCTTTCCTGTCTGACGGTTTCACGCAACCTTGACTCGCTTGGTCTTGCAGGCGCGGTCAGGCGAAAAGTCGGCGAAAACAGCGGAAAGCAGTAGACAGCTACTAACGAGGTGGCGGTACCCGAAGTGGTACCCAATCGCAGAAACGAAAAAGGCCCGCCTGTTAAGCGAGCCTAAGTCGTTTATTTCTTGGTGCCGGCACCAGGAGTCGAACCCGGGACCTACTGATTACAAGTCAGTTGCTCTACCAGCTGAGCTATACCGGCGCGGGTTGCATTATATCGGTGCTGGCTTATCTGTAAACCCCGCAGAGGGCGGGAATGTAGAAAATATTCATCTGCGTAAGGGCGCCGAAGCGAAGCTGGCTCACTTGTGAATAGTTTTTCGAGCTTGACTTCATAAGTGAGCTCCAACTCGTTGTTTCTACAGTCATTCACAGAGCTCGTTTTTTGATCGATCGGCGCGAGACCACGCCCCGCGGGGCTTGTGAGCGATTACCAAGAAGTCTTCAACAATGTTATGCACAGCCGTCGGGGATAACCCCGTCGAGGCCATGCTGTGGATAAGTCTGTTAGCAAGCCGTACACAGGATGGTGATGAGCTGTTAGGAAGCCCGCTCAGCCAGCAGAATCAGGTTACGCGGGGTGAGTTCGACGGGGCAGAACTGGCCGAGCCTGACGCGGTAGCCTTGCTCTTCTAGATACAGCGCCCGATCGAGGAGCAACCACACCTCGAGTGGACGCCGGAACAGAGCCTGAACCAGTTCCAGATTGCGGGCGATGGCCAGCCGCTGCCAGCCGTGGGCTTCAAGCACTGCCCAATTCTCAGGTTCAGGCAACGCCAGCTTATGGTGGGCGGCAAGATCGCGACAGAACGCCGGCATCCCGCAGGCGAGCGCGCTTTCCGGCCGGGACGGCGTCGGCAGGTATTCATCCACCCCGCGAGCCTCACGCTGCCACAGGTCGAACGCCAGGCGCCATGCCATCGACCGGTCACGCAGCGCCCGCACCCGCCTGCCTGCGGTGACCGTCTGTTGCAACGGCAATCCGAGATCTTCCCGACTGAGCGACACGGCTGCGTGGCGACCAAGCGCGGACATGGGTTCGTACGCTGGCGAGGCGATGCGGTTGTAGCAACACGGCGATAAGGTCAGCTGTCGGCAGCCGGCCGCGGCGCCCTGGCGAAGCAACGTGGCATGCAGATCGCCGCAGGCGTGCAGAGCGACTACGCTCTGCTCTGCTGCGAGCCTGCCCCAGGTTTCAGGCGCCAGAACATCCGCCTCGACGTGCTCGGCGCACACCTGCCAGTGCCGACTGAGCTCCGCACCGTCATGGTTGAGTTGCCTGTCGCGTTCGAGGCACATCACCGGCGCGGCAGAGCGCCAGCCGAGCAATCGACCAAGATGGCCCTTCCCTGCGCACCAGTCGACCCATTTGGCGGCAGGTTCAGTCAGCGTAAGCGAGGTGATGTGGGCGAAATGCTGGATCTGTTGCCATTTGCGGCCTGGAATATGCGCCGACAGATTGAGCGGGACTGGCGGCGGGCTGGAGGACCAGTCGGGCAAGCGGCTCAGGCGCCGGGAGGTCGCTGCCAGCGCGGGGAACGGTGCTGGCAGATCGAGCCGATGGGGATCGCCGTGGTCGGCCTCGGCCTGCTCCAGCGCGCGTGCGCGTAGCGCCGTGGACAACTCTGTCCAGTCTGCCTCCCAGGGCAGACGATGCTGCACAAAGGGACGCGCACGCCAGACCGCCTGATATTCGCTCAGCCAGGCGTCCAGCGCCTCGAATTGCTCGGCATGGCTCACGTTAGCGCCTGCGGCTGGCCTCGACCTTCAACCAGCGTTCAACCAGTTTGAATAACTGGGTAAACACAATGGTGACCACCAGGTAGATCAGGCCGGCAACCATAAAGAACTGCTCGTACTGATACGTACGGGAGTTGATGGTACGCACCACCCCCATCACGTCCATCAGCGTGACCGTGTAGACCACAGCACTGGCCTTGAGCATGAGGATTACCTCGTTGCCATAGGCTGGCAGACCGATACGAATCGCACGTGGCAGGATGATGTAGCGCAGCGCCTGGCTGCGCGACATGCCCAACGCGCGCGCCGCCTCCACTTCACCTGGCGGTACCGACTGGATGGCACCACGCAGGATTTCAGCAATATAGGCTGCGGTGTGCAGCGTCATGGTCAGCAGCGCACACCAGTAAGGCTCGCGCAGGAATGGCCAGAGGAAGCTGTCGCGCACCACCTCGAACTGAGACAACCCGTAATAGACCAGAAACAACTGCAGCAGCAAGGGTGTGCCGCGGAAAAAGAAGATGTAGCTGTAGGGTAGCGCCTGGATGTACCAGTGTTTCGACGCACGGGCCAGCCCCAGCGGGATGGCGATGAACAGGCCGGCCAATACCGCGATCCCCACCAGTTGCAACGTGACCAGGGTCCCGTCCCACAATTGCGGACCGAAGCGTACGACGAGCTCCCAACGCTCGGCCCAGGTCATAGCTCCGTCCTCGTAAAGCCGCGATTGGCACGCCGCTCGAACCAGTGCAGCGCAGCCATGATGACGACCGTGAGCGCGAGATAGATCAACGCCGCGGTGAAGTAGAAGGTGAAGGGTTCCTTGGTCGAGTTCGCAGCTACCTGTGCCTTGCGCATCAGCTCATCCAGGGTGATAAGCGAGACCAGGGCAGTGTCCTTGAGCAGGATCAGGTACAGATTGCCCAGCCCGGGCAGGGCGACGCGCCACAACTGGGGCAGCGTGATCCGCCAGAAAATGCGCATGTTCGACATGCCAAGCGCGAGCCCGGCTTCCTTCTGGCCCGGCGGTATCGCGAGCAAGGCGCCGCGAAACACTTCGGTGGCATAGGCACCAAAGCACAGGCCCAGGGCGAGCGTGCCTGCCAGAAACGGATTAAGCGTCAGATACGGGTTGCCGAAATGACTGCCGATCCAGTTCATCATCGACACCGTACCGAAGTAGGCCATGAGCACCCACAGCGTTTCCGGCACCCCGCGGACGACGGATGTGTAAAAACCACCCAACCCGCGCAACAGCGGATTGGCAGAAGTCTTGGCGCTGGCTCCGGCCAGGCCGAGCAGCAGTCCCAGCGCAACCGAGGCGAGGGACAAACGAATCGTCATCCAGGTCCCTTCGATCAGGGCCGGACCAAAACCTTGCAAATCGAGCATGTCAGGATCAGTTGCGGGCCCTGAAGGGCCCGCCCAGTCGAATCAGCGGATGCTGAAAGGGAAGTATTTGGCGTTGATCTCGGCGTAGGTGCCGTTCTCGATGATCGCGTCCAGCGCCTTGTTCAGCCGTTCCTGCAGAGGATCGCCCTTGCGTACGGCAATGCCGATCTTGTCGTTGTCGAACACCGGCTCACCCTTGAACTCGAAGTCCGAACCGGCGTCGCTCTGCAGCCACTCGTACTGCACGAAGCTGTCCGCGAGCACACCGTCGATGCGGCCGGAACTCATGTCCAGATAAGCGTTTTCCTGGGTGTCATACAGGCGGATCTCGACCACGTCGGACAGGTTCTCTTCCAGCCACTGGCCAGCGATGGTCGCGCGCTGGGCACCGATGGTCTTGCCCTTCAGGCTCTGCTCGTCGATCTTGAACTCTTCGTCCTTCGGCGCAACGAACTGCAGCTTGTTGGTGTAGTAGGGATCGGTGAAATCCACTGCCTGCTTGCGCTCGTCAGTGATCGACATGGAGGCGACCAGGAAGTCGAAGCGACGGGTGTTCAGTGCCGGGATGATGCCGTCCCAGTCAGAGGTGACCACCGTGCATTCGGTGCCCATTTCTTCGCACAGTGCCTTGGCGATATCGATATCGAAACCGACCACTTCACCCTTGTTGTTGATCTCGTTGAACGGAGGATAGGCGCCTTCGGTACCGATGCGCAGAGTTTCCGCCGCCATGGCCGGAATCTGGATCAACATGGCTGCCGCGGCGGCCAGCAAGACCTTCTTGTAGCTCTTCATTGGTTACTGCTCCTTTAGCTATGGCTGGACATGAACTGCTTGCACCGTTCGGATACGGGGCTGTCGAACACCTGCTCGGGGGTACCGATTTCTTCCACCTGGCCCTTATGAAGAAATATGACCTGACTGGATACTTGCCTGGCGAAACGCATTTCATGCGTAACAAGGAGCATAGTCCGTCCTTCATCTGCCAGCGCACGAATCACACTGAGTACTTCCTGCACCATTTCAGGATCGAGCGCCGAGGTCGGCTCATCAAAGAGGATTACCTGCGGCTGCATGGCCAAGGTGCGGGCGATCGCCGCGCGTTGCTGCTGGCCACCGGACAGCTGGGCGGGAAAGGAGTCACGCTTGTCAGCGATGCCGACTTTTTCCAGAAACACTTCGGCAGCGGCCACAGCTTCAGCCTTGCTTTGGCCTAACACGCGGCGCGGAGCTTCGATGATGTTGTCGAGAACGCTCATGTGCGGCCAGAGGTTGAAGCTCTGGAAGACGAAGCCTACTCGGGCGCGCAGACGATTGATCTGCTTGCTGTCTGCAGCCTGCAGTTCACCGTCCCTGTCCGGTTTGAGCTTCAGCTCTTCGCCGGCCACCAGAATCTGGCCTTGCTGCGGATTCTCCAGCAAGTTGATACAGCGCAGCAAAGTGCTCTTTCCGGAGCCGGAAGAGCCGAGGATCGAAATGACGTCGCCGTCGCGGGCAACAAGATCAACGCCCTTGAGTACTTCAAGGTCGCCATAGCGTTTGTGCAGGTTGCGCACTTCCAGGGCCGGCGGGGTCACGTATCGGTTTCCATCTGGGCTTTCGCCAGTCAAATAAACGAGGCCGGGATGATACCCGGAAATGCCTGAAATTCCCTCTGTAATGCATCCGTCATGCTGGCAAAACTAGCACAGCTGATGGCCATGACCAAGAACCGTCGACGGGTCATGTCCCGAATATGCATGCAAAAGTCTTTCCAAGTTAAACTGGCGGACCACATCTGGTCGCCATTAGCTGCTCGCTTCGTGGCGACGATGGAGGAAGCGATGTTTGAACCCGAAAACCAACGCGCATGTGACGATAACCAGCAGGGCGTCGAGCAGCCAGCGCAAGGCCGCCATACCCATGAGCCCCAAATCTCCAGCGACGATCCCCATCCCGACCAGCGACATGCTCGGAATCAGTGCAAGGGTGACCATCACGCCCGTGGTAAGTACCGACTTCTGTGCGCTGATGACTACCGCGCCGGCGATGCCACCGAAGAGAGAGGTCCACAGGCTGTTAAACGTGATGTTGCTCCAAAAGGACACCCATTGATTCCCGACAAAGGCGTCGCTGGCGCCAGGACTCCACCACGCCAGCACCAGAGTCGATAACACCGCCCCGACAATCATCGCCAGATTACCGACCACCATCGACTTGAGACCTGTCGGCACCAGTTCGCGGATTCCGACAATCAGGCCAAACGGCAGGCGGGCAAGCGGTTCGAAGGCTGGAGCGATGAGCATGGCGCCTACGATCACGTGCAAGGTGTCAGTCCAGAGTCCCCCTGCGGCAATGGCACCAGCAAGGGACATTGCCAGAATGTAGTTGAGCGACGGATTGGTATCGGTACGCAGCATGAAGGCCATTTCGTCCCACACAGTCTCGTCCGACTCCTTGTTCACCAGGCTTTGATTGCCGCGACTCACCACACTGGTGAGCGCGCTCATCTGGATGCTTCCCTGCCGCGTCACATCGAGGTCATCGAGCATGTCCAAGACGGCACGCGTGCGTTGATTGACCACGGCAATGGATACCACGTCGCCGGCCGGCGCTATCGACGCGCCTCGCTGCAGGTCGATACTTATCACACCCTCGATGGACAGTAGCCGATCAACCAGAGACTGACTCTTGTCCGAAGCAAGACTGACTTTTATCGCACGAGGCATGCCTTTCTCCCGTATGCAGGCGCCGCCGCGGCAGGAAGCGCAGCGCGGCAACGTATTCACTAAGGAGAGGACACCAGGACGGATAGTTCCGCAGCCGGGTCGCAGCGGCAGGAGAAAAGGCGGACGTTCAGCCCTTGGCGATCAGCGAGGCGACTGCATCCAGGAGCACGTCGAGTTTGCCACCCTTCTCCATGCACAGGTCGACGAGGTCGCGCTCGGGCAGATCCTCGGGGAAACCGGAACTCATCAGCAGGATCGGGATACCTGCAAGACGGTCGTCCGCCCGGACCCGACGCACCAGCTCGCCGCCGTCCATTTCAGGCATTACGTAGTCGGATATGATCAGGTTCGGCCGCGCCTGCTCCAGCAAGGCCAGGGCCTCGCGCCCGTTGTTGGCGGTCATGGCATCGTAGCCTTCGCCTTGCAGGACGAGTTCCATCACCTTACGCAGAGCCCGCTCATCCTCCACCAGGAGAACCAGGGGCGTTTGCGCGCCTGCGTCGCGTTCAGGCATCTTGACCGTCCGTGGAGGAACGACGACGCGCCCGTCCGAGCACTACTCCTTCGGTGTGCCTCATCTGCTCGCCGATGGCGACGCCGTTTCGGCCGAGATAGAGTTCATGCAGGTGCGGCGAGAAACCGCTTTCGCGCATTTTTATCACGCCGATGGTCCGGTGCAGCGTCGAATCGAGTTCGGCGTAGCGCAGCAGGATGATGTTTTCTGCAATCGCTGAAACCGAGGCTGTCGTGATAGCGCTCTTGCCGCCAATGATCTCAGGGATTGCCGACGTGAAGAGCGTCGTGACGCCTCGGGTACGCAAGGCGGAAGTCAGCGCAGTGAAAAAACGACCCAGCCGCTGCGGAGAGACCGTGGATTGCATGAACCCGTCCACGCCATCGAGAAACAGCCGCTGTACTCCGCGGCGGTCGATCGCATCAAGCAGCTGCTCTGCGAGCTTGTCGATCAAGGCCTCGGTCGGAGGGAAGTGCAGCAACTCAACGATACCCGAGCCGAGCAAGGTGCCCAGGTCGAGACCCAGGCACTCTGCGCGGCGTCGCAGCCGTCCTTCGTCTTCGTAAAAGCCAAAGATCAGGCCCGGCTCCTCCGGCGTGCTCTGACAGATGAAACCGAGGCCGGTCGTAGTCTTGCCGACTCCGCTCGGACCGATCACTGCGGTAGTGGATGAGTACGGCAGGCCGCCCTCTAGCAACTCGTCGAGCCCAGTGACCCCGCTAGTTACCCGCGCGTCCCGCATGGCCACGGCGGGTTCATGGCCGTGAATCGCCTCCAGACGCGGATAGACATGGAAGCCTTCGTTGCTGATCTCGGCCACGTGCCGACCGGACACGAATCCACTACCGCGGAACTTGCGCACCTTGAGGTAGCGGTAGCTGCGACTGCCTTCCTCATCACTGCCAAGTTCGATCCAGCCGTCGACCATGGTGAATTCAGGGCTACCACCGTTGCGATCACTGTTGGTCAGCAGCAGGACGGTGCAGCCGCTCATATCGGCAAACGCGGCTACATCGTTGATGAATTCACGGAAAGTACGTTCGGATTCGGTCGTCTCTTCCAACGCGAAAAGGCCGTCAACGACGATTACCGATGCCTTGCGGTTCTTTGCGTTGCGCATCAGGAAGCGCAACACGCCCTCCAGGCCCTGGTTACGCAAGGTGTCGAAGGCGCTCTCGTACGACACCGCCTCCGAGCGCTGGTGCTCCACCATGAACTCCATGTGTCGTAGATGGCGCAGCAGGCGGTGGTGCGTTTCGGCTAGGAGCGTGACGTACAGCGACCGCTCGCCCTGGGCGGCGCGGCTGTAGCAGAACTGATTGGCAAGGATGGTCTTTCCTTCGCCGGGGCCGCCCTGGACAATGTAGACCCCTCGCGGGAGCAATCCGCCACAAAGGACAGTATCCAGACCTGGCACGCCGGTCGGCAGGCGTGCTAATTCCCTCTGGTCGCTATATTCGTCAGTCACTGCAGTTCTCGCCTTCTCGAGCAATGGCTGCATACTAGCATGCCGCGAAAACGACAACATGACGCGATCACTGCCTGCAGGCTTGCTAAGCTGGGTGAACAGTCACCGTGGAGGAGCCCTGAACATGTCGACGCCGCCCAGCGGCCCCGCGCTGCCCTCGCGGCGCCCCGCCGAGACCAGGCAGAACGAGCCCGACTTCTGCGGCCTGTTCCATGCTGCACCGGCCCCCTATCTGGTCGTTACCTCGCAACTGATCATCGCCGCGGTCAACGATGCCTACCTCCGGGCAACCATGACTGAGCGCGATGCGATCATCGGCCAGCACATCTTCGAAGTCTTTCCGGACAACCCGCACGATCCCCAAGCCCATAGCACCGCCAACCTCTCGGCCTCCTTCGAACGCGTGCTCAAACATCGAGTGCCCGATGCAATGGCGATACAGAAATACGATATTCGTCTGAGAGACTCCGACGACTTCGAGGAGCGCTACTGGAGCCCGGTCAACACGCCGGTGTTCGACGCTGAGGGGCAACTCACCCACATCCTGCATCGGGTCGAGGATGTCACGCCGTTCATGGCCGACCGGTCGCGGCTGGCAGCGGCAGAAATGCACAACGACGAACAGGCTATCGAGATCCGCCTGGCGAACAGCCGACTGCGCGAGGCCAAGGTCGAACTCGAACAAGAGCGCGATCTGCGTGAGCTGTTCGTACTGACTCTGACCCACGATCTGCGCACTCCGCTGGCAGCCGCCAAGTTCGCCTCGCAACTGTTGTTCCGCAAAGGCAGCGACCCGGCGGAGGCGCAAAGACTGTCGGCGCGCATTGCGGCCAGTCTCGACCGGTGCGATCGCATGATCGGCGACCTGCTCGATGCGAATCAGCTGCGCTCGGGCAAGAAGCTGTCGATCGAAGTGGAGCCACTGGAGCTGACGGACCTGGTCGAGGATGTACTGGCAGAGCTGTCGACGCTTTTCGGCGATCGCTTCGTACTTCGCGCGCCAGTTCCGATCAGCGGGCTCTGGTCGCGCATGCAGCTGCGGCGCATGGTGGAAAATTTGTGCATCAACGCCGTCAAGTACGGCACCGCCGGGCGGCCCGTCAGCGTCTCGGTGCGAGAACAGAACGAAACGGTCGCTCTGGAAGTACACAACGAGGGGCCGGCCATACCCGCCGAAGACCAGGCGAGACTCTTCGAACCCTATCATCGCAGGGCAGCGCATCAGAACGGCTCGGAGCAGGGATGGGGACTGGGGCTAACGGTGGTCAACGGGATCGCCGAAGCGCATGGCGGCAAGGCTGCGGTAATCAGCAACACGGACGAAGGCACGACATTTCGCGTGACCCTGCCTTTGCGGCCGCCGGCAGAAGCGTGAGGGCAAACAAAAAAGGCCCACCTTGGAGGTGAGCCTTTTTTGTATCGATAATGGTGCCCAGGGACGGAATCGAACCGCCGACACGAGGATTTTCAATCCTCTGCTCTACCGACTGAGCTACCTGGGCAACGGGGCGCCATTAAACGATTCTGAACTTTGACTGTCAAGCACCCCGACCGAATATTTTCCATTTTTCAGCCGGTTACCATGCAATCAGCTGCTTGGCGGAACATAACCATCGGCTTGGGCATAAGCCTCGCCAGCTAGAAACTTGTCCATTTCCTGCTGGATGAATTTGCGGTCTTCCACATCCATCATGTTCAACCGGCGCTCATTGATCAGCATGGTCTGGTGGGCCTGCCATTCATCCCAGGCCTTCTTCGACACGTCGTCATAAATCGCCTGACCCTTCGGACCGGGATACGGCGGTCGGTCGAGGCCGGGCAATTCCTGCTTATATTTGCGACACATCACCGTGCGGGACATGGGATACCTCCGAATCTGGGTGAAGATGGCGTTGCGCGCGCTCGAGCAACACTTTGACCGGTGCTGCCAACCCGAGGCGCGTCGGTTTGCGCAGGTTATACCAGACCTGCCCGGCCTCGGCCACGCCAGCGCCGGGATCCACACGCACCAGGACCGGGCGGATATCCAGGTGAAAATGGCTGAACGTATGCCGCAGCGGATCCAACGGCGCCACCTCGCCTCGTTTCCATCCGCGACCGGCAAGCCATTCATCGAGCTCGGTGTCGTCATCGAGCTGAGGCGGACACCATAGTCCACCCCAGAGACCACTATCGGGGCGTCGCTCGAGCCAGACCGCGCCCCGCGGATCCACCGCGAGCGGCATCAGGCAGCTGCGGACGGGTATCGCCTTGCGCGGGCGCGCTTGTGGAAAGGCCGTCGGAGTTCCCAACTGCCGCGCCTTGCATGCAGACTGCAGCGGACACAACAAGCAACTGGGCTTGCTCCGGGTACAGAGCGTGGCGCCCAGATCCATCATCGCCTGAGTGTAGTCAGCTACCCTCTGGCGTGGCGTATAGCGCTCGGCGAGCTCCCACAGGCGCAGCTGCACGGGGCGCTCTCCCGGCCAACCGGGTACCGCATCGAAGCGAGCCAATACACGTTTGACGTTGCCATCCAAAATCGGTGCACGCGCGCCCATACTCAGACTGGCGATAGCGCCCGCGGTCGACTGACCGATGCCCGGCAGCTCGGCAAGCCGCTCTGCGCTACGCGGGAATTCGCCGGCATACTGCTCGACCACCAGCTTCGCCGTTTTGTGCAGGTTGCGCGCGCGGCTGTAATAACCCAGACCCGTCCACAGGTGCAGCACTTCATCAGCTGGCGCCGCAGCCAGCGCTTCGACACTTGGCAGCGCCTGCATGAAGCGCTGATAGTACGGGATCACCGTGCTGACCTGCGTCTGCTGCAGCATAATCTCGGAGACCCAGACGCGGTACGGCGTCATGTCCTGCTGCCAGGGCAAGTCCTTGCGGCCGTGCCTGTCGAACCAGTCCAGCACCGCGTCGGAGAACATCTCAGGCATCACCGGCCGAGCAACCCCCGTATGGCGTCGCGAACCGCAGGCGCCTGGTCACCCAGCTTCTCCTCTACGCGCTCTTCGACCTTGCGCCGCGCTTCGTCGCCGAGCAGTCGCCCGGCAATCTTGGCCACCTCGTCAGTGTCCACGCCGCAACTCTTGGCTGCGTTATGCAGAAAGCCCTGGCAACGTACCGGCCACTGGATGTCGCGATAGCGCTCGTTCACCTGGCATGCAGGATCAGGCATTTCGCTCTTGTCGCCCTCGATCAACAGGCCAAGACGGAAGTCCATGCGCTGCACCGGCAACTCCAGGGCACCGCGACCGCTGGCCTGGATCCCCGGTACGGCGACCACCAGATCGTTGGTGGTTACCGTACCGTCGACGATCTTGAAGGTGCCCCTTAGCCGGTTGAATGGGGTGTTTTCCGCGCCACGGGGCTGACCCAGCGACTTGCGGTTGGCCAGCGCGATAGCCTGACAGGCCTGCTGTTCCAGGTTGACGCCGAGCAGGGCGCCATCCTGAACGTCAAAGCGGGCGCTGCCAGTCAGGGTATTCATCCAGCGCGCCATGCTGTTACCGCGTGCTGTGACGTCGAGGTCCATGTCCAACTCGCCGCGGAACTGCAGCGGGACTTCGTAGGCTTCCTGAATGGCCTGCGAATCCATGCTGCGTAGCTGCTTCGTTGCCTGCACGCGAACCGGCGTGGCTCGAGTGTCGATTTCACCAGTAGCACTGAACTTCCCGCCGAATACCCCGCCCTCCAGCTGCCGTAAACGGACACGCCCGTTCGCCGCCTGGACACTGGCAACGAAGGACTCGAAGGTCTGACCGGTAAGGATCAGCTGCTGCACCGCAAGTTTTCCGTCGACATCCAGCCGCGCCAGCGTCTCGAGCGGCAGAATCGGCGCATCGCTCCACTCGAGCGGCGCAGAAGCGGAGCGCGTACCACCTTCGCCACGGCCTGCCACCGGGGGCGCGACGACCTCTTGAGCGCTTTCCACCTGCTCTTCCGGCGGCAGGAACCGATCCAGGTCCAGCCGCTCGCCAGCCAGATCGAAGCGCAGCGCCTGGCGTTCGAAGTCAGCAAGGCCGGCGCGACCGGTCAGCGTCGCGTCATCAATGGTCAATTGCAGATCCTCAAGCATGAACGACTGCGCGGAGCCTTCCAGGCGCGCCGAGAGCGAGGCCTTTTCCAGTGCGCGCGGATCGGCGGTGGCGGGAATGTCCTGACCGAGCGAGGCGAGCAGTTCACGTGCATTGAAATCCGCGACGTTCAGCGCCCCAGCCAGGCGCAGGTCCCCGTCGATGTCGGTAGCGGTCAACTGGCCCGTGGCACGCAGATCCGCCAGCGACAGACGAACCTGGTTGAGCTCCGCCGTCTGCGCGGCGCGATCAAGTCGCGCATCGCCCTGCAGACGCAACGACACCGCGCGGCCATCGAACGGCGCACCGCTGGCGTCGACGTTCAGGTCTATTGCATCGAGCTGATACTGCTGTTGTTCCAGGTTGAACAGCGCAATGGCATTGAGATCGATGCGGATGCGCATCAGTGGCTGATCAAGCACCACCAGGCCGAGCACTTCCACGTCGACCGGGCGGCCTTCGATCAAGGCACCAGTCCGCAGATTCAGGTCTTCCAGTTGAATGGTGCGACCGGACTGACGATCGACATAGCTCACCGCAGCGTTGGTCACGCGTACGCTTTCGATGGCCAGATCAAACTCCTGTTGCTCCTGCTCGGTCTGGGGCTGATCCCCGGAAGGCAGCGGCTCGTCCACCGGCTCCTGCGGGCCGACGGTCTCCCAGTTGCCGTTACCCTCGGCATCGCGCACCAGATTCAGGGTGACGCTGTCGAGGATCACATCGCTCATGCGCAACTGCCGACGCAGAAGCGGCAGTACCTCCACGCCGAGACCCATGGAGCCGACCTGAGCGAGCGGCTGGTCGGGCTGTTCCAGTGGTGCGACGGTCACGTCCCCGAGCTCGATGCCGAGCCAGGGGAACAACGACCAGCCGATATCACCACCAAGGGTCAGTTCCACATTGGCCTTGTCACGCGCGGCCTGTTGAATCTGCTCTTTATAGTCGTTCGGATCGAACAGCCGGGTGACGATGAACAACGCGATGACGATCAGTACCAAAAGACTCAGCAGAACTAGACCGACGATCTTGGCGGCTTTCATGAGCACTCCTATTCTTGTCCAGCCAGTACGGGCATCCACCCGAATCGGCTTACCTTAGAGATTGTGCAGCCGATTGGCTACCTCATCCGCGATCGCCAGGCTGGCGGTGAGCCCCGGCGACTCGATCCCGTAAAGGCAGACCAGGCCCGGCAGGCCGTGATCGGCCGATCCCTCGATGACAAAATCCACCGCAGGCTGCCCCGGCCCGCTCAGCTTGGCGCGAATCCCGGCATAGCCGGGCACCAGCCGCAGCGGATCGCAGCCAGGCCAATAGCGTTGCACCGCCGCCGCAAATCGGTCGGCCACACTGAGATCCACTTCATAGTTGAGGTCGCTCTGATAACAGACATCCGGGCCGAACCGCAGCTGTCCTGCCAGATCCAGCGTCGCGTGTACGCCGAGCCCGGACGTATTGGCTTCCGGCATGGGATAGACCAGATGGGAAAATGGAGAACGCCCGCTGTAGGAAAAATAGCTGCCCTTGCAGAAATGCATGGTCGGGACACGCTCGGCGGGATAACCCTCTATACGTGTGGCAAGTTCCGCCGCAAACAGGCCACCAGCGTTAAGGACCGTGCGGGTGGTCAGCGCGAACATTTCGCCTCCGCTCGATCCGTGCACGATATAACCTTCCGGCCTCGCCTCGACGCGCTCCACCCGCGCCTGGCAGACCAGCTGACCGCCCCGATCCTGCAGTGCGGCCTCGTAGGATTGCATCAGCGCGTGGCTGTCGATGATGCCGGTCAGCGGGGAGAACAATCCGCCGACGGCGCGCACCTCGGGCTCCAGCGCGTGCACCTGGGCGGCGTCGAGCCAGTCGAGCGAGACGCCGTTGGCGGAGGCGTTGTCGTGCAGCGCCTGGAGCGCAGGCAGCTCGTTGTCCTCGACCGCGACGAGCACCTTGCCGATGCGCCGGTGCGGCACCTGCCGCGCGTCGCACCACTGATACAGCAGATCCCTACCCCGGCGGCAAAGCTCCGCCTTGAGCGAGCCGGGCGCGTAGTACAGTCCGGCGTGTATCACTTCACTATTCCGGCTGGAAGCGTGCTGGCCCGGCCAGCCCTCCTGCTCCAGCACCATGACCTGCCAGCCGTCGGCTGCAAGCCGCTGCGCACAGGCCAGGCCAACCACGCCTGCGCCCACTACCACTACGTCGCAATCCATCTTCTCTTCCCTGCCAATCGTGCTCATCAACAATCCCAATCATCCAATGTAGCCCGCGGGCGCGCCCAGCCCGTATAATGCTCGCCCTTGATTGCCATCACTCTTGGAGAACTGCCATGGCGGAGCGCAAGGCAAGCGTCGAGCGCAACACGCTGGAAACCCAGGTCAAGGTTGACATCAACCTTGACGGTACCGGCCAGGCCGACTTCGACATCGGCGTCCCGTTCCTCGAACACATGCTGGACCAGATTGCCAGGCACGGCCTGATCGACATGAACATCCGGTGTCGTGGCGACCTGCACATCGACGACCACCACACTGTGGAAGACGTCGGCATTACGCTCGGCCAGGCTTTCGCGAAGGCCATCGGCGACAAGAAAGGTACGCGCCGCTATGGACACGCCTATGTGCCCTTGGACGAAGCGCTGTCGCGCGTGGTCATCGACTTTTCCGGACGCCCCGGCCTGCACATGCATGTCGACTTCACGCGCGCGTCCGTTGGTGGCTTCGACGTCGATTTGTTCATGGAGTTCTTCCAGGGCTTCGTCAACCACGCCCAGGTCACACTGCATATCGACAACCTGCGTGGCGTGAACACCCACCACCAGATCGAGACAGTGTTCAAGGCATTCGGCCGGGCGCTGCGTATGGCCGTGGAAATGGATCCGCGGATGACCGGCATGATGCCTTCGACCAAAGGTTCCCTGTAACGAATGGTTAGCAATGTTGCGGTAATCGACTATGGCATGGGCAACCTGCACTCCGTAGCCAAGGCTCTGGAGCACGTGGGTGCCCAGGCAGTGGAAGTCACCAGCGACCCCGACGTCATCCTCACTGCCGATCGGGTGATCCTGCCCGGTGTCGGCGCGATCCGCGATTGTGTCAGCGAGCTGCAAAAACTCGGTCTTGATCGCGTCGTTCGCCAGGTCGCGGGCGAGAAGCCGCTGCTCGGCATCTGCGTCGGCATGCAGATGCTGCTTGAGCGCAGCGAAGAGAACGGCGGGATCGACGCCCTTGGTCTGTTCCCCGGTGACGTGCGCTATTTCGGGGACGATCTGCGCGAAGGCGACGAGCGCCTGAAGGTGCCACACATGGGCTGGGATCAGGTCAAGCAGACCATCGATCACCCGCTGTGGCACCGCATCGATCAGGACGCGCGCTTCTATTTCGTGCATAGCTATTACGCCGCCGCGAGCAAGCACACACATCTTGCCGGCCGCTGCCATTACGGCGTCGACTTCGCCGCTGCGCTGGCCGACGACTTTATATTCGCCACCCAGTTCCACCCGGAAAAGAGCCATACCAACGGCCTGCAGCTGCTGCAGAACTTCCTGGCCTGGGATGGGCGTTGGTAATAACCCGAGCCGCAAGCTGAAAACCTCTAGCTACAAGCGTCCGCTTGAGGCTTGGAGCTCGAAGCTTGAGGCTCTTTTTCCGAAGGAAAAAAGCGATGCTGATCATCCCCGCTATCGATCTCAAGGACGGCGCCTGCGTCCGTCTGCGCCAGGGCCTGATGGACGACGCCACGGTATTTTCCGACGACCCGGTAGCCATGGCCGCAAAGTGGGTGGAGGCTGGCTGTCGCAGACTGCACCTGGTTGACCTGAACGGCGCCTTCGAAGGCCAGCCGGTGAATGGCGAGGTGGTTACCGCGATTGCCCGTGCCTACCCGAACCTGCCGATCCAGATCGGCGGGGGCATCCGCTCACTCGAAACCATCGAGCACTACGTTCGCGCCGGGGTAAGCTACGTGATCATCGGCACCAAGGCGGTCAAGCAGCCGGAATTCGTCGGCGAAGCCTGCCGCGCCTTCCCGGGCAAGGTCATTGTCGGCCTCGATGCCAAGGACGGCTTCGTCGCCACCGATGGCTGGGCCGAGGTCAGCAGCGTCCAGGTGATCGATCTGGCCAAACGGTTCGAGGCCGATGGCGTCTCGGCGATCGTCTATACGGACATCGCCAAGGACGGCATGATGCAAGGCTGCAACGTCGAAGCCACAGCAGCACTGGCCAACGCCACCTCGATCCCGGTGATCGCCTCGGGCGGCATTCATAACCTCGGCGACATCCAGGCTCTGCTTGATGCCGGTGCCCCAGGGATCGTTGGCGCCATCACTGGCCGAGCGATCTACGAGGGCACGCTGGATGTGGCCGAAGCGCAGGCGCTCTGCGACGAAGCAGCAGCGGCAAGCGACAAGCCGTAAGCGGCAGTTGTTCGTGCAGGTTTCTGGTTTATTTGCAGCTTGAAGCTCAGCGCTTGCAGCTGCTTTCGGAGAAAGCTCAATGCCTCTGGCGAAACGCATCATCCCCTGCCTCGACGTGGACAACGGTCGCGTGGTCAAGGGCGTCAAGTTCGAAAACATCCGTGACGCCGGCGACCCGGTGGAGATCGCCCGTCGCTATAACGAACAGGGCGCCGACGAGATTACCTTTCTGGACATCACTGCCAGCCATCAGGAGCGCGACACCACGCTGCACACGGTCGAGCGCATGGCCAGTCAGGTCTTCATTCCGCTGACGGTCGGTGGCGGGGTGCGCTCGGTCAGTGACATTCGCAACCTGCTCAACGCAGGTGCCGACAAGGTCTCCATCAATACTGCAGCAGTGTTCACGCCTGAGTTCGTTGCCGAGGCGGCTGACCGCTTTGGTTCGCAATGCATCGTGGTGGCGATTGATGCCAAGCGCGTGTCGGCGCCAGGCGAGCCAGGCCGCTGGGAGATTTTTACTCACGGCGGGCGCAAGCCGACCGGGCTGGATGCCGTACAGTGGGCGCGGAAGATGCAGGAACTGGGCGCTGGCGAGATTCTGCTCACGAGCATGGACCAGGATGGCGTCAAAAGCGGTTACGACCTGGGCGTGACCCGGGCCATCAGCGACGCCCTGCACATCCCGGTCATTGCGTCGGGAGGCGTCGGTAACCTGCAACATCTGGCGGACGGCGTAATCGAAGGTGGAGCAGATGCGGTGCTGGCCGCGAGCATCTTCCATTTCGGCGAATACAGCGTACGCGAGGCCAAAACATACATGGCCGAACGCGGCATCGAGATGCGCCTCTAACGCTGAAGGCCTGCCTGCGGCAGCACGGGCTGAACAAGCGGCGACTGCCGGGTAAACAGGCTTTCCAGCGACACCAACTGCACCCCATCC
The DNA here is from genome assembly GCF_900104945.1 of Halopseudomonas xinjiangensis. Classification (NCBI taxonomy): domain Bacteria; kingdom Pseudomonadati; phylum Pseudomonadota; class Gammaproteobacteria; order Pseudomonadales; family Pseudomonadaceae; genus Halopseudomonas; species Halopseudomonas xinjiangensis. The sequence continues at coordinate 3,372,453 of NZ_LT629736.1, read as the reverse complement.
CGTTCAGGCACCTGGGCAACTCGCGAGGCGAGAAATGCCAGGGTCTCCGGGTACGGGTGGCCGATCAGTACTGCGAATCCCTGGCGGCGCGCCCTGCCCAACGCCACCTGCAACGCCGCCTCCATCGCCTGGGCGTTGCGCGTGTTATCCAGAAAAACGTCGCGGGACAGACTCGGCACGCCCTGCGCCTGCGCGGCGAACGCCGCCTGGGTAGCTGCCTGGGTGCGGCTGTCGATAAAAAACAACCCGCGCTCGGCCAACTCGGCCATCACCCAGTCCATCTGTGGCCGCAGGGCGGTGAGGCGACTACCCATGTGATTATTCACGCCCTGAACACTCGGCAGGCTGTCCAGCGTCTCTTCGAGCGTGCGCATGAATTCCTGCTCGTCCATGTGCGCGTACAGGCCGCCCGGACCGGGGGACGAACCCGCCAGGTTCTCCATTGGCAGATGCAACATCACCGTCTTGCCGGCCGATGCAGCCTCGGCTGCCAGGCGCGGGCCAGCCGGGGTGTAGGGAAGTATTGCCAGCGCGACCGGAAAAGGCAGATCGATCAGATGCCGTCCGGCGGCATAACCATGGCCGACGTCATCGATAATGATTGCCAACGCAGGTGCCGCGGGGATGGGCTCGGATGGCGTCGCGGAGATGTCGGCGATCGCGGGAGTATCGGAAATGACCGGCGCAGGCGCCTCGACCTGACGCCAGCCCGCATGCTCTAGGCGGATCCACTCGACACGCTGACGATCACGCTCAGGCGTCGCAGCGAGACGCGGGGCCGGGGCATTCCCCGCACCGGCCTCGTCCCGCTGCAACGATGGCTCGGGCGTGTCGCAGCCTGCCAGCAGCGACGCCAGCAGCAAGATCCGCGCTGGCCTCATTGCTTGCGGGAGATATTCAGACCTTTAAGCAGGTTCAATGCCTGGTTGAGCTGGTAGTCGCTATCGCGCTCGGTGCGCTCGGTAACCGGCGTGCGCACCGTTGGCCGCTCTTCGCCGCTGACGTTGTTCAGATGGCGCGCCAGATCCGCTTCGCGGTAGGCCGAGGCCTGCTCCGGATCGACGGTCACCTTGGCGCGCTCGACACGAATGTCCGGCACGATACCCTGCGCCTGAATCGACCGGCCGTCCGGCGTGTAGTACAGAGCAGTGGTCAGCTTCAGGGCACGGTCGTTGTTGAGCGGCAGGACCGTCTGTACCGAGCCCTTGCCGAAACTGTCGGTGCCCATGATGATCGCACGGCCGTGGTCCTGCAGAGCACCGGCAACGATCTCCGAAGCCGACGCCGAACCGCCGTTGATCAGCACCACCAGCGGCACATCTCCAGCCGGTGCATTGCTGGTCGCACTGAATCGCATCTCGGAATTCGGCAGGCGACCCTTGGTGTAAACGATCAAACCCTCATCGATGAAGCTGTCCGTCACTTCGACCGCCGCCTGCAGCACACCGCCTGGGTTGTTGCGCAGGTCGAGCACGATGCCCTTGAGGTCATTTTCGCTGGTCAGGCGCTGCAGGCTTCGCCGCACCTCGTCACCGGTATTGGTCTGGAACTGACTGATGCGCAGGTACGCATAGCCGGGGTCGAGCGTTTCGGTACGCACGCTCTTGACCTTGACGATGGCGCGCTCGAGCTCGACTTCGAACGGCTTATCGCCTTCACGAACGATGGTCAGGGTAACGCTGGAGCCGGCCGGCCCACGCATCTTCTCCACTGCCTCGACCAGGCTCATACCTTTCACCGGCTGGTCGTCGATCATCATGATCAGGTCGCCAGGCTGGATCCCGGCCCGCGCGGCAGGCGTGTCATCGATCGGCGCAATTACCCGCAACAAACCCTCTTCCAGTCCGATTTCAATGCCCAGGCCGCCAAACTGACCGCTGGTGCTGTCCTGTAGCCCCTTGAAATCTTCTGGATCGAGGTAATCCGAATGCGGGTCGAGCCCTTCGAGCATGCCGCGAATCGCATTATTGAGAAGGGTGACGTCATCGACCGGCTCGACATAGGCAGAGCGGATGCGCTCCATGACTTCGGCGAAGGTGCGCAGCTCGTCCAGCGGAAGCGGAGCCGGTGCCGCCTGCTCGGGAGCGGCCTGAACCGCGCCAGGCTCCTGGGCGCCGACGGGAACCGAGACCAGTGCCAGACTCAGGCACGAAGCCAACAGGGTACGAGCTGCAGTCATCTGAATCTCCACTGGTCTTGATCGGCGCGCCTGGGACGGGCCGCTGCGTTTATCCGGACAGCATACACCAGGCGAGCGGGTCAAGCGCGCGGCCCTGATGGCGTATCGAGAAATACAGGGTAGGGTTCCCAAGCCCGCCGCTGCTACCCACCGTAGCGATGGTTTCGCCCGGCTTGACCCAGGTTCCGACTTCCCTGAGCAAGCTCTGATTGTGCCCGTACAGGCTCAGGTAGCCATTGCCGTGATCGAGGATCATCAATAGTCCGGAGCCGCGCAGCCACTCGGCGAATACCACCCGCCCGCCATGCACTGCATGCACTGGCGTGCCTTCGGAGGCAGCGATCAGCACGCCGTCCCACTTCAGCCGGGCATCATCGCCACGCTGGCTACCGAAGCGAGCCTTTATGGTGCCTTTGGCGGGTAGCGGCAGCTTGCCCTTGGCCTGGGTAAAGGGCTGGTTTCCGGCAGGGGTCGGTATGCTAGTTACCGCTTCGTCGAGCGACTTGATCAGTTTGTTTAGCTCTGCCCGCTCGGCCTGGCGCTGCTGAAGACGCTGCCCTTCACTACGACTGCGCCGGTCGAGAGAAGCGAGCAGCTCGCCGCGCTTGGCCCGCTCTGCTTCCAGGCTCTGACGGCGTTCGGCAAGTCGTTCGCGATTCTTCTGCAGCTGGGCTTGCTCGGCAACGATCGCCGCGCTGGCCTGATGGATCTGCTCGATAGTCTGCCGGTACTGGTCGATCTCCTCGAGGCGGGCCGCATTGACGTAGCGGTAATACTGCATCATGCGCGCCATCCGGGCGGGATCGTCCTGATTGAGCATGACCCTCAGGTAATCCTGATTGCCGGCCATATAGGCGGCGCGCACCTGACGGGCAATCTGCGACTGCTGCGCCTCGAGCGCAGCATGCAGGCGTTCGGCCTGCTCGGTCAGATCATCGAGTCGGGTCTCGCCTTCTTCGATCTGGTTTTCGATTTCACGGGTTTCCTGCCGCAGCCGACCGATCTCGGTTTCACTCTGTTTGAGCTCCGACTCGAGGCCGGACATCTCCTGCTTGAGATTGCCAAGCATCGTCTTCAGCCGGTTGATCTCGGCCTCGGTCTGCTTCAGTTCGGCCTGCGCTTCCCGCTTGTCATCAGCCTGGGCAGGCGTGACCGTGCAGGCCAGCAGAACGCCGGCGATCGCGGCGGCGCACCGGATCGATGCGCCGCCGGATGACCCTCTGCTTCGGTTCATTCAGGCTCCGTTTCAAGCCACCCGGGTGACGATGGAGCGGCCGGTCATTTCGCTCGGCTGCTCAAGTCCCAGCAGGTTCAGCATGGTCGGCGCGACGTCCGAAAGGATTCCGCCCTCCCGCAGCTCGACCTGGCGCGGCCCCATATAGACGAAGGGAACCGGCTCGCAGGTATGCGCGGTGTGCGCCTGGCCTGTCGAATCGTCGGACATCTGCTCGACATTGCCATGGTCGGCGGTGATCAACGCCTCGCCACCGACCTTCTGCAGCGCACTCTGAATACGACCGATACAGCCATCCAGGCATTCGACTGCTGCTACCGCAGCGTCGAAAACACCGGTATGCCCAACCATGTCACCGTTGGCGTAATTGACGATGATCACGTCATAACGCTGCTGCTCGATTGCCTCGACGATTCTGTCGGTGACCTCGGGTGCGCTCATTTCAGGCTGCAGATCGTATGTAGCTACCTTGGGCGACGGAATCAGGATGCGTTCTTCGCCTTCGAAGGGCTCCTCCTGGCCACCGGAGAAGAAGAAGGTGACATGCGCGTATTTCTCTGTCTCGGCAATGCGTAACTGGGTCTTGCCCTGCTTGGCCAGATATTCGCCGAGCACGTTGTCCAGCGAAGACGGCGGGAAGGCGCAGGGAGCCGGAATGTCGGCAGCGTATTGCGTCAGCATGACGTAGCCGGCAAGCAGCAGGGAGCGCTTACGCTCGAAACCGGAGAAATCCGGCTGCACGAATGCACGACTCAGCTCACGGGCGCGGTCAGCGCGGAAATTCATGAACACCACCGCATCGCCGTCTTCGACCCGTACCGGTTCGCCGATGACCGTTGCGTTGACGAATTCGTCGCTCTCGCCACGCTCGTAGGCAGCGGAAAGACCCTCGCTGGCGGTAGCCGCGGAGTACTCGGCCTGGCCCTCGGTAATCAGGTTGTAGGCAGCCTCGACGCGCTCCCAGCGATTGTCCCGGTCCATCGCGTAATAACGGCCGATAAGGCTCGCGGTGCGGCCCTTGCCCAGGCGCTGATAAGCCTCGTCGAGCATCGTCAGCGATGGTTCTGCACTCTTCGGCGGGGTGTCGCGGCCATCGAGGAACGCGTGTACCAGGATGCGTTCGGCACCGCGACGGGCAGCCAGATCGACCATGGCGACAACCTGTGATTCGTGACTGTGTACGCCGCCCGGCGATACCAGGCCCATAATATGGACGGCCTTGCCGTCTGCGACCGCCTTGTCCACCGCCTCGCACAGCACCGGATTCTCGAAGAAGTCGCCGCCGGCTATCGACTTGGTGATACGGGTGAAATCCTGATACACCACCCGGCCCGCCCCTAGATTCATGTGTCCGACCTCGGAGTTGCCCATCTGCCCGTCCGGCAAACCCACGTCCATTCCCGAGCCGGAAACCAGCGTATGCGGGGCCGTGGCCAGCAACGTATCCCAAACAGGGGTGTTCGCGGCCATGATGGCGTTCGAATCGGGCGATTCGCTGTGTCCGAAGCCATCGAGAATCATCAGGACCAAGGGTTTTGGAGCAGCTGTCATACTGAGGGGACTCACAGGTTGGGTTCTCGGAAGCGCACCCGCCGGCAGACCGCAGGGGCGGACAGGCGTGGTGCAATCAGTTTACTTGCCAAGTGCAGGCATGTCATTCGCGTGGGTGGTTCTGCCACTAGGGGGTGCTGTGTATACTGGCGGACTTTATCGATCCGGGACCATCCCATGCAGTTTCTCCAGCACCTCATCGAGTTCATCGGCAACCACTATATCTTGACCACGGCTTTTCTGGTTGTGCTCACCTTGTTGATCGTTACCGAGGGTCGCAAGGCCGGCAAGGCAATCACTACCCAGCAGGCGACAGCCCTGATCAACAAGAACGATGCGCAGGTGGTGGACATACGCTCGAAGAAGGAGTTCGCGGGCGGGCATATCGTCGAATCGATCAACATTCCCCATGACAGCATGCAGAAGCGTCTGGTAGAACTGGACAAGTACAAGGACAAACCCATCATCCTGGTTTGCGCCAACGGCCAGCATGCCGGGTCGGTCGCCAAGCAACTCAAGGCGGCAGGCCATGAGCATGTCCACAGACTGGCTGGAGGGATCGGCGGTTGGCGAGCCGACAATCTACCCCTGGTGAAATGACTATGTCCGACGTCACGATCTACAGCAGCGATTTCTGTCCTTTCTGCATTCGAGCCAAGCACCTGCTCGACGCCAAGAAGGTCGATTACCGGGAAATCCGCGTCGACGGCAAGCCTGACGTGCGTGCCGAAATGACTCGGCTGGCCGGTGGCCGCACCTCGGTACCGCAGATATGGATCAATGATCACCATGTCGGCGGCTGTGATCAGCTCATGGCGCTCGAGCGCGCCGGCAAACTGGATGCGATGCTGACCGGCTGAACATCTCTTTTTTCAAGACCCAACGATACACGCATAAGGACCGCACATGGCCGACGAAAATCAGAACAATCAAGCCGCCAATGGCGCTGCGCAGGGCAACCAGCAGGTGCAGTTCAGCCTGCAGCGCATCTATGTCAAGGATCTGTCCTTCGAGTCCCCAAAGGCACCTTCGGTATTCCAGAGCCAGTGGAACCCGCAGGTCAACCTGGACCTGAATACACGGCACAGCCAGCTCCAGGAAGGCGTCCACGAGGTAGTCCTGAGCCTCTCCGCCACCGTGACCAACGGCGACGACGAAGTCACCTTCATCGCCGAAGTGCAGCAGGCCGGTATCTTCGCCATCAACGGACTGGACGAGGCTTCGATGCGCCACACCCTCGGCGCCTTCTGCCCGAACATCCTGTTCCCGTATGCTCGTGAAGCGATCGACAACCTCGTTCTGCGTGGCAGCTTCCCTCCCCTGATGCTGTCGCCGGTCAACTTCGATGCGCTGTATGCGCAGGCTGAACAGCGCCGCGCGCAGGAAGGCGAACAGACCGCCTGATCGACCAAAACCGGCTGGCAACTCCCGCCAGCCGGTGCTGTGTCTTGTCTCCGTCGGGGCTCTGCTCTATGGTAGGCCACCAGTTTCAAACCTGACGGAAACAAGCATGACCCTGCCTGCCTCGCGCCTGCTTTATCTTCTCGCTTTCATCATCTGTATCGTGCTGCTGCTGATCGCTCTGTACATGGAGCATTACATGGGCTTGCTGCCCTGCCCGCTGTGCATCATTCAGCGAATTGCCTTCGTACTCATCGGACTGACCTGCCTCGCTGCGGTGATTCATAACCCGGCGCCCCGGGACGGTCGCGGGCGCGCTGGCGCGGCGCGCGCCTACGGCGTAGCAACCACCCTGTTCGCCGGCCTGGGCGCCGCCATCGCCGGCCGGCAGGTGTGGCTGCAATATCAGCCCGCCGAACAACTGCCCTCCTGTCTGCCCAGCCTCGATTACATGATGGACGTGCTTCCACTGCACGACATGCTCGGTCTGCTGTTCAGCGGGACGGCCGATTGCGCCGCGGTGACCTGGACGTTCCTGGGTCTGAGTATCGCCGAGTGCACGCTGATCGCGTTCATTGGCTTCACGATCTTCGGGCTGGTACAGATTTTTCGTTCACGTGATTGAACTTTTCGCGCAACTTACGTGGTATTGATGCTGCTGCGTCGACTGGCCTATGCTGTTGCCACCATAACGATCACGACGGTTTTACCGGCCCGATGCGCCGGCCGCTCATAGAAGAGGTGGAAGATGCTGGAGAGCTGCACTACAGCCCAGGAACGCTGGGGCGGGGTCAATCAGCTGGTCGACCGCTGGTTGTCCGAACGCAAGCAACTGATCAGCGAATACGTTGACCTTCGCGACCGGACCCCGCCTGAAGAGAACCCCGACCAGGCCCTCGAATCCTTCTGTGACGTGCTGGTGGATTACGTATCTGCGGGTCACTTCGAGATCTACGAACAGTTGATCCGCGAAGCGGAAGACTTCCAGAACGAACGCGGGCTGGAGCTGGTCCGTCAGGTCTACCCGCGCATCGAAACCATCACTCAGGAAGCCGTGGCCTTCAATGACCGCTACGCCAACACCGCCAATGGTGTGGACGAGCCGGATATGCAGGCGAGGTTGCACACGCTTGGCGCGATGCTGCACGAGCGATTCGAGCTGGAAGATTGTCTCATCGAAGTACTGCATAACGCCCACCGGGCTGTATTGGCAGCCAGTTGACAAACATGGAGTCGCCTGTGGCACAAGCAAGCGAAGCGAAAAAGACCGGGAAGGTCACCACTCCCCTGCACCTTTTACAAACCCTGACCCGTTCGCTCAAGGATCACCTTGGCGAGGCGTGCCAGCAGGCCGAGCAGGACGCGCACAAGGCGTTGGAGAAGATCAATCGGCAGCATGCCAAACTCGATGCGAAGCTTGTCGAGGCCAGGGACAAGCTGAGCGCCAGGCAAAGCGGAGCCGAGAACAAGTCGGTGTCCAAGGCTCAGGACAAGGTCGAGGAACTGGAGCAGGCGATGTCGGACCTCGGTCAGTCTCGTGAGGCTGCCGAAACCTATATCAAGCAACTCAAGGGTGATATCCGCCAGACGCTGCGCCTGGCCAAGGGTTTCGATCGAATCGAGACACAGGTCAACCAGGCCATCGACAAGCGGGACAACCCCCAGGCTGCAGCTGAAGAAGACAAACCCCGCCGCGCGCCGCGCCGCAACCGGGGTCGCAAGAGCCCCGCCAAGCAGGCCGACCCCAGCGCTTAAGCCCCGGGCGCGCTGATATCGGCGCGCCAGTTGGCGGCCAGTGCTGCCAGCGCATCGCGAACCTGCGATGGCGGTGCTTCCTGGGTAACGGCTGAAGCCTCGCAGTAGGCCGCAATCGCCTCGCGAGCGGTCGTTTCGACTGATTCGCCGGAGACTGCAGCATGCCTGTCCAGGCTCGGCTCCAACCATTCCAGCGCCAACCACTCCGCACTCAACTCGCATTGCTTGACCTGTCGATACAGCTCACTTGCCTCGACGATCGGCTTGATCCCGCGGCGCGCCCGACGCAGCGGCTCGATTACCTCGTCGCGCCAATGCGCCTGTCCGGCCAGAACCTGACGCCAGTCATCGACGTCCAGCTTTCGGCCCGAGGAGGCCAGCCAGCAGGCTCCGAGCAGGCACAGGACGTCCATCCCCCAACGGTCCTGGCATTCAAGCAATAGCGCCTGCGCTTCCGGCTGGCGGTAGAACCCATCGGCGAACGCCTGCAGGCCGATATCTGACATAGTCATACCTTTCATACTCCCTGGTGATCCTCGCTGATATACTCCGCAGCCATGATCAAGATCGAATCTCTTACGTTGCAGCGCGGCCCGCTGCGACTGCTGGACAATGCCAACCTGACCATTCATCCGGGCCAGAAGGTCGGCCTGCTCGGCACCAATGGTGCCGGCAAGTCCAGCCTGTTCGCACTGCTGCGCGGCCAACTCACGCCGGATGCCGGCAGTTGCTCGCTACCGGACGACTGGCGGCTATCGCATATGCGCCAGGAAATCGAAGATCTCGAGCGCAACGCGGTGGATTACGTTCTCGACGGCGACCAGCGCCTTCGAGACATTCAGAAGCGGCTGGCCGAGGCCGAAGCACGTCAGGACGCTGAGCGGCTCGGCACAGTCTACGCCGAACTGGAATCGCATGATGGCTTCACGGCCGACAGCCGCGCCCGGACGCTGCTCGCCGGCCTCGGGTTCACCAGCGAGCAGACCGAGGCACGGGTCGGTGATTTTTCCGGCGGCTGGCGGATGCGCCTGAACCTTGCCCAGGCGCTGATGTGTCCTTCCGACCTGCTACTGCTCGACGAACCGACCAACCACCTGGATCTCGATGCCATTCTCTGGCTGGAGGACTGGCTGAGAAGCTACTCCGGTACACTGTTGTTGATTTCCCACGATCGCGATTTTCTCGACGCGGTGATCGAAAGCATCGTGCACGTAGACCAAAAGCAGCTGGTTCTTTACCGCGGAAGCTATTCGCAGTTCGAGCGTACCCGGGCCGAGCGTCTCGCGCAGCAGCAGGCTGCGTTCGAAAAGCAGCAGGCGCAGCGGGAACACATGCAGCGCTACATCGCTCGGTTTCGCGCCCAGGCGACCAAGGCACGTCAGGCGCAGAGCCGGCTGAAGGCTCTCGAGCGGATGGAGGTATTGAGTCAGGCGCACATCGACTCGCCCTTCTCGTTCAGCTTCCGCGAGGCGGACAAGCAGTCCAGCCCCCTACTCGACCTGCGCAAGGGCCAGCTCGGTTACGGCGAACAGGCCATTCTCGAGCAGGTGAAGCTGCAGCTTGCACCAGGCGCGCGTATCGGCGTGCTGGGCCCGAATGGAGCCGGCAAGTCGACGTTGATCAAAACGCTGGCGGGCAGCTTGCCGCTGCAAGCCGGCGAGCTGAAAACCGGCGAACATCTGGCCATCGGCTACTTCGCCCAGCATCAGCTGGACAGCCTCGATCCCGAAGCCAGCCCATTGCTGCACCTGGCTCGTCTTGCCCCGCAGGAGCGCGAGCAGACGTTGCGCAATTTTATCGGTGGCTTCGACTTCCATGGCGACCGAGCCGAGGAGCCAGTCAGGCATTTCTCGGGTGGCGAGAAGGCGCGCCTCGCCCTGGCACTGATTGCCTGGCAGAAGCCCAACCTGTTGCTGCTCGACGAACCGACCAACCACCTCGACATGGAAATGCGCCACGCATTGACTCTGGCGCTTCAGGATTTTGATGGAGCGATGCTGCTGGTGTCGCACGATCGCGCACTGATCCGCGACACCACCGACGAGCTGTGGCTGGTCGCCGATGGGCGCCTGCAAGTCTATGAAGACGACCTCGATACGTACACACGCTGGCTGGCACGCTTCCGCCAGCAGCAGGCGCAATCTCAGGCAGACGGAACGGCCGAGGATCCGGAGCAACCGAAAGTCGACGCCAAGGCTCAGCGGCGCCTGGCGGCGGAGCAGCGGCAGCGGCTGGCACCAATGAAAAAGGCCATCGACAAGCTCGAGCAGTCGATGTCCCGGCTCAATAGTGAGCTGGAAGAAATCGAATCGGCACTGGGCGACACGTCGCTTTATCAAACGGAGAACAAGGATCGGCTCAAGGAGCTGCTGGCGCGCCAGACCAGCCGCAAGCAGGAGCTGGAAACGCTCGAAGCCCAATGGCTGGACGCCAGCGAAGAAATGGAATCGTTGCAGGCCAGCGCCGAATTCTGACAACCCAGACCACAGCGGAACCGACGCCATGACTTTGTGGATAGATGCAGACGCCTGCCCGCGACCGGTTCGCGACATCGTCGTACGCGCCGCCCGGCGCCGCCAGATCGAACTGGTCCTGGTCGCCAACAGCCCTCAGCAGCTTCCGCCGGGGCCGGGCGTCCGGCAAGTGACCGTACCCAGCGGAGCCGACGCGGCGGATCATTACATCATCGACAATGCCCGCCCCGGTGACCTTGTGGTGACCGCCGATATCCCGCTGGCCGCCGGACTGGTTGAGCGGAACGTCGTCGCCATCAACCCGCGCGGGGTCGTCTACGACGCATCGAACGTCGGTGAGCGCCTTGCCGTGCGCAACCTCATGGACGAGTTGCGCGGCGCCGGCCTCGCCGGCCGCGGCGGCCCGGCGCCCTACAACGACCGTGACAAACAGGCATTCGCCAACTCCCTGGACCGCCTGCTCGCGCAGCTCTGACTCAACGAATGATGAACTGGCTGACCTGCTGATCAAGCTCGCTACGCAAGGTATCCAGCCGATCTGCCAGCGAGGCCAGCTCGACCGCCTGACCAGCGTTGGACGTGGCAACTTCACGAACGCCGTGTACGTGCTTGGCTAAGTCATCGCCAACAGCCGCCTGTTGTTGCGTCGCGGTCGCGATCAGCTCGTTGAGCTGGGAAATATGGGCAATTTCTCCGACCATACCCTGAAGCATTTGCGCGCTGGAGTCTGCCGAATCCAGGCAACGCCCCACCGATGCCCGACTGCGAACCATCGCCTGGGTAGCGGCGCCTGATGCTTCCTGCAAACGAGTAATGAAATCCTGAATCTCGGCGGTGGATTTCGAGGTGCGCTGCGACAGGTTTCGAACCTCGTCGGCGACCACGGCGAACCCACGGCCCTGCTCACCGGCCCGTGCAGCCTCGATGGCCGCATTCAGCGCCAGCAGATTGGTTTGCTCGGCCACACCGCGTATGGCATCGACGACCTGGTGTATATCCGCTGCGATCCGCGCAGTGCCTTCGACGGCTTCACCAGTCACGCCGATATCCTGGTGCAACGAAGCGACCTCCTGCTTGATCCGCTGCATCGCCTGATTACCCTTCAGTGCATGTTCGTCCGCGTTGCGTGCCGCGTGCGCCGCTTCTTCAGCATTTCGGGCCACCTCAGACGTCGCCGCGCTCAGCTCGCCGATTGCCTGCACCATATAGCTCGCCTCGTTCGCCTGCAGGTCTGCACCCTGGCGAACCTGGACCGACTTGCCGGTAACGTCCGAGCTCAGCTCGCCCAACTGGCGGAGCCCGCTCTGCACGCCGCCGACAACGCCCCCCAACTGACCTACGAAGTTGTTGAATGCATCCATCGCTGGCGACTGGATCGGCACCCGGTAGCTGAGATCGATGCCGTTGCGTCCGCCAGTGATGTTCGCGGTGGCCTCGCTGAGGGCCAGGCCTTCCTGCGCATCCTGCATGCTCTGCTGGGCCAGATAGATCAACACCGCAGCCTCGACCACAACGTAACCGGCGTGAACCCATACCAATCCCCAGGTCGCCTCTGCAGCAAGCCAGACTCCCGCTGCCTGGCTTTGCAGATAGAAGAAGGCTAGATGGTGCACCGCGATCACTCCAGCCCCGACTACGATCGGCAGCCAGTCGCGGTAATAAATGAGGAAGGCCAGCAGTACGAAAATGGAGAAATGCATCTCCACGGCGCCGTGACTCTGGTTGATGTGCAGCGCCGACATCACCATCAGCGCCACCGCGACCATGCACCGGAAGAGCCGCTGCCCGCGAATAAGCGCATGCAGACCGTGCATCACCGCCAGCGTGCCACCGCCAACCAGCAGTGCCTGCATCCAGGTCTGATGCCAGGCGGCAAGCGCAAAAGAATAAAGCAGCGTGATCCAGAGGACACCGAGCATGGTGCGGTCGGCTTTCAGGTACAACCCTTCCAGCCCGAGGGAGGAAGAACTGCCGAGGGTGTTCATTCGTATGCTGTTCCGGTTACTGGAGCTCACACAAGCAGGACACCGTGTCCTGCGAGGTGATGTTGACCGATCGGCCCGACAGCAATGTCCGTATTACTGGCTCTACAAAACTGCTTTGGCTGTTGCAGTGCATGCCGTCGCTATAAGGCCCGACATATGCCAACCGACCGGAGGCGTCCCAGATAGCGATAGACGGAGCGCCAGGCCAGTCGGCCCACTCTGAGGGTATCGGCCAATAGGGCAATTCCTTGAACGGACTGTCCATATTTTCGTTACTTGCCGAGCCGGCACGAGCGAACTTGACCCCCTCGGCGGTAAACCGCTCGGTCATCTCCGCGACATACCGCTCATGGCCGGCATTACAGGGGCAGCCGGATTGCCATACATGCACTACCTGGACCTGGCCTGCGGGAAATGGCGGCTCGACGCTGACACCGTCGAACAGTGCAGGACGGTCGAAAGCCCTCACGTAGCGGCCTTCGTACCACCAGAACGCCCAGACCAGCCCGGCGAGCCAGACCACCAGCAGAGCAGCAGTCAGCACTGCCCGCCAGATCGTGCCCTTGCCTGTAGTCATTGAAAGCCTCGCTGCTGGTGGTGGTGAACGCTGCACTGGCCGCACTGTAGAGAGCGCCATGCATCGCCGCCCAATAGAAAAACCGGATCGCCGTTCATCGGCCCGACTATCAACTGCTAACTCCGCCACATTTCCGCTGGGAACCGCGCATGCGATCGACGGTCTGCTGCTATGGTTGCCCTTCTGAGCGGAATTCCTATTTTGGATACAAGCAGTATCCGGCACATTCCCAGCCGGACAAGGAAGATATTTCCCCATGCCTGGAGAACTTGACGTTGTCACACTTGGAGTAGCCCTGTCGCTGGTTACTCTGAGCATGACGCTATTGCTGTGCGTGGCCGCCTGGCACGCCGGCAGCGAAAAAGGTCTGCGGCACTGGGCGCTAGGCAACTTCGCCATCATGCTCGGACTGGTTCTGAACGTGTATCAGGACCATATCCACCACGGACTGTCGGTGGTGTTCGCCTATACCCTGATGACCCTGGGCATCGGCGTCACCTGGCTGGGTATCCGCGCTTTCAAGGGCCAGACCCAGCCGCAGACAGGGCCTGTGATTGCAGCGCTGACCGTGATGCTGCTGATGTGGGTGTTCCGCTTCCATATTGACCATGTGCCGGCACGCATTGTGATCTCTTCGGTCATCCTTTCCGGGATGAGCCTGCTCTGTGCTCGCGAGCTGCTTATCCCCGCCGAACAACCGATGCGAACCGCTTACTGGTTCACCGGCTTCACCGCCCTGTTCTGCGCGGTCGGCCTGGCGTTTCGTGCCGCCCTGAGCTTCACATTCCTGCCCTCCTCGCCTGAGGCGAGCCTGGTACCGATGCAGAGCGTCACGCTACTCGGCGCAATGGTGGCGCAGATCGGGCTGGCCTGCGGCTTCATTCTGATGACGCATTACCGGACCACGATCGCTCTGCATCATTTGTCCGAACGCGACGCACTGACCAATACGCTGAACCGTCGCAGTCTGCAGGAGCAGGCTTCGGCAGTGCTCGAACTGGCCAACCAGCAGGCCTACCCGACCACGCTGATCATGCTCGACGCCGATCATTTCAAGCGCATCAACGATAAGTTCGGCCATCAGACCGGCGACGCCGTGCTGTGTCATCTGGTCGGCCGCGTCCGCCAGCATTTGCGTAACGACGATCTGCTGGGTCGATTTGGCGGAGAAGAATTCATTCTGCTGCTGCCCGGACTGGACACCGAAAGCGCGGTCCAGGTCGCCGAGCGCATCCGCCAGGCGCTCTGCGCCCAGCCCTGGCAGAACGACGAAATCCCCGTTGCCCTGAGCGTCAGCATGGGCGTGGCTTGCACGGACCAGCACGGTTACAGTTTCGACACGCTGGTCGGCGTTGCAGACGCCGCGCTGTATCGCGCCAAGGCGCTTGGGCGCAACCGCGTCGAACTGGCCAGCGAGCCGGACCAGGAGCTACAGGACGAGATGGCCTTACGCTTGCTGTCGCAATTCCGTCATAATCTGGACGTATAACGTCAACCAGATAGGTGCCTTTCCGGCATCCCGGGAGTTCCAGTGAGCTTTGATCCTGCAAATCGCCAGTTTCCGCTGAGCCGCCTGCGGCGGTTGCGGCGTGACGATTTTTCCCGTCGCCTGGTCCGCGAGACGCGCCTGAGCGTCGACGATCTGATCTACCCCGTATTCGTTCTCGAAGGTGAAAACCAGCGCGAAGCCGTGCCTTCCATGCCCGGTGTCGACCGGCTTTCGATCGATCTGCTGGTCGAAGAGGCCGCCGAACTGGTCGAACTGGGCATTCCGGCTGTAGCGCTGTTCCCCGTCACTCCGATCGAGCGCAAGTCGCTGGATGCTGCTGAAGCGTATAACCCCGAAGGTCTTGCCCAACGCGCCACGCGGGCGCTGAAGCAGGCGTTTCCGCAGCTAGGGGTGATCACTGACGTAGCATTGGACCCGTTCACCACGCACGGCCAGGACGGCATCATCGATGACGCCGGCTACGTGCTCAACGACATCACCGTCGAGACGCTGGTCAAGCAGACGCTGTCGCACGCCGAAGCAGGTGCCGACATCGTCGCGCCGTCGGACATGATGGATGGCCGCGTCGGCGCCATGCGTTATGCGCTGGAAGAAGCCGGTTACACCAACACCCGCATCCTGGCGTACTCGGCAAAATATGCCAGCGCCTACTATGGACCCTTCCGCGACGCGGTGGGCTCGGCGGGCAATCTGGGCAAAGGCAACAAGGCCACGTACCAGATGGATCCGGCGAATACCGATGAAGCTCTGCACGAAGTGGCGCAAGATCTCGCCGAGGGCGCCGACATGGTGATGGTCAAGCCCGGCATGCCGTATCTGGACATCGTCCATCGCGTGAAGGTGACCTTCAAGGTCCCGACCTTCGTCTACCAGGTGAGCGGCGAATACGCTATGCACCAGGCCGCCATTGCCAACGGCTGGCTGAGCGAGGCAGTAATTCTCGAATCGCTGACCGCGATCAAGCGCGCCGGCGCGGACGCCATTCTGACCTATTTTGCCAAGACCGCAGCCCGTCAGCTGCGACAGTCGAACTAACCAAGAGGAATTCATGCAGGAACTCAAGAGCGGGGGCGAGATGAGCGAAGCGAAGGACCCGGCGCAGTCACTGCCAGTGGTGCGTAGCGCACCGGCATTGACCGCACCTGCCGAGCCCGCCGCACCAGCCGCCGATATCAATGCCCCCGAGCTGTTCATCCACCGTGAGCTGTCGCAGTTGCAGTTCAACATACGCGTGTTGGAACAGGCGCTCGATGAGTCCTATCCGATTCTTGAACGGCTGAAATTCCTGCTGATCTTTTCCAGCAACCTGGACGAATTCTTCGAAATTCGCGTCGCCGGTCTGAAAAAACAGATCACCTTTGCCCGCGAACAGACCGGTCCTGACGGCCTGCAGCCGCAGCAGGTGCTGACCAAGATCAGCGAACTGGCGCATCAGCAGGTCAATCGCCAGTACGCCATCCTCAACGATGTTCTGTTGCCTCAATTGGCTGAGAAAGGCATTCGCTTTGCACGCCGGCACCAGTGGACGCACAAGCAGACCCTGTGGGTGCGCCGCTATTTCCGCCAGGAAGTCGCTCCGGTAATCAGTCCGATCGGCCTCGACCCCACCCATCCGTTCCCGCTGCTGGTGAACAAGAGCCTGAACTTCATCGTCCAGCTCGAAGGCACCGACGCCTTCGGCCGCGATTCCGGTCTGGCGATCATTCCCGCCCCGCGTTCGCTACCGCGCCTGATACGTCTCCCGGAAGAGCTGTGCGAAGCTGGCGGCGACGCGTTCGTCTTCCTCTCGTCGATGATTCACGCGCACGCCGATGAACTGTTCCCCGGCATGAAGGTCCTTGGCTGCTACCAGTTCCGTCTCACCCGTAACGCCGACCTCATCGTGGACCCCGACGAAGTGGACGATCTGGCCCGCGCCCTGCGTGGCGAGTTGCTCTCGCGTCGCTACGGCGATGCGGTGCGCCTGGAGGTAGCTGACAACTGTCCGAAACCGCTGACTGATTTCCTGCTCAAGCAGTTCGGGCTCAGCGAGGCGGAGCTCTACGAGGTCAATGGTCCGGTCAACCTGACCCGGCTGTTTTCCATCACCGCGCTCGAGAACCATCCGGAACTGCAGTTCCCGCCATTCAGCCCCGGCATACCCAAGCTTCTGTCCAGCGCCGACAACCTGTTCCAGGCGATCAGCAAGCAGGACATCCTGTTGCTGCATCCTTACGAATCGTTCAGTCCGGTGGTCGACCTGCTGCGCCAGGCCGCGCAGGATACGAATGTGCTGGCGATCAAGCAGACGCTGTATCGCACCGGTGCCAACTCTGAAATCGTCAACGCGCTGGTGGATGCTGCGCGAAACGGAAAGGAAGTCACGGTGGTGATCGAGCTGCGTGCGCGGTTTGATGAAGAATCCAACCTGCAGCTGGCGAGCCGCCTTCAACAGGCGGGTGCGGTCGTCATTTACGGCGTGGTCGGCTTCAAGACCCACGCGAAGATGATGTTGATCCTGCGCCGCGAAGACAAGGTGCTGCGCCGCTATGCTCACCTCGGCACCGGCAACTACCACGCCGGCAATGCCCGGCTATACACCGACTACAGCATCCTGACTTCCGATCTGGCGTTGACGGAAGACGTGCACAAACTGTTCAACCAATTGATCGGCATGGGCAAGACCCTGCGCATGAAGAAGCTGCTGCAGGCGCCTTTTACGCTGAAAAAGCGGTTGCTCGAGCTGATCAACCGGGAAACTCTCGCGGCACAGGCCGGCAAGCCCGCGCAGATCATCGCCAAGGTCAA
>NZ_LT629736.1:2630000-2750000 GCF_900104945.1 Halopseudomonas xinjiangensis | reverse complement strand
GTTCGGTCCCTATCTGCCGTGGACGTTTGAGATTTGAGAGGGGCTGCTCCTAGTACGAGAGGACCGGAGTGGACGAACCCCTGGTGTTCCGGTTGTCACGCCAGTGGCATTGCCGGGTAGCTACGTTCGGAAAAGATAACCGCTGAAAGCATCTAAGCGGGAAACTTGCCTCAAGATGAGATCTCACCGGGAGCTTGACTCCCCTAAAGGGCCGTCGAAGACTACGACGTTGATAGGCTGGGTGTGTAAGCGTTGCAAGGCGTTGAGCTAACCAGTACTAATTGCCCGTGTGGCTTGACCATATAACACCCAAGCAATCTGGTGTTAACGATCAAGACAGATGAACGACAAGCTGGAACTGTACGAGATTACAAGATCCGTCTTCCTTCTATCACCAACCCAAGCTTTTAGCTGCTCGGACTCAAAACCGGTCAGCAACAAATTGCTTGACGACCATAGAGCATTGGAACCACCTGATCCCATCCCGAACTCAGAAGTGAAACGATGCATCGCCGATGGTAGTGTGGGGTTTCCCCATGTGAGAGTAGGTCATCGTCAAGCGCCTATACCGAACGCCCTGATCCCACAAGGATCAGGGCGTTCTTATGTGCGCGGAAAAAGCCCCGGGTGCTTCGCCATTTAACCTCGATGTGGTGGCCGAGCTAAACTCGATGCACACCTGTGCTATTCCGTCGCACTTCCATTGCCGTTGCTCCACTCCAGGTTCCGGGATCTGTTACCGTACGGTAGTCGATTACCGGAGCCGCTATGAACCTCTACGACCACTATGTGCTGCCAAGATTGATCGATTTCGCCTGCGGAATGGGCTCGGTCATGGGGGTTCGTGCAGCGCTGGTGCCTCGCGCTTCCGGTCGTGTGCTGGAGGTAGGCATCGGAACCGGGCTAAATCTTCGCTATTACGATCCCGCCAAAGTCAGTTCTATCGTAGGCGTAGACCCGGCAGCCCAAATGCATGTACGAGGAAAGCGGCGCGCAGCGCTTATCGACATTCCGCTACAGATGGTTGCGGTCGATGTTCATGGAATCGCTGCCGACACGGCCAGCTTCGATACCATCGTCATGACGTTCACGCTGTGCTCCATTGCCGAGCCGCTACCGGCCTTGAACGAGATGCGCAGAGTGATGAAAGCAGGCGGCACGTTAATCTTTGCCGAACACGGGCTTTCTCCAGACCAAACAGTGAGCCGTTGGCAAAAAGGACTGACGCCCGCCTGGAAACACTTCGCTGGTGGTTGTCATTTGGATCGGGACATACCCGGACTGATCACCGCGGCCGGTTTCGAGATCGATGAGCAGGAGGAGATCTACCTGTCCGGACCGAAACCGATGACTTACGTATTCTCAGGCGTCGCATCGGTCCGAAAAGTGCAATCATGATTTAAATCCGTCAGCAATGTATTCGGCCAGGCACTCCGTGACTGGGCTGCGATTGGCGTCACTGCGCAACAGCACGATGCTTGCCGAGGGCATGTCAGGCAGCCCTTCTGATTGCCCGATGATGCGCATGTTGGCGGGAATCAAGCTGCGCAGTTGGGCTGTGATGGCAAGGCCGGCACCGACGACCGCCCAGCGACCTGCACTTGGACGGCGCACCCTTCGAGGCGTGCTCGCGCAACATTCTCAAGCGTCAGGTCGCGGCTGCTGCTGCGGACATGGGGTTGATGTTCAACCTCGGTATCGAGACCGAATTCTTCTTGTTCAAAGACAGCGCTGACGGCGGGTTTGAGCCTATCAGCGGTCGCGATACGCTGGCCAAACCCTGCTACGACCCGCGCTCGCTGGGCGACAACATGCATATCGTCGGCGAGTTGGTTGAGGCAATGAACAGCACGGGATGGGATGTGTACTCCTTCGGCTATGAAGACGCCAACGGGCAATTCGAGACCGACTTCACCTACACGGATGCGCTGGGCATGGCCGACCGTTTGGTGTTCTTTCGACTGATGGCCAACGAAATCGCCCGCAAGCACGGCGCGTTCGCCAGTTTCATGCCCAAACCCTCAGCGACCCGAACCGGTAGTGGTGCGCACTACAACATGTCATTGGCTGACCGAGAAACCGGGAAGAACCTGTTCGACGTCGTCAATGGTCATGACCCGCATGGCTGCGGTGTGACCGAAATGGCATACCACTTCATTGCCGGAATCATGAAGCACGCCAAGGCAATCAGCGCGGTGATTGCGCCTACGGTGAACAGCTACAAGCGGCTGGTGCGCAAGGGAAGTATGTCCGGGTCGACCTGGGCTCCGGTCTTCGTCTGCTACGGCAACAACAACCGCACCAATATGTTGCGCATCCCTCCAGGGCGGACGCGTCGAATGCCGCGCTGCCGACATCGCATGCAACCCCTACCTGGGCGCAGCGTTGATTCTCGCAGCAGGCCTGGAAGGTATCCGCGAAGGCATGGATCCGGGGCTGCCGCACCGGGAAAACATGTACAACTACACCGATGCGCAGCTGCAGGAAATGGGCATCGAGATGCTGCCGCAGAACCTTGGCGAGGCCATCGACGCCTTCGCAGCCGATCCCCTTTCGAAACAGGTATTCGGCGAAGCGATGTTCGAGAGTTTCGTGCAATACAAGCGCGACGACAGCTACCACACTCATGCCTCGGACTGGGAGTTGAACCGCTACCTGAAGTTCTTCTGATTTGGTCTGCGCCAGCAAACCTGGCGCGTCTTTTGCTGGTTCACGGCAACACCCGACGTAGATCAGGAGCTAACATGAGAAAACCTATTCCGTTTGCCACCCGCCTGAAACGCCTTACTGCCGGCACAATGCTGGGCATCGCAGTGTCGACATTCATGGTCCCGATGGCTTCGGCACAGGATCGTGACAGTTTCAAACTTGCCTGGAGCATCTACGCCGGCTGGATTCCGTGGAAATATATCGAAGACTCTGGCCTGATGACAAAATGGGCGGACAAGTACGGCATCGAAGTCGACATCGTGCAGATCAATGACTACGTCGAGTCAATCAACCAGTACACCGCTGGCGAGTTTGACGGCGTCGTCGCGACCAGCATGGACGCTCTATCCATTCCTGCGGCGGGTGGTGTCGACACAACAGTGCTGATCATGGGCGACTATTCCAATGGTAATGATGGTCTGGTCATGAAAGGCAGCGACCAGGTGAAGCTGAAGGACCTCGAGGGCGAGCAGGTGAACCTGGTGGAGCTGTCGGTTTCGCATTACCTTCTGGCTCGAGCGCTCGACGAGGTCGGAATGAGCGAGCGTGACGTGACGGTTGTGAATACCGGCGATGCTGATATCGTTGCGGCATTCAATACTCCCGGTGTCGAAAACGTCGTGACCTGGAACCCTCTGCTCGCCGACGTGGTTAAGATGCCCGACGCCAATCTGGTTTTGATTCCAGCCGGATTCCCGGTCACATCAAGGATCTCACTATCGTCAACACCGAGACGCTGGCTGCCAACCCCGAGTTGGGCAAGGCTCTGGCAGGCGCCTGGTTTGAACTGATGTCGATCATGTCGACCGATAGCGAGGAAGGCCAGAAGATCAGGGCCTATCTTGGCGAAGCCTCAGGCACGGACCAGAAGGGGTACGAGGAGCAGCTTGCCGGCATGAAGATGTTCTGGAAGCCTGCCGACGCAGTGGAGTTCATTTCCAGCCAGCAGGCGATTGACGCAATGGACAGCGTTCGCCAGTTTTCTTTCGACAAGGGCTTGCTCGGCGAAAGCGCCGATTCGCCGGACTTCGTCGGGATCAGCTTCCCCAACGGCAAGGCTCTGGGTAGCAGCTCCAACCTGAAGCTACGCTTCGATCCGACTTACATGCAAATGGCCGCTGACGATAAACTGTGACCGGTCAATCCACTTCCAGGCGAACTGTCCCTCGACAGTTCGCCTGCTTCCGGACTCTACATGCGCCGAACCAAGGAAGACGCGGAGAAAACCCGTCTAAAGATCATCGAGGCGGCTCTGACGCTGTTCAGCCGTAACGGATATTCCAACACTACGCTTGCCATGATCGGAACCGAAGCTGGGTTCAGTCGCGGTCCTATCTACTGGCATTTCAAGAACAAGGACGATCTTTACCAGGCAGTGCTGGCCTATTCGCAAGAGCCACTGGAGCGGCTCATCCTTGAGGCAGCCAATCGCTCCAATCAGCCGCTGGAGGCTGTAGAGCGTTTTGCCGCCGATTGGCTAACGCTGCTGACCGATGATGCCTGGTTCAGGCAGTCATTCGAAATCCTTTTGAACAAGACCGAGCTGACCGAAGCGGTCGGCCTGATATTGGTTCGAGAGCGGCAACTGACCGAAAACATGATCGATACCCTGGCAAGTCTTTTCGCTACGGCACAACAGCAGGGGCTCATCAGTATGACGCTGGCGGCCAAGCGGCTGGGGTTGCTGACCTATACCTATCTGATGGGAATAACCCAAAGCTGGCTTTTCGCGCCGGGATTGTTCGATCTGGAAGAGGAGCGAACGTTTTTCACCGAGCGCCTCAGTACGATGGTTCGCCATGCATGATGAGAACTGCGTCTTGCTATTGACCGAGACAAGCCCGAGTTTTGAACTTATTATCCGACCACGCCATGCGCGATGTGTGGCGTCATGAAAGCTGCCAGGGCGGCAGCGAATAATAAGCATCAAGGAGCAGGCAATGTTCAAAAAGCATCTTATTGCAGCGCTTATCGCAGGCGCTGCGGTCTCCACTGCCAACGCAGCTGAAGTAAACGGTTACCTGTTCGGTAACGTGGGTCAGGCAGAAGTCGATCTTGGTAATTTCGAGAGTGAGCTGCAGGATCTTGGTCTCGCCACTTCCTCAGACGAAAAAGATACCGCGTTCAAAGTTGGAGCGGGTGTCCAGCTGAACCCCTACGTAGGCGTTGAGTTTCAGTATGTCGACCTGGGCGACTTCAACGTAAACGCAACAGCAGCGGGGGCGGGTAACGCCAAAGCGACGTTTAGCACGTCGGGTTTGGGACTCAACCTCGTAGGGACTCTGCCGCTCGATGCGTTCAAGCTGTATGGAAAGGTGGGATATAACAAGCTTGAAACCGAAGCAAAGGTTTCTACTGGCGGATCGACGGTGTTCCGCGACGAGGAAAAGGAAAACATCACGTCGTTTGCGCTGGGCGCCACCTACGCTCTGACCCCCCAATTTGAGCTAGGCGTTGAGTTCGAGCGTTACCAAGATTTAGGTAGTGATCACACCACTGGCGGTGAGGAAGACGCAGATCTTCTGTCACTCGGCCTACGCTACAACTTCTGATGTCATGCACGACGGCGCGTCAACGCGCCGTCGTGCTCTGCTCGGCCTCTCTCGTTTCTCATCCAGTCTGACCGTAGCTTCGCCATAGGCTCTCCGTAGCTCGTCCGCTATCTCCGGGCTGAAAGCAGCCGCACACAGCGTTTTTTCTCGAAGCCGCGGAGCCTTTCCACTATAATCGCGCGCTTTCGAAACGCCGGGCTGGTTCCGGTATCTCGGGTTGGCCAGAGGGGTATGACTAAGGTGATCAAGACGCCGTACTACCTGATCGACAAGAGCAAACTGCTGCGCAATCTGGAACGGATCGCGTATGTGCGGGAGCACTCGGGCGCCAAGGCATTGCTGGCTCTGAAGTGCTTCGCCACATGGTCGGTATTCGACCTCATGAACCAGTACATGGACGGTACCACCTCGTCTTCGCTCAACGAGGTCAAGCTCGGCAAGCTCAAGTTCGGTGGTGAAACCCATGCTTATAGCGTGGCCTACGCCGACGACGAAATCGAGGAAGTGCTTGCCCATTCGGACAAGATCATCTTCAACTCAATCAGTCAGCTGCAACGCTTCGCCGATGCCTCGGCCACGCACGTCCGTGGGCTGCGCCTGAATCCTCAGGTCAGCAGTTCCGAATTCATCATTGCCGACCCGTCGCGCCCATTCAGCCGGCTTGGTGAATGGGACGCGCAGAAGGTCGAGCAGGTAATGGATCAGATTTCGGGATTCATGATCCACAACAACTGTGAGAACAGCAATTTCGAATTGTTCGACAGCATGCTCGGGCAAATCGAGGAACGCTTTGGTCATCTGCTTGAACGTGTCGAGTGGGTCAGCCTCGGTGGTGGCATTCATTTCACCGGTGAGGGCTATCCGATCGATCGGTTTTGCGACAGGCTGAAGAAATTCTCTGATCGCTTCGGCGTGCAGGTCTACCTGGAGCCCGGCGAAGCGGCGATCACCATGAGTAGCTCGCTCGAAGTGAGCGTGCTGGATACGTTGTACAACGGCAAGCAGCTGGCTATCGTCGACAGCTCGATCGAAGCGCACATGCTTGACCTGCTGATCTATCGGCAGCCTGCGAAGATGGAGCCGTGCGACGGGCCTCACTCGTATATGGTCTGCGGCAAGTCGTGCCTGGCCGGGGATATCTTTGGTGAGTTCCAGTTCGATCAGGAGTTAAAAATCGGCGATCGCCTGTCGTTCATCGACGCGGCCGGTTATACGATGGTCAAGAAGAACTGGTTCAATGGCGTGAAGATGCCATCGATCGCTGTGCGCCAGCTCGACGGGCAAGTCGAGCTCGTGCGTCAATTCAACTTCGACGATTTCGTCAATAGCCTCTCTTGAGGCACCAAGCCAGCCTTTCCAAGGAGGCGTTTCGAGGAAGAGAAATGAAGAAAAACGTACTGATTATTGGTGGCGGAGGTGTTGCTCAGGTCGTTGCGCACAAGTGTGCTCAACACAACGACGTGCTTGGCAACATCCATCTTGCCTCGCGTACTGTCGAGAAATGTCAGCAGATTATCGACAGCGTACGGGAGAAGGGCAGCCTGAAAGTTGCCGGTGAATTGCAAGCCCATGCTCTGGATGCCCTCGACGTCGAGGCAACCAAGGCATTGATTGACAAAACACAGTCGCAGATCGTCATCAACGTCGGATCGTCTTTCATCAATATGTCGGTCTTACAGGCATGCATCGAGACCGGTGTCGCTTATCTGGACACGGCCATCCATGAAGAGCAGGACAAGATCTGCGAAACGCCTCCGTGGTATGCCAACTACGAATGGAAGCGCAAGGCGGCCTGCGAAGAGAACGGCGTTACCGCTATTCTGGGCATCGGCTTCGATCCGGGTGTGGTCAACGCCTATGCGGCGCTGGCCGTCAGCGAATACTTCGATTCGGTCGACTCGATCGACATTATCGATATCAATGCCGGTAGCCATGGTCGGTACTTCGCCACCAACTTCGATCCGGAAATCAATTTCCGCGAATTCACGGGTCGCGTCTGGTCGTGGCAGGACAGCCAGTGGCAGCAAAACCAGATGTTCGAGGTCAAGCGCACCGATGATCTGCCCGTTGTCGGCATGCAGACCAGTTACATGACTGGGCACGACGAGCTGCACTCGATGTCGCAGAATCTCAACGTACCGAACATCCGCTTCTGGATGGGCTTCGGCGAGCATTACATCAACGTGTTCACGGTATTGAAGAATCTCGGACTGCTGTCGGAGCAGCCGGTAACGACCGCCGAGGGGCTGGAAGTGGTTCCGTTGAAAGTGGTCAAGGCGGTGCTGCCCGACCCGTCGTCGCTGGCCCCGGATTACGCCGGCAAGACGTGCATTGGTGATGTCGTCAAAGGCAAGAAGAACGGCGAAGACAAGGAAGTGTTCATCTACAACGTCGCCGATCATGCCGAAGCCTATGCCGAGGTCGGTAGTCAGGGCATCTCTTACACGGCGGGCGTACCGGCGGTGGCGGCAGCGCTGTTGATCGCCAGCGGTGAGTGGGATGTGAAAAAGATGGTGAACGTCGAGGAACTGCCGCCCAAGCCGTTCATCAATCTGCTGAACGAGATGGGCCTACCGACGCGCATCAAGGACGCTGACGGAGACCGCTCGCTCAGCTTCTGAACAGTGCCGGCATAAGGCCTGCCGCGTCGCGGCAGGCCTTTCTTGTTACTGCACCAGCCGCTTGACCAACTCCACCCGCCGGTTTTGCTCGCGTCCGTCTTCGGTGGCGTTGTTGGCTGTCGGCGCGTAAGGACCAACGCCAGCGGCGTGGAGCCGCTTGGCATCGATACCGTAATCGGTCACGAGACGCTGCACGACAGCCTCCGCACGTGCCGTGGACAGCTTGAGATTGTGTTCCACCGGGCCGGTGTCGTCCGTATGGCCGACCACGTATAGCTGCAGCTCGGACTGCTCGGTAAGCAGTTTGCCCACCGAGTCCAGTGCCGGCTTGGATTCGTCCCGTACGGTCGCCTGATTGGTATCGAACTGGATGCCGTAGATCGAGGCCCGGCCGGCTTCCTCCAGTTCCTGCAGGAGGAGATCCGGATTCACCGCGACCAGATCGACCTCTGCTTCACGCGTTTCGATCACTACCTGCTGTATCGCGGTGGTGTCCTTGTAGCTGCCGACGAACACCCCGACATAGGCGGGCCCGGACAACGTGCGGCGTTTGCCGACCAGGTAATAGGGCTTGCGGTAGTAGTTGTAGACGTTATTGGTCGGCGAGACCTGCGCGCCCAGTGCACGGGCCTGAGCGGAGTTGCCGCAGTTGTCGAGTTTGCACTCGAAGAGGATCTCGAACTCGGCTGCATCCAGCGCAGCGCGATAGTTTTCATAGACCTGCAGCGACGATACGCCATTCAGTTCGTAGAAATGTTGCGTGAGTTCGCCCACCAGGTCGAGGCGCTCGAAATTCAGCCCCATGTTGAGACGGGACTCGCCGCTGATCGGTAGCGGGAAGGTTTCGTAATCGCGATGGCGGCGGTCGCGAATACGCGTGCCGGGATAACGCGATACCAGTGGATGATCACGAGCACGCTCGGCCTCGGTGATCTGCGGCTCGGCTACCGGTGTGGCAGCCTCCTCGCGTAGATAAGCGGTGTCTATCTTGATCAGGCTGAGGCGTTCCGGGGCGGGGTCCACCACGGCCTGGTGAACCACGACTTCGCCATCCTGACCGCCAACGAAGAGGCCTACGTGGACAGTTCCCTGTTCGGACTCGTGCATGGCAGCCAAATAGTAAGGCTGGCGCCAGCTGCCAAGAAGGTTCTCGCCGATGGCGATCTTCGAGCCCAGTGCCCGGACCTGTCTCAGATCGCCACAATCGTCGCGTTCACAGCTGAACAGCATCTCGAACCCGGCTTCGCTCAGCTGCGAGCGATAGGTTTCGTACAGTGCCAGACTCGACATGCCGCGAACCTGATAGCCATGGCGGGTCAGATCGCCGATGACGGTTTTGACCGGAAAGTCCAGCGTCAGCTGGTTCTCCGGCAACCCGACAGGGAGCTCGAAGCGCTCGTAGGCGATCTGCTGATGGGTCAGTACTGTCGCGCCGGTGGGTCGTGAGATAAGGGGGTGGTCAGCTTCCCGGGCTATGCCCAGCGTTGACCAGACACATAGAAAGGTGAGAGCAA
Source organism: Halopseudomonas xinjiangensis (assembly GCF_900104945.1). NCBI lineage: Bacteria > Pseudomonadati > Pseudomonadota > Gammaproteobacteria > Pseudomonadales > Pseudomonadaceae > Halopseudomonas > Halopseudomonas xinjiangensis. Next base: position 2,740,604 of record NZ_LT629736.1, on the reverse strand, counting down.
TCAGGCGAACCATTGGGTATCCTTTCGACGACCGATCCTGGTGTGGATATACGAGGGACGGCTGAACCATTCGAAGTCCGTCGCAACGAGCCTGATAAAGACCATTGCAGCAGCCGCTCGGGTGCCATCCCAAAGGGAATGGACCCGAAGGGCGCAGGTAGGTTCATTGCTGCGGCGTAAAATGTCGCTGTTGTGCGGCATCGTTAGCAAAACCCGGCGCCATTCAGTTTTTTCCGTTGCCCGTTGGAGGTTGCATGCAGGAGGCCGATTCCCCTGTTCCCGGTTTCATGATCGTTCACGGCAACCGTCTCGAGTCGCTGCGCCATCTGGTGGTCAGCTGGCTTGCTCGACACCCGTTAGCGCCGTTGGAAAACGAGATCATGCTGGTGCAGAGCAACGGCATCGCTCAATGGCTCAAACAGGCCCTTGCCGCAGATGTGTCGGCGAATGAGTCCGGCGGCTGCGGTATCGCCGCGGCCATCGACGTTCAGCTACCGGCGCGCTTCATGTGGCAGGCGTACCGAAGCGTGTTGGGGAGCGAGTCGGTGCCGGAAACCTCGCCGTTGGACAAACAGCCGCTGACCTGGCGATTGATGCGGTTGTTACCCGCCCTGGTAGACTCGCCTGCGTTCGAGCCCCTGCGCCGTTTTCTGCGCGATGACGAAGACTGCCGCAAGCGCTATCAGCTTGCCGAGCGGCTCGCTGATCTGTTCGACCAGTACCAGGTGTACCGGGCGGACTGGCTGGCCGACTGGGCCGCAGGCCGCGACCAGCTGCGCCAGGCCCGTGATGGCATCCGTCCACTCGAAGGCACCGACCTCTGGCAGCCGGCGCTGTGGCGTGCGCTGCTCGAGGACGTTGGTGAAGCGCACCTGAGCGACAGCCGGGCGGGTATCCATCCGCGCTTCGTTGCTGCGCTTGGCGAGGCCGCGCAGCGACCCGAGGGCTTGCCGCGCCGGGTGGTGGTGTTTGGGATATCGTCTCTGCCGGCGCAGTACGTCGAAGCACTGGCGGCGATGGGCCGGCACTGCCAGGTGCTGCTCTGTGTACTCAACCCCTGCCAGCATCACTGGGGCGATATCATCGCCGACCAGGACCTGTTGCGACATCAATACCGGCGCCAGGCGCGGCGGCCCGGAGCCCCGGCTCAGTTGGATGAGCACACTCTGCATCAACATGCCCACCCGTTGCTGGCGGCATGGGGCAAGCAGGGGCGCGACTATATCAATCTGCTCGACAGTCACGATGATCAGGCCGACTACCGTGCCGCCTTCGAACCAATCAATGGCGGGCGGATCGACCTGTTCGACCAGCCTGACACCGGTACGCTACTGGGCCAGTTGCAGGACGACATCCGCGATCTGCGGCCATTGTGGGAAACCCGCGAACGGTGGCCGGCCGTTGAGCCGGGCCGCGACGCCTCGGTGCGCTTCCATACCGCCCACAGTGCGCAGCGCGAGGTCGAGATATTACATGACCAGCTGCTCGATGCGTTCGATCGTGACCCGACCCTCAAACCGCGCGATGTCATCGTCATGATGCCCGACGTGGACAGTTACGCGCCGCATGTTCAGGCGGTCTTCGGACAGTATCCCCCGGGCGACCCACGGCACATCCCGTTTTCGCTAGCCGATCAGGGGCAGCGCGGGCAGGAACCGCTGCTGATCGCCCTTGAGCATCTCTTGCGGTTGCCGGATAGCCGCCTGCCGGTCAGCGAAGTACTTGATCTGCTCGATGTGCCTGCCGTGCGGGAGCGCTTTGGCCTGAGTGAGGCGGAGCTGCCGACCCTCCAGCGCTGGATCGAGGGCGCGGGAATCCGCTGGGGGCTCGATCAACAGCGTCGCGAAGCGCTGGGCATGCCGCCCGGCCTGGAAGCGACCAGCTGGCGCTTTGGCCTGCGGCGAATGCTGCTGGGTTACGCCGCGGGGCAGAGCCCTGCCTGGGCCGGCATCGAGCCGTATGATGAGATCGGCGGATTGGACGCCGCCTTGATCGGTCCGCTGAGCAACCTGCTACAGAGACTCGATCAGCACGAACGGGCGCTAGCCGACCCCGCGCCGCCCGCGGTCTGGGGCGAACGGCTGCGAGCATTGCTAGCAGATTTCTTCTCGGCTCACAGTGAGCGTGACCAATTGCTGCTGGCACAGCTTCAGGAAAGTCTGGCCGGCTGGCTGGAGCTGTGCGAGGCGGTCGAGCTGGAGGAGTCGCTGCCGCTCAACGTGGTTGCCGAGGCATGGCTCGACGGGATCAGCCAAGCGCAGCTGAGCCAGCGCTTCCTCGGCGGCACGGTCAGCGTATGTACACTCATGCCGATGCGGGCGATCCCGTTTCGTCGGGTCTGTCTGCTGGGTATGAACGACGGCGATTATCCGCGAGCCCAGCCGCCACTGGACTTTGATCTGATGGGTCGAGATTATCGGCCCGGCGACCGCTCACGGCGAGAAGATGACCGCTACCTGCTGCTCGAAGCCTTGCTCTCGGCTCGGGACGGTCTGTACATCAGCTGGGTGGGTCGCAGCATCCGCGACAACAGCGAGCGGCCACCGTCGGTCCTGATAGGCCAGTTGCGTGATCATCTGCAAAGCGGCTGGCAGCCCGACGGCGATTATGACCTGCTCGCCGCGCTGACCACCGAGCATCCGTTGCAGCCGTTCAGCCGGGCCTATTTCGATGGCAGTTCGGACTTGTTCAGCTACGCCGGCGACTGGCTCAAGCTGCACCAGACGGCCAAGCCGGAACAGGCCAACTTGCCACTTCTGTCGCTGCAGCCGGATGCACCGATCGATCTCGCCGCGTTGCAACGCTTCCTGCGTAATCCGGTGGAACACTTTTTTTCAGCCCGCCTGAAGGTGTGGCTGGGCGACGAAGACAGGGTCGCCGAAGACGACGAACCCTTCGTGATCAACGGGCTGGAGCGGCATCATTTGAGCCAGTGGCTACTCGAACAGGCCCAGGATGCGCCCGACGATGCTGATCCGGACGCACTCCTCTCGGCGGCGGCGGAACGGCTGCAACATCGCGGCAGAATGCCGTTGGCCGGTTTTGGCGACCTGGCGCGGCAGCAGCTGACCGATCCTTTGCGTGACCAACTGCTTCGCTATCGCGAGCAGGCCAGAGCATGGGACCGCCTGCTGGAACATCCGCTGCCGCTGCTGGCGTCCGCCCCGGGCATCGAATTGCGTAGTTGGCTGGCCGGGGTACGCCTGTCTGGTCAGGTCCCGGGTCAGGTGCGCTTGCAGATGGTTACCGGTACCTTGCTTGGCGCCCGCGGTAAGGGCCTGCGCTGGCGAAAGTTGCTGGGCGAGCTGTGTCTACACGTGTTGGCGGTGGCCAGCGGGCACCATCTGACCACCTGGCTGATCAGTGCCGACGCTACGATTCGCCTGCAACCGCTTGAGCAGGATCAGGCGCAGGCGATCGTTGGCGACTGGCTGCTTGGCTGGCTGGAAGGCCTGCGCCGGCCTCTACCCGTCGCGGTGGAGACCGCCTTCGTGATGCTGACCGAAGACGATTCAACCAAGGCGCTCGGCAAGGCGCGCAATCATTACGACGGCTCGGATTTCAGCCTCGGGGAGGTGCACAAAAGCGTGGCCATGCAGCGAAGCTACCCGACCTTTGCCAGTCTGCTCGCGACCGAGGAGTTCGAGGGTTGGGCCGAAGCGCTGTATCGGCCGCTGGCGCAGGCGGTGCAAGAGGGCTGGCTCGAATGTCAGCCGGTCGAGGAGGGACAGTCGTGAGTACTGCAATGCCGCTAGCGCTGCGTTGTCCGTTGCGCGGCAGTCGGCTGATCGAAGCCAGCGCCGGAACCGGCAAGACCTTCACCATTTCGGCGCTATACCTGCGACTGGTTCTTGGCCACGGCGGCGAGATCGGGTTTATTCGCGACCTGCTGCCACCGGAGATTCTCGTCGTTACCTTTACCGAAGCCGCCACGCAGGAATTGCGTGATCGCATTCGCGCGCGCCTGGTGGAGGCGGCCCGGGCATTTCGCGGCGAGCTGGCGGATCCGGACCCAATCCTTGCCGGGCTGCTTGCCGACACTGACGAAAGCCAATGGGCCAGCAGCGCGCGCAAGCTCGACATCGCCGCCCAATGGATGGACCAGGCGGCAGTGTCGACCATTCACAGCTGGTGCCAGCGGATGTTGCGTGAGCACGCCTTCGACAGCGGCAGCCTGTTTGTGCAGAGTCTGGAGACCGATCAGCGTGATCTGCTCGCCGAGGTGGCGCGTGATTACTGGCGCTTGCACTGTTACCCATTGCACGGCCGGGCGCTGGCCTGGGTCGACAGGAACTGGCAGCAGCCGGTGGCTTTGTTGGTCAAGGCGCGGGTTTTGCTCGACCAGCCCCTGCCGGAACCCGGGCAAAGTCTTCAGGAGCTCATCAGCCAGGCATTGGCACGCGCCGACGAGGAGCTGGCGCTGCTCAAGCAGCCGTGTTCGAGTTGGGCTGACGAGCTGGAGCAGTTATTGGACAAGGCCGTTGCTGACGGCACAGTCGACCGGCGCAAGATACAGAAGCGCTATTACTCGGGTTGGTGCGAAATTCTGCGCAACTGGGCAAGCAATCACGAATCACTCGAGTTGAAGCTGCCTGAATCGGCCTGGGCGCGCCTCTGTGAAGCCGGTATGGCGGAGGCCTGCAAAAAAGGCGACCCGGTTGACCACGATGCCCTCCGGCGTTTGCCCGAGCTGCGTCAGGCACTGGCAAAGCTGGCCGGGCCAGAACAGGCCTCCCTGCGCCACGCTGCGGCCTGGATAGCCCGGCGCTTCGAGGCGGAAAAGCGTCGCAGGGCGCAGATGGGCTTCGACGACATGTTGACCCGGCTGGACGCAGCCCTGCAGGGCCCGAACGGTGACCGTCTGGCCGCGGTGATCCGCCAGCAGTTTCCGGTAGCGCTGATTGACGAGTTCCAGGATACCGATCCGCTGCAATACCGGATCTTCGATACCATCTACCACGTGCGGCAGGATGACCCTGATACCGGGCTGTTGCTGATAGGCGATCCCAAGCAGGCAATTTACGCCTTCCGCGGTGCCGATATCTTCACCTATCTGAGTGCTCGCGAGGCGACCGAGGGTCGGCACGAACATCTGGACACCAATTTCCGATCGAGCCAGACGATGGTCGATGCGGTGAACCGGGTGTTCGCGATGGCCGAAGAGCGCTTCCCGTCAGCCGCCTTCCTGTTCCGCGAGGACGACCGTAACCCGTTGCCGTTTCATCAGGTGCAGGCCAGAGGCCGCCAGGAAATCTGGAGCATTGATGGTCAGGCGGCTCCGGCGCTGACCGCCTGGCACCTTGCTGGTGACGACGCGCTGAGTGCGGAGGCCTACCGGCAATCGATGGCTGAGCGCTGCGCGACGGCCATGGTCGAGATGCTGCAGGCCGGACAACAGCGGCGCGTCGGCTTTGCCAAGGCCGACGGGGCGCTGCAACCGGTTCGCCCGGCAGACATGGCCGTGCTGGTACGCACTGGCCGGGAAGCCCAGGCGATCCGCCGTGCCCTGGCAGAACGCGGAGTACGCAGCGTATATCTGTCGGACAAGGATTCGGTGCTGGATACGCTCGAGGCAAACGATCTGCTGCGCTGGCTGCGAGCCTGTGGCGAACCGGGCAGTGACCGGCTGCTGCGCGCGGCGCTGGCCAGCCCGACCCTTGACCTGTCCTGGGCTGAACTCGATCAGCTGAACCAGGACGAGCGGCATTGGGAACAATGCGTCGACCGCTTCCGCGATTATCGAAAGCTGTGGCAGCGCCAGGGCGTCCTGCCGATGGTTCACCGGTTGCTGCATGACCATGATCTGCCGGCGCGCCTGCTGCGACATGTCGATGGCGAGCGCCGCCTGACCAACCTGTTGCACCTGGCCGAGCTGCTGCAACGCGCCGCGCGTGAGCTGGATGGCGAGCAGGCGTTGATTCGCTATCTGGCGGAGCTGATCCGTCAGGCCTCGGTTGGTGCAGTAGAAGAGCAGGTGTTGCGCCTGGAGAGCGACGCCGAACTGGTCAAGGTCGTGACCATTCACAAGTCCAAGGGGCTGGAGTACCCGCTGGTATTCCTGCCATTTGTCTGCCATGCGCGCCCGGTCGAAGCAGGCAGGCCAGTCCGGGTTCAGATGGCTGGCGAATCGCGGCTGGAATTGCAGCCTGACGAAGAAACCGTGCGTTTGGCTGACCGCGAACGTCTGGGCGAGGATTTACGGCTGCTCTACGTCGCCCTGACCCGGGCCCGGCACGCGTGCTGGGTTGGCATGGTCGATCTGAAGAAAGGCCAGAGCAATCGGTCGGTACTGCACCATAGCGCTGTCGGTTACCTGCTGGGCGGAGGCGAAGCTTTATCGCAGCCGCAGGGGCTTGCGGCGTGGTTGCAGCGATGGGAGCCGGACGGGCAGGTGGTGTCCGTCGTGCCTGCTCCAGAGCCGCGCGACATGGTCTATGAGCCGGAACTGCCGCCGCTCGCCACGCTTGCCGAGCGGCGCCCGGTCCACGCAGGGTTCGAGCATTGGTGGATCGGCTCGTATAGCGCTCTGGCAATCGGCACCGAGGCAGCGGAGACGGCTCTCTCGGATCATCTCGCGGATGACGAGCGCAGCAGTCGCTTCGTGCCGCTGCGCCCGGGCGAAACGCCGACCATCCACCGGTTCCCGCGGGGACCGCAGCCGGGCACTTTCATACATGGCTTGCTGGAATCTGCCGGCAACGATGGCTTTGCCCGTCTGGCCGATTCGACGCGCTGCCGGGAGTGGCTCTACCCGCGCTGCCAGCGTCGCGGCTGGGCCGAGTGGGCCGATAGCCTGGGTGAGTGGCTGGCGTCGCTCCTGGCCCGTCCCGGCCTGGTGCCCGGCACCGATCTGTCGCTTGCGGCGCTGCAGCCGCGGCAGTATCAGAGCGAGATGGAGTTCATGTTCAGCGCCAGCCGGGTGGATGTGCAGCGAATCGACCGGCTGGTTCGCGCTGCGACGCTTGAGGAACAACCGCGTCCGGCATTGGAGCGCGATCAGCTCAACGGGCTGTTCAAGGGTTTCATCGACCTGGTATTCGAGCATCAGGGACGCTATTACGTGCTCGATTACAAATCCAACTGGCTGGGGCAGGGACCGTCGGAGTACACCGCTGCGGCGATGCAGCGAGCGGTCCTCGAGCACCGGTACGACCTGCAATACGTGTTCTATCTGCTGGCCCTGCATCGACAACTCAGAGCGAGGCTGGCCGACTATGACTATGACCGGCACATCGGTGGCGCGCTGTACTGGTTCGTGCGTGGGGTCGAGGCCGACGGAGGGGGCCTGTGGCACGACTGTCCGCCTCGAGAACTGATTGAAACGCTGGATGACCTGTTCGCAGGCCGGCCGGTGAAGGAGGCGATCCATGCAGGGTGACCAGCTCGATTTGCTGGAGGCGACAGTAGAGCCGCTACCGGCGCTGCTCGACAGCCGTGAGCTCATGTCTTTGCTTGATCAGTGGCAGGACAATGGCTGGCTGCGCGCGCTGGATCGCGCCTTGGCTGCGTTTCTGCTCGAGCAGGAGCCCGCCTGTCCGGCAAAGGTCCTGCTGTCAGCAGCCCTGGTGAGCCATCAACTTGGCCATGGCCATGTCTGCCTCAACCTGCGCGCGACACTGGAAGAGCCCGACCTGGCGCTGTCCTTACCGCCGGAGGGGGAAGAAACGGGCGCCGCCCTGCTGCCGTCGCAGCTGCTGGGCGGCCTGCAGCTGGAAGATTGGCAGGCGGCATTGATCACCAGTGCGGTAGTCGATAGTGATCAGCCCGAACAGGGCAGTCGTCCGCTGGTCCTGGTTGGCGAACGCTTGTACCTGCGCCGTTACTGGCAATATGAGCGGCAGGTTGTCGACACGCTGGGTCAGCGTCTGCGCCAGCCTCTCCCGGTTTCGGCGGATATGCCCGAGCGCCTGGCGGCTCTGTTCGCCGGCAGCGAGCAGAGCCCTGACTGGCAGCGGTTGGCTTGCGCGCTGGCCGCGCGTGGGCGCTTCAGTATCATCACCGGTGGCCCGGGTACTGGAAAAACTACGACTGTGGTCCGGCTGCTGGCGCTATTGCAGGCACCGGCGGTCGAGGCAGGGCGGCCGCTGCGGATTCGGCTGGCCGCGCCGACCGGCAAGGCCGCCGCGCGCCTGACCGAGTCGATCGGCCGCCAGGTCGGCGCATTGCCGGTAGACGCGACCATCAGGACCGAGATTCCCACCGAGGTCAGCACATTACACAGACTGCTTGGCAGCCTCCCGGACAGCCGGCACTTTCGTCATAACGCGCGTAATCCGCTGGCGCTCGATGTGCTGGTGATCGATGAAGCGTCGATGATCGACTTGGAAATGATGGCGTGTGTCCTCACGGCCTTGCCGGTCAGTGCCAGGCTGGTTTTGCTTGGAGACAAGGATCAACTGGCTTCTGTCGAAGCCGGGGCGGTGCTGGGCGACCTATGCGCGCACGCCGACGAAGGCCGTTATTCTGCCGAAACGCGTGCATGGTTGGAGCAGGTCAGTGGTCAGTCGCTTGACGCTGCAGAGCTTGAGCCCGGTGACAGTGACCAGCATCTGCTCGAGCAGCAGACCGCAATGCTCCGCCACTCCCATCGATTCGGGCGCGACAGCGGCATTGGCGAGCTGGCGCGCGCGGTAAACCGCTGTGATGCCGAAGCGGCCCGCGCTCTGCTACGCAGCGGTGCGTTCGCCGACATCCGGCAGCGTCAGCTCGCCCATGCAGGTGACCCGGCTTTCGCTGCGCTGGTGGCAGGGCTGGATGCGAACCCGGCCGGATACGCCAGCTATCTGAGCGTCCTGCGCGACGGCCGGCCGGCGGCGACCGCTCCTGCCGATGACCACGCATGGATCGATTGGGCGCGGACCATCCTGACTGCCTTCGATCGTTTCCGTCTGCTCTGTGCCGTGCGCCGGGGCGACTGGGGCGTCGAGGCAGTCAACCAGCGAGTGGCGAGCCTGCTGCATCGACGCGGCCTGTTGCCGGCCGAGCATGGCTGGTACGAGGGGCGCCCGGTGCTGATCACGCGCAACGATTACAGTCTCGGATTGATGAATGGTGATATCGGCATCGCCTTGCGGATTCGTGAGCCCGCGCTGCACACCGGTGAGAGCGAGCAATTTGCTCTGCGGGTCGCCTTCCCGCGTAATGACGGTGCCGGTGGTGTCCGTTTCGTGCTACCCAGCCGTCTGCCCGAGGTCGACACGGTGTTCGCCATGACCGTGCACAAATCCCAGGGTTCGGAGTTCGAGCACGCCGCGTTGTTATTGCCGGCTGCTCGCAATCCGGTGCTGACCAAGGAACTGGTGTACACGGCGATTACCCGCGCGAGCGCACACTTCACGCTGCTGGAAAGTCGTCCGGAAGTATTTGAGCAGGCGGTGAAGCGTCGGGTGCGGCGCTTCAGTGGGCTGAACCTTCAGCCGCTTCCGGAGCGGGGCTGACGACAGGCTTGCAGCAGAGCGCAAAACAGCCTCCGCTGCCGGCGCAGGAAGAGCAGAAACTCCGGGTGCCACTGCACACCGAGCAGAAACGGGCGGGACGGGTCCTCGACCGCCTGGATGATGCCGTCCAGGTCCCGGCCAACGATGCGCAGCCCGTCTCCGACCCGATCGATTGCCTGATTATGCAGGCTGTTGATCTTGCACGTGGGCGCAGCCAGCAGACTGGCGAGCCAGCTATCGGATTCCAGACAGAGGGTTTTCAACGGAAGAATGGTCCAGCGGTTGGACGTCATCTTGCGGTGCGACTTCAGCTCCTGGAACAGGTTGCCGCCGCGCCTGGCATTTAGCAGCTGTGCGCCACGGCAGATACCCAGCAGCGGCAGGCCGCGGGCCAGGGCGTCGTCGATCACCGCTGTCTCGAGTGCGTCCCGCTCGGCATCGTATTTGGGCTGAACTTCGGGCTCCGCAGCGTACAGAACGGGGTTGATGTCGTGGCCGCCGGTGACCACCACCGCGTCGTAGCTCAGCTCGGCGATAGGGTCGCCAGGACGGACCTGTAACGGTTTGCCACCATACATGCGTACCGCACAGGCAACCATGAAGCGGGGACCGAACGCGCCGCGCATCGGCCCGGTGATGGCTACGACAGGTCGTGTCATGAGGCGCCGCTGAGCCAGTTGCTTTCAACCTGGTCGACCCAGCGCGTGAGCAAACGTCCCAGACGGTGGTCAAGGTGAGCACAGTAGGCGCGGCAGCAGAGATCGAGCCGCTCCCGGTCGGCCGCCAGTCGCTCCACTTCGAGCCAGTCATTCCAGGCAATGTGCAGACCCCAGCCGGGCTGATCGATGCGGCAGTCCGGCAGGCGATAGTGGAACGTCGGGCGCGACTTGATCAACTCGTCACCGGTATGTGCTGCCACGCGGTCCGCATCCAGGTGCTTGAACAGGGGCAGCATGTCCAGCGCCCGGTTGCGGGTGGGATTGTGATGTAGGTAATCCTCGATCAGGGTCGGCAGGTCTGGCCAGTAGAACGGGTTGACCATGTGGCGTATGTAGGCGCCCGGGAACGGCTCGGCGAACGCGGTGAGCCGCCGGGTCATGTTGATCTTGGCGCGTGCGCTGATCCAGTCGAACAGACAGAAGAATGCCTTCAGATACGCCGCGATGGTTTCCGGGTTGCTGCTCGGCACTTCCGGGTTGAACTGCATGCCGAATGCGTTGGTCATTCGGTCCGCGGTACCCTTGGCTCCGGCTTCGCGCAGCCGGACAATCAGGTCGTTGACCTCGGTTAGCCGTCCCATGGGTAGTGGAGGGCTGACCAGTTCTACCGGCACCAGCGAGTCGGCAGCCCACTTCAACAGTTCTTCGGCGGAGGTTTTCAGTTCGTCACCGATGTCGTCGGCGACGCGATGCTCCCGTCCGAGCTGCTTCAGCAGACGAAAGTCCAGTTCCACGACCCAGTCGCCAGCCGGATCGCCCTTGAGGGTGCGCTCATAGCGGCTGGTTTCTTCAACCTGCAGTCCGAAGAAATCGGCGGTCAGCTTCGCCAGCTCGCCGATCTCCAGCCCGTTCATTTCCAGTTCCACGCCGACCCGGCGCAGCTTGCCCTCGGCGGTGTGCTGCACCGGCGGCAGCCCGGGCTCGATTTGATTGCCTGTCATGTAATCTCCGGTGCGATGCAAGGGCCGGCTGGTTCAGTCGCCGAGCGCCACACCATCCAGGCGTGGATCGGCGCCGCCTCGCCAGCCGCTGTTTGTACGCTCTATGCCGTGCAGACCACTGGTCATGGGAACAATTCGGACTTCATGACCCAGCGCGTCCAGTCGTGGAGCCAAGGCTTCCAGCTCGGTACCGGTTTCGATCTCGATTCCCTGCCCGCGTTCCACCATGTTCGGCAGGGCGATTGCATGCTGAACATCGAGATTCCAGTCCAGTACGCCAATCAGTGTCTTCAACACGTAGCCAATGATCCTGCTGCCCCCGCGCGAACCGATGACCAGTTTTGGCTCGCCCTCGGCATCGAACACCACGAAGGGCGACATCGAGCTACGCGGGCGCTTGCCTGGCCCTACCGCGTTGGGGTGCGGGCGACCGTCGATGCTCGGCCTGAAACTGAAGTCGGTCAACTGACTGTTCACCACGAACCCCTGGCTCATCATGCGGCTGCCGAATGGGGCTTCGTTGGAGCTGGTCAGCGCCAGCATGTTGCCGTCTGCGTCGACCACACTGAAATGCGAGGTTCCGGTACCGTCAGGATCCGGCCCCCATTGTGACTGTTCGAGTACCGGGACTGTAGAAGGTTCGCCCGGGGTGACTTCGGTCATCGCTCGCTGCGGGTCGATCAGTTGGCTGCGTGCGACGAGATAGTCCTTGTCGAGCAGCGCTTCGACCGGCACGTCAACGAAGTCCGGGTCGCCGATGTAGTAGTCGCGATCTGCATAGGCCAGCCGGCTGGCCTCGGCGATCAGATGCCAGGTCACCGGGTCTTCCGGGTCCATCTCGCCCAGCGGGAAGTGTTCGAGAATGCCCAGCGCCTGCAGTACTGTCAGCCCACCGGAGCTGGGCGGCGCGCCGCCACAGAGCGTCCACTCACGATAGGTGCCGCAGACCGGTTCGCGCGCGACGGCACGGTAGCCGGCCATGTCCTCGAGCGTCAGATCGTCCAGACCCCAGCGGCCCTGGCGTAAGCGGGCAACGAATGTGTCGGCGATGTCCCCCTGGTAGAAGCTGTCCGGGCCGTTCTCGGCGATCTCGCGCATGGTAGTGGCCAGCAGAGGATTACGCAGGCGCGGCGGGTCATCGGAAGCCTGGGCGCGAAAATAGTCACGCGTATCGCCAAACAGGCGCAGAGACCAGTCCTGCTCAATCTGGGTCTGCAGGCGCGGAGGCATGGTCATGCCCGTTTCGGCCAGGCGGATGGCCGGCTCGAACAGCTCGGCCCAAGGCAGTCGACCGTATTGCTCATGCGCGGCTCCGAGCATGGCGACCAGCCCGGGGACACCTACCGAAGACGTGCTGGGAATGGCCACCGCCTTCGGAAGCGCGATGCCGAGGCGGCGGAATCGTTCGGGCGTGGCAGCTTGCGGAGCCTTCTCACGGCCGTCGTACATGATGGATTCATTCGAGTCTGCATCATGCAACAGCAGAAAGCCGCCGCCGCCGATGCCGGTTTCTGGCGCCTCGATAAACCCCAGGACCATCTGCACGGCGATGGCTGCATCGACGGCATGGCCTCCGCGTCGAAGCATGTCCAGCCCCGCCTCGACGGCGGCGGGGTGCGCGGCCGATACCATGAACCGCTCTGCCTGTCGCTCTTCGAGTGGCTGCGTGGAGGGGTTGGATGTCGCGGGGTCGGTACCGGAGCAGGAGCCGAGCGAAAGCAGGGCCAACCCTGCGAGCAGCATGCGGACGTATCGCTGAGTTCCGGACAAACGATGAATAGTGACGGAGGATTCGATCATGAATCAAAGGCTAGTCGCAGATGAGGGCAGCGTCTAACCAGGACGCGATAGTGTAGAATCCTTCGTTTCGACTCGTCACGAGCACCTCATGAGTAAACTATCCGAATTTCGGGCCGCGGAACGGCGTCTGGCCGAACAGCTTGCCCAGCTGGAATCGATGAAGCGCGACGCGGGATTGCAGCAGGAGCTCAGTTTCAGCGATGAGCTCAAAGCTCTGATGAAGGAGTACGGGATTTCCGCCTCGACCGTACTCGCTTTGCTCGGCATGTCCGCTAACGCGTCCGACGGTCGAAGCACGCGCCGGATTTGAAGCCCCGTTGCCCGACGGTTGATGCAGTGGTCTGTCCCTCTCGCGACGCATGAACCGGGCGCGGAAGTAACGTCAGCCGACCCAAGCGTTCCGGCGGAAGTATTCCCATCGCTCGCAGAAGCAAGGAAGCGCCATCATGATCGACCATCCGCGGCTGGATATAGCCGAAAAATGCCTGTTCGCCGGTTTGCTGGCTACGCTCGTCTGGCTTCCGCTGCCCATGGGGAGCAATAGGGACTGGGCGGTTGGCCTGTTCATTCTGCTGGTTGGCGCGCTGAGCATCGGCTGGAGCATCATTCAGCTGGTCCGCAAGGAGTCGCTCGGAACGGGTTTCCGCCGAGCCTTGCTGCCGTTGGGCCTGCTTCTGCTTGCCCAGCTGTGGGTCCTCATTCAATGGCTGGGCGGTATCAGCCGGGATCCGGGTAGCACGTTCCAATACCTGATGCTGGGGATCGGCTACTGCCTGCTGTATCTGCTGGTGTCGGGAATGGCAAGGACGCGCCGGCGCATTTCCCTGCTGCTCGGTGTGCTGGTTTTCAGTGGGGTGTTCCAGGCGTTTTTCGGCACCTTCATGACGCTCTCCGGCGTGGAATGGCTGGTGCTCGAAGCCAAACGGTTTCACGTTGGTCACGCGACGGGGACCTTCGTCAATCGAAACCATCTTGCGGGCTATCTGGAGCTGTCCATGGCTGCCGGCATCGGTCTGCTGATGGCGCTTCGCGACGGTGGCCGCTTTCGCTGGGCGCGGCTGGTCGAGACCATCATGGGGCCGAAGATGCGGGTGCGTCTCGGCCTGGTGATCATGGTGATTGCGCTGGTGATGAGTCATTCGCGGATGGGCAACACGGCATTTTTTGCCAGCCTGTTGATCGTTGGCGGGGCGTTCGTGCTGATCGACCGGGAAAACCGTCTACGCAACAGTCTCATCCTGGCAAGCATCGTGCTCATCGACATATTCATCATCAGCCAGTACTTCGGGCTGGACCAGCTGAAGGAGCGGCTGGTCAATACGCGTCTGAATGACGTAGTGGTGGACGGCAATGTGATTCTCGAAGCAAACGAGTATCGCGGCCTGGTCGTCGAGCATGCGCTACCGTTGGCTAAGGAAAATCCCATCATCGGACAGGGCGCGGGTAGTTTCGAGGCCGTATTTCCGCGCTTTGCCGGACGCGAAATACCTTTGCATTACGATCATGCGCATAACGATTTTCTGCAGTTCTTCATCGAGTTCGGGTTGATCGGCTGCCTGCCGCTGGTGCTGTTCGTGGGGTTGTCGATGCATTACGCAATCAAGGCGATGCGCCAACGTAAATCGCTATATCGCAGTGGGGTGGGATTCGGAGCAGCGATAGGGATCCTGTCGCTGATGATTCACTCGAGTACGGACTTCAATCTTCAGATTCCGGCCAATGCCGCGACCTACATCGTTCTATGCGCTCTGGCGGTGGCGGCCAACTACCACCGCGTCGGCCCGAACCGGCCTGTCGACGATGAGCGCATCGCCGACAGTTGATGCTACTGCTTACTGTTCGAAGGCGCGCCGCTCGTTCTGGCGAGCGCCAACGGAACCGCTGTTACGAGCGACGTAATAGAAAAACTGCGGGATACCGATCACATAGCGCTTGAATAGCCGCCGCGGTTCCTTGCCCAGACGGTATAGCCACTCGAGCCCCATCTTGCGGAAGACCACGGGAGCTCGTGCGAAGCGTTCAGCGGAAAAGTCGACGATTGCTCCACCACATATCAACAGCGCCGGGCAGTCGAGTTCGCGCTTGATGCGCAGTGCTACTTCTTCCTGCTTCGGCATGCCCATCGCAAGCACGACGACAGGAATGCCGCCATCGGCGCAACGCTCTCTTACGAAATCTACATAGGCCTCTACAGGTTGAAACCCGTCGATCGCTTCGAACGGCTTGCCCTGAAACAATCGATGAGCCCCTTTTGACAGCCAGGGTTCGCGTGTGCCCAGCGCCAGATAACGGTACTGCCCCTCGTCCTGCTTGATCACGTGGTCGAGCAGCTTGGGGATAAAGTCGGTGCCGTTCATGTTGGCGCGCGGCGCGCGTCCATTCACCTGGCAGGCTATCTTGATACCGATGCCGTCGCGCAGCAGATAGCTCATCTTCGAGAACTGGTCACGCACGGTTGGGTTTTGCTGAGCGAGGTTGTACGCATGCTGGTTCATGAAGGCGACGGTGACGGGCGCCTTGACTGCGGACAGGTTTTCCATCAGCGACTGCGTCTGGCTGGGTTCGATCAGATCGAGTTTGCCAATAAGCGGATCCTGGCGTTTTGGAGCGGAGCTTGTCATCGCCGGCCTCTTCATGAGTGTGTTCATATCCATTGGTTAGGCGGGTGATCGGGCCGTTTGGTTCCCTTGAGAACGCCAACTAATCGAGGAAATGGATGTCGGAAGCCACCGAGGGCGTGAGAAAGAACGTGCCAAAATTTCGAATGCACAGGATTTGAGGTGCTTCGCACCGCAACACAGGAGGCGCTATGAAACGAGTGACAGCAAGAGGTCTGCGGAGCTGGGGTGCCTTTGTCGGCCTCAGTCTCGCCATTGCCGGTGGTCAGAGTTATGCCGATGACTTCGAACTGATAGGAATCAATGTTGCCGGAGCGGAGTTCACCTCAAAGGAGCTGCCGGGTAAGCACGGGACCCACTACTTTTTCCCCGATGAGGGATATTTCAAGTACTGGCAGGACAAGGGTATTCGCAATGTGCGCTTTCCCGTGAAGTGGGAGCGGTTGCAGCCGTCACTCAACGGTGAGCTGGACGAAACCTACGCGGAACTGATCGATTCGATGCTGGACGACGCCGCCAGGCATGACATGGACATCATTCTCGACGTGCATAACTACGCACGATACCGCGGCGACGTCATTGGCAGCGAGGCAGTGCCATTCGGCGCCTACGAAGATCTCATGGCGCGCATCGCCAAGCGCTGGCACAACCATTCAGCGCTCTATGCCTATGACATCATGAACGAGCCCTACGGCGATGCCGAAGACAACTGGCCTGAAGCGGCCCAGGCCGGCATTGATGGTATCCGCGCGCATGACCGCAAGCGACCCCTTTATATAGAGGGCAACTCATGGTCGAGCGCGGCACGCTGGCAGAAGTATGCGGAGCCGCTGCTCGATCTCAAGGACCCGGCAGACAACATCGTGTTCTCCGCGCACCTGTACATCGACCACGATGCTAGCGGGCGATACAAGGAGAAGCCGACCAAAAACTTCGATACATCGGTAGGCGTCAAGCGGGCGGAGCCCTTTATCGAATGGCTGCAGGAGCATGGCAAGCGAGGACATATCGGCGAGTTCGGCATTCCCGACGATCATCCGAAGTGGAACGAAGCGGCAGAGGAGTTGCTCAGTTACCTCCAGCAACATTGCATTCCCGTCAGTTACTGGGCCGCCGGCCCCTCGTGGGGCAAGTATCGGCTGTCGATCGAGCCGAAAGACGGCAAGGACCGCCCGCAGATGGCGGTGCTGGAGAAGTTCATAGGAGAAGGGGGCTGCAAGGGCTACGGCCCGGTCAAGCAGGACTCCTGAAAAAAATGGCACCGGCTCGAGAGCCGGTGCCATTCACGGTACGTCTGGTAGCGGTGGTAGCGGCCTGGCAAGGTTGCCCGGCCGCTTCCGGATCAGGCCACGGACGTCTTGTCGCTGACTCGCCCGTAGTTGTCGGCGTAACGGACGATGTCGTCTTCGCCCAGATACGAGCCTGACTGCACTTCGATCAACTCGAGCGGGATCACGCCAGGATTTTCCAGCGAATGAACCTGGCCAATCGGGATATAGGTCGACTCGTTCTCGGTGACCATATAGGTCTCCTCGCCGTTGGTAACCCGTGCAGTACCGCAGACCACAATCCAGTGCTCAGCCCGGTGATGGTGCATCTGTACCGACAGCTTGGCTCCAGGCTTAACGGTGATCCGCTTGACCTGGTAGCGCTGGCCATTGTCGATCGAGTCGTAAACGCCCCACGGCCGGTAGACCTCACGGTGGTTGAGATATTCGCAGCGCTTCTCCGCCTTGAGCTGTTCGACGATGCGTTTGACGTCCTGCGCCTTGTCCTTGTGAGCGACCAGCACCGCGTCCTTGGTTTCGACGATGATCAGATCTTCCAGTCCGACGGTGGCAACCAGGCGGTGCTCGGCGTGGACGTAGGTGTTCGCAGTCTGCTCACCCATCACGTCGCCTTTGAATACGTTGCCCTGTTCGTCTTTCTTGCTCACGTCCCACAGCGCTGACCAAGAGCCGATATCGCTCCAGCCCACGTCGAGCGGAACCATGACCGCATCGGCGGTACGTTCCATCACTGCGTAATCGATCGAGTCCTCGGGGCAAGCGAGGAAGGCTTCACGATCGACTCTGATGAAGTGCATGTCAGCTTCGCGATTGGTCATCGCTGCGCGGCAGGCTGAAAGGATATCCGGGCGGAATTTTTCCAGCTCTTCGAGATAGCGGCTGGCGCGGAACATGAACATGCCGCTGTTCCAGAAGAACTCGCCGGATTCGAGATATTCGCGTGCGGTATCGCTATCGGGCTTCTCCACGAAGCGCTGTACCGCGAACGCATCGTCACCCGCAGACTGACCGCGCTGAATGTAGCCGTAGCCGGTTTCCGGGTGCGTAGGGACGACGCCGAAGGCGACCAGCTTGCCTGCCTCAGCCTGCGGCAAGGCCTTGTTCACGCTGGCGCGAAAGCCCGCTTCATCCTGGATCAGGTGGTCGGCTGCGAGGATCAGCAGCACCGGATCGTCGCCGTTTTCCTGGGCCTGGATGGCAGCGAGAGCGACCGCCGGGGCAGTATTGCGGCCCGCTGGCTCGAGCATGATCGAAGCATCTTCCATACCCATCTTGCGCAGCTGCTCTGCCGCGAGGAAGCGGTGTTCTTCGTTGCAGATCAGCCGTGGCTGCTGCATATCCAGGCCTTTCAAGCGCATGATGGTAGCCTGAAGCATCGAGAAGGAAGCCTCAGCCAGCGGCAGAAATTGCTTGGGGTTCAGTTGGCGCGAAAGCGGCCAGAGCCGAGAACCGGTACCGCCTGACATGATGATAGGGATCATTGCTTTGCTCCTTCTAGACAATTCGGGGTGTTGCGGTAATGCCGCATGACAATCGGCAGAAACCGCCAGGCGTCTCTTGCGTACCGGCTGCCGAGCCTGCGCGGCTCGGTGCACACGCGGTGGAGCCATTCCAGTGCCAGATGTTGAACCCACGCCGGGGCACGCGGAACGGCGCCGGAAAGGAAATTCAGCGAGCCGCCGACGCAGAGTCCGACGCCGGTGGCCTGTCCGCCTTCAAGAACCTTGAGCGCGAGGATCTCCTGGGTTGGACAGCCGACCGCATAAACGATCAGGCGCGATGGGTGCTGGTTGATGAAATTGACGCAAGTCTGCACGGCATCTGGATCGGTGATGAACCCCATGGGGGGGTAGTAGTGATGGACCCGCAGCCCAGGATAGCGTTCCTTCAATCGTGCGACGCTGGCCGGCTCACAGCCGATGATGCATACATCCCATTGCTCTGCGTCCGCATGTTCGATCAGCTCGGCGGTCAGCGTGCTGCCGGGAATCGCCTCGGGTAGCGGCACCTTGAACGCCCTGACGAATGGCAGCAAAACGCGGCTGTCACAGATACGGTGACTGGCTGAGCTGTAGGCATTGCGCAAGGGAGCGCTATGCTCCAGTTGCACCACATGATTGACGTTGGGCGTAACGATATAGCCGTATTGCCCCGTACTGGCCTCAATGATCTCTGCGATCAGCTCGTCCTTGCTACCCGTATAGAACTCGATGTTGAACGCTTTCAATTGCTATCTCCTTGGCAACTGCATAACGCCAATCTGACTGAGTCGGTTTTTCAAGCTGTTTTGCGTTCCAGCGCAGCTTGCAGGTTTCTGACGTGGGTATGCACGTAATGCAGCGCATACAGACCGTAGTTTCGAAACGCCGACAGCTTTAGATGCTTGCGACGAATGTGCACGTCTTCCTTCAGGGCTTCGAAGCGGCGTTGTACCGACACGCCAGTGTTATCGAATACACATAGCGGTTGACGGATATGCACAATCTGCTCGCGCGACTCGATCTGGTTGACGAATTCGATGAGCATGCAGTAGTCCGCGGAGAGCTTGTACGAATCCCTGAAACGCACGGTCTTGAGTAGCTCGTTCTCGAAATACATCGCCTGGTGGCTCGAAGGCATGCCGATGAACAGACGCTCGATCGGCTTGCCTGGAAACTGGTGCAGGCGACCGGCGCCGGTAAAGCGAGCGAAGTCTCCATAGACGTACTTCGGAGCCACGGACGCCTGTTCGATGGTTTTCGCGACCAGTTCCAGCACCCGCTCGTCATACAGCCAGTCGCCGCTGTTCAGAAACAGCGTATAGCCAGGTGTGGTGACGGCTTTCTCCAGCCCTTTGTTCATCGCGTCGTACAGGCCGTTGTCAGGCTCGGAGGTAATCTCCGCCCACGGCTCATCGATGGTCTGCAGCCATTCCGCTGCGCCGTCGTTGGAAGCGCCATCCACCACGATCCAGCGAAGGTTGCGATAGGTCTGGCTGGCGACACTCTGGTAGGTCTTCTGCAGACCGGCCAGGTTATTCCAATTTATAGTGACGATAGTGAACTGGGTCATGATTTACTCGCTCATATTGCTTTTGAGCCGCTTCGCTCGCCTGCATTCTTGCGAAGTACAGGAAGCACGCCAGCGTGATGCCGAGGGTGTCCCCCCCGTACATGATGGAATTGGACATGAACATGTTGATCATGCTGAACCAGAACCCCAGCTGAAACGCTTTGAGCAGGGGACTCTTGTTCGGCACTTGGCGCATGAAATAGATGAAGCCGCCGTAGAAGATCAGCGCAATCAGCGGCGTCAGGAAACCGAAGCGGTAGTACACGCCGATGATGCCCACGTCCGAGAGATAGAAGTGCGGGTCATACAGCGCGCCGAAGCCGCCATTCCATTGCAGTGACAACGCACCCATCCCGATATGATTATTCCGCGCCTGGGCATCGAGAATGGTAGCGATGGTGTCGTCGCGCACGCCCGGGCTGTTGATGGCCTCGTCATACATCAGCAGCAGTTTCTCGTACTGCATGGCATAGAACTCGGGGAACAACAGGTAAGACATCCCCAGCAGAATGCCGGCGGTAACCAGCACCTTGGCAGCCGAATCCAGTCGTTTGCGGAAGACCCACACAGCTGCGAGAGCCCAGATCAGCATCGTCGAACGAGTCTGAACGACCAGCCAGAGATAGGCGGCGAAATACAGCAGCAGAGCCAAACTTTTCAGTGACAAACGGTCGCGCAGCCGATAGAGCAGTATGTATGCCCCGAGGGTGACGGCGCCGGCCCCTATACGATATCGGTTCGGTCGCAAGTCGCCGGTGTCCTTGACATCCTTGGCAAATGAAGGAATAGCGTTATCGGGTATGATGCTGAAGTAGTACATGAAGCCTACGACCGTGGCGAGCACGGCCGATGTCATGAAAAAAGCTTCGATGTGCTTCTGCTCGGGCTTCGTCTTGATCAAAAGAAATAGAACGAGGAAAAACGATAGCCAGGCCAGACTACGGCGCTCCTCGAGCAGACCGTATATCAACGGTTGGCCAAAATTGAGGTATGCCAGCAGCGCGGAAAACACAGGAATGAAGACCCCGAAAAGCAGGATCCATAGCGCCGCCTTCGATTGATACACACGCCGCCAGATCAGACACAGCATAAAGGCCGCGGCTACTACCCCTAGCAGGTACACCTCGCGTAGAAACAATATGCCGGACTTCTTGTCATCGCTCAGGAACAGGGCACCCGTGTTCAGGAAAATAACGATGAAAAGGAGGTTTCGGTAGGCGAGTAAATTCTTCAGCAACGTCTCAATCCCTCGGTCTGCTAGACTTGGTCGAAATCGACCGATCCGGTCCTATAACACCCTTTGGCACGAATTTGCTCGGACAGTTCCGAGAGAGACTGAACAAACCGTCGATCAGCGATCGACGGCTGCCAGATATGCGCGGGAATTCTCATGCACAGCAGTGCTGCTGCGCATATCGGCGACGGTCCACCAGCGGAATCCATCATGCTGGCTTTTCGGCAGGCTAAGTGAGCAACCTGCCGGCAGATCCAACAGGTAACCAGCGACAACGTAATGTGTATCTGGCGTCGGGCCAAAGACGCTGTCTTCGTAGAAGTGCTCGTACAGATCGAGTAATCGGGCCTGCGAGCGGGCGAAGGACTGGCCGAGCTCGGCCTCGGTTATGCGTGCGAAGGCATCGTCGAGACGCTCGTTCTTCATGATGCGCCCCCCTGGCACGAACCAGTCACCCTGCGCGGGGCGGTTCACGCGTCGGCCAAGCAAAATCTCGCCTTCGGCATTTCGAACCACCAGGTCGAGCGAGACCAGCGGAGCGTGGGCCACCACGCTCCGAAACGTATTCTTGTCCAAGTACATATCAGCCTCGGGCGTCGTCCTTGTGCTCAACGAACCACTGATACGCATCACGCAGCCCTTCCTCGAGCTTGATGCTGCTCTTCCAGCCGAGCCGTTCCAGACGCGAGACGTCCATCAACTTGCGCGGCGTACCGTCAGGCTTGCTGGCGTCGAAGGTCAGCTTGCCGGGGAACTCGGTGACCTTCTTGACCGTTTCGGCCAGCTCGCGAATGGTGCAATCCTCGCCAGTGCCGACGTTGATGTGCGAGAGCATCGGCTGGGTGTGCTGCTGATAGGTTTCGGTGTCGAGGTTCATCACGTGCACGCTGGCCGCGGCCATATCGTCCACATGCAGGAACTCGCGCATCGGCTTGCCGCTGCCCCAGACCACCACTTCTTCATCGCCGCGCTGGGTCGCTTCGTGGAAGCGGCGCAGCAGGGCAGGGATGACGTGGCTGTTTTCCGGGTGGTAGTTGTCGTGCGGACCATACAGGTTGGTCGGCATCACGCTGCGATAATCACGGCCGTACTGGCGATTATAGCTTTCGCAGAGCTTGATACCGGCAATCTTGGCGATCGCATAGGGCTCGTTGGTCGGCTCGAGAATGCCGGTGAGCAAGGCCTCTTCACGCATCGGCTGCTCGGCATGCTTGGGGTAGATGCACGAGGAGCCGAGGAAGAGCAACTTCTCCACACCGGCGCTATGCGCGGCGTGGATGATGTTGGCCTCGATCATCAGGTTCTCGTAGATGAACTCGGCGGGGTACTCGTTGTTCGCGTGAATGCCCCCGACCTTGGCTGCGGCCAGGTACACCTGGTCGATGCCTTCGGTCTGGAAGAATTCATTTACAGCGTGCTGATCCAGCAGGTTCAGCTCGTTGCGGTTGCGTGTGACAATGTTGCGATAGCCCAGCGCCTCGAGGCGCCGGACGATCGCCGAGCCGACCATCCCGCGATGGCCGGCTACGAAGATGCGCTGGTCGAAGTCAGCCGCCATGCTCAACCCTCCACGCTGACCGGAATCTCGTGGCCGTGCTCCTTGAGCAGCGCGTGGCGCTGAGCGACCTTGAGATCTTCACGGACCATCTCTGCGCACATTTCCT
This sequence comes from Halopseudomonas xinjiangensis, assembly GCF_900104945.1. Classification (NCBI taxonomy): domain Bacteria; kingdom Pseudomonadati; phylum Pseudomonadota; class Gammaproteobacteria; order Pseudomonadales; family Pseudomonadaceae; genus Halopseudomonas; species Halopseudomonas xinjiangensis. Next base: position 2,717,851 of record NZ_LT629736.1, on the reverse strand, counting down.
GCACGGTGATCTCCGGGGTCCAGCCGAGGACGTCCTTGGCCTTGCTCGGATCGCCGAGCAGGGTTTCCACTTCTGCAGGGCGGAAGTAGCGCGGGTCGACGCGAACGATCACGTCACCTGTAGCCAGGCCTGGAGCCTTGTCGCCTTCGATCTTCTCGACGATGGCTTTTTCTTCCACGCCTTCGCCTTCGAAGCGCAGGGTGATGCCCAGTTCTGCGGCGGACCACTTGATGAACTCGCGGACCGAGTACTGAACGCCGGTAGCGATGACGAAGTCGTCAGGGGTCTCCTGCTGCAGCATCATCCACTGCATACGGACGTAGTCCTTGGCATGGCCCCAGTCACGCAGCGCATCCATGTTGCCCATGTACAGGCAGTTTTCCAGACCCTGGGCAATGTTCGCCAGGCCGCGGGTGATCTTGCGGGTAACGAAGGTTTCGCCGCGGCGCGGAGACTCGTGGTTGAACAGGATGCCGTTGCAGGCGTACATGCCATAGGCTTCGCGATAGTTCACGGTGATCCAGTAGGCGTACAGCTTGGCCACCGCATAGGGTGAGCGCGGGTAGAAGGGCGTGGTTTCCTTCTGCGGGATCTCCTGCACCAGACCGTAGAGCTCGGAGGTCGAGGCCTGATAGAAGCGGGTCTTCTTTTCCAGGCCCAGCAGGCGGATTGCTTCGAGGATACGCAGGGTACCCATGGCATCGACGTCGGCTGTGTATTCCGGGGCTTCGAAGCTGACCGCTACGTGTGACTGTGCACCAAGGTTATAGACCTCGTCAGGCTGCACTTCCTGGATGATGCGGGTGAGGTTCGAGGAATCGCTCAGGTCGCCGTAGTGCAGAACGAAATTCTTGTTCTCGACATGCGGATCCTGATAGATGTGGTCGACACGCTGGGTGTTGAATAGCGAGGCGCGACGCTTGATGCCGTGGACTTCATAGCCCTTCTCCAGGAGAAATTCTGCCAGGTATGAGCCGTCCTGACCTGTGATGCCGGTGATGAGTGCTTTTTTGCGTTCCATTTTATTTACCTGTAGTCGGGGTTAAATCCACACGGGAAGTGAGTTGGTTCACGGCATGCTCTAGCGTCGAGCGCCGCTGAGCGCCAGTTTGATCTTTTCTTTTATGCCGAAGCCGATCACCTTCAACGAAGGAAACTTGTAGAAAAAGCGGTACAGATCGTATTCGGTTTGCGCAGAATTCTGCGCCTGCGTGTCCAGCTCGCTGGTATCGATCAACGCGATGCCTTGACCTTCGATATCGTTGAGCACGCTGAGCTCCATGGGCTTCATGGAAAACTCGAAGTTCAGCACTCCACGCTGACTGGTACGGGTTAGTTGCAGGCCCGCTGGAGGCTGCTTGTGGCCGTAGAGGTTGACCACGAATTCGTGATTGGCGAGCTTCGGATTGCGTCGCTTGATGCTCCGTGGCAGCAGCTCGCAGTACGCGTCGTAGACCGCGAGGCTGTCTTCGAGGCTGGTGAACCGATGTTCTTTGCTCTGCTGTTGGACCGCGACCTGAAAGCGCGAGGAGGCCATGGTGAAATGCTGTCCCGGATCGCCGAAGTTGGTCGACAGGGCGCAGTACGGATATACGAAAAATTTGTTCTGGTCGATGATGTAAGCGTTGTAAAGCTTCAACCATGACGACTCAGGCCAGGCGCGGACGTCTGGCGGGATGTTCCGTATATTCGAAATGTCCGTGCCATTCGCTGCAAGCCACTGGCGGAAGCCGCGCCAATGTTTGGCGGACCAGGCCTGGCCCCACGAAGCTGCCAGTTGCAGGAAATAGACATCCGAGTTGCCGTTGTCCACTGGGATGAACGGCAGGTTGGCCGTCTGGCAGAAATTCAGGCTATACAGGCTGACGCCGGCTACGTCCTCGGCATCCGCATAATAGGCTAGCGCGCGCGTCGCGTATTCGTAAAAGTAGGGCGACACGTACAGATCGTCCTCGAGCACGATAACGTCGCCGTACTCTTCGGTCAGGTCGCCACAACTGAGTACGTGTTTGCGCAAACCCTTGCGCTCATCTCCGGCCACTATACGTTTTTCGCCGAATGGCCAATCGAAGGCTTCGGCTACCTTGCGTGGCTCTGGCGTGTTGGATGCGTCCAGGCTTATCACAAGCCGGACGTTGCCGGGCGGATAATGCCCTTTTATAAGCGATCCCAGCAGTCGCCGCAGGCTGTCAGGGCGGTTGTAGCCGACCACGATGATGGTAGGTGTCGCAGATGTCATAGTGTTACTACCATTCAATAGAAGTCCGTTTTCAAGCGACTCGATCCACTTTGCGCAGATTGGCATGCCACTTCCGCGCCTGGATGAATACAACCAGGATGAGTGCAAAATAAATGACGATGCTCGCTGCACTGAAAGCCATAACGGTTCCGATCTGTTCATTGAGCACCGCTGCGCCGAAAAACAGCGCCGCTACTCGCAAGGTGGTACTGCAGATCTCGAAGATCAGCGACAGGCGTTGTAATCCCAGTGCCGGAATCGCCACGGTGCACGGACGCGACATGAAAACGACGTATTCGCCCAGCGCCAGCCAGCGGGCAAACTCACCTGCACTGCGCCATTCGTCACCAAACACTGTGGCGAACATCCACGGACCGATGGCGAAAACCAACGCGAAAGGAATCAGTCCCACGGCTGCCAGCCCGGCGACCGCTTTCATGACAGTCCCGGTAATCGGCTCTCCCTTGTCAATGGAACGAGCCAGCTTGGGATAGTACACATCCGCCACGGACTTGCCGATCAGATGTGTCGGCATGGTCAGGGCTTGCTTGCACAACGCGAAGAATCCCGCCGCTGCGGGACCGAAATAGGCAGCCAGCACGATCGTCGGAAGGTTTTGCGATACGGTGTTGATAAGCATCTGCGGTGCGCGAAACTGCGGAAAGTCACGATAGCGGTGCGCCAGATCACGTAGGCGGGTTGGTGCCTCGCGCTTCTCCACATCCGGCTTCACTTGAAGCGGTGGGCCCTTCCGGATGCCCACCAGCAACATCAGCGAATGAAGCGCCGGGCCAAAGCCGGTGGTGACCACCAGCACAGCAGCTGTCGGGCTAAGGAGCCCGGCGAGGCTGCGGATGGAGTTGTGCATCAGCGAGTACAGCACCGAAACCTTCGCAGTGACCCGGAACAGCTGTTTGCGAAATAGCCACTGCTGCGCAGTTTCCAGCGCGGCGCCAGCGAAGGTGACGGCGGGCAGCAACAACAGAAAAGGCGCAGCTGCCTCGACGCTGACCGTCGCGGCGAACCAGTCCCCGGCTATGAGCAGGAATGCCGCCAGTACGCAGGAGGTCAGTCCTGCCATCAGAAGAGACAGCTTGACCAGGCCAAGCGCATCGCTATCCCGGCGAGGCAGCACGACCGAGGTCGGGTAGCACAGCGCCGCCACCGGGATCAGCATCATCGCCAAACCCATGAACACACCCAACACACCGTAGTTGTCCGGCCCGTAGATGCGGGTTATTACTGGCATGAACGCCAGTGTCAACGCCTGGGCACCCGCGGTTCCGGAGACTACGGTAGCTATGTTGCGCAGCAGTCTGTTGCGTAACATACGTTGGCTGAATTCGCGCAGCCGTCCGCCTCCGGCGTTCGGCTTATCAGTGCGCTGATCCATGCCGGGGTTCGCCAGTTCAGATTGCGGCATGTGTTGGCATGCGCCCGATACCGTAATAATGGAAGCCGGCCCGCTGAGTCTGTGCCGGATCGTACTGATTGCGTCCGTCCACGATCACCGGTGTGCGCAGCAGCTTCTTGAGTGCCTTGAAGTCCGGACGGCGGAAGGGCTTCCATTCGGTGACCAGCACCAGCGCGTCGGCATCGATGGCGGCTTCATACTGGCCATCTACGATTTCCAGCTTTTTCTCGGTAAACCACTCTTCAGGAAACTCGCGTGGTGCGGTTTCATGGGCGACCGGGTCGAAGGCGCGGACCTTGGCTCCGGCGTTGATCAGGCTGTTGATCAGCACGACGCTGGGCGCTTCGCGCATGTCGTCGGTGCCCGGCTTGAACGCCAGACCCCAAACCGCGATGGTGCGACCTTCGAGATCGCCGGAAAAGTGCGCCGAGACCTTGTTGAACAACGAGTGCTTCTGCAGATCGTTACGCGCTTCGACGGCCTGCAGCAGCTTGGGCTCGAAGTCGTTCTGATGAGCAATGCTGATCAGAGCCTTTACGTCTTTCGGGAAGCAGGAGCCGCCGTAGCCGCAGCCGGCGTAGATGAAATGAAAGCCGATGCGTTGATCCGAACCGATGCCCAGGCGAACGTTTTCCACATCCACACCCAGACGCTCGCAGAGACTCGCGACCTCGTTCATGAAGGAAATTTTGGTGGCGAGCATGGCGTTGGCGGCATATTTGGTCATTTCCGCATCGCGTACGCCCATGAACATCATACGGGGATGGTTGCGAATGAACGGGGCGTACAGCTCGTCCATGATCTGGCGGGCACGAGCACTGTCGGTACCGACAATAATGCGATCTGGATGCATGAAGTCATCCACCGCGGCGCCTTCCTTGAGAAATTCAGGGTTGGATACCACATCGAACTCGATGTCCACGCCGCGCGCTTCGAGCTGCTGGCGCACCGTATCGCGAACCTTGTCTGCGGTGCCAACCGGAACCGTGGACTTATTGATGACTACCGAGGGACGTTCCATGAGGCTGCCGATCTCACGGGCGACATCCAGTACGTAACGCAAGTCAGCCGAGCCGTCCTCGCCGGGCGGGGTGCCGACGGCAATGAAGTACACGTCTGTCTCAGCCATCGCTTCCTTGAGCGAGGTGGTGAACTGCAGTCGGCCTGCGGCATGGTTTTCCACGACGATGGTATCGAGCTCTGGCTCGTAGATCGGCAGGATGCCCTTCTTCAGGTTTTCGATCTTGTCCCGGTTCACGTCGACGCAATACACGGTGTTGCCCATTTCCGCGATGCAGGCTCCAGTGACAAGTCCGACGTAGCCGGTTCCAACGACAGTTATGTTCATAGCTATTCCTTAATTTGAGCGTGAATCTGCACTTGCTCGAGGGCCTTGAGCCGCTGCGAGCGTTGATCCGCCCGGTGCCGGAGCCTGCTCCGGCACCGTCCTAGTAGACGTCCTTCGAAAACAGTGTGAAGGGCGTCTTGATGAGTATCTTGATGTCCAGCCACAGCGACCAGTTGTTGATATAGGCCAGGTCCTTCTCGACGCGCTGCTGCATCTTTTCCAGCGTCTCGGTCTCGCCCCGGTGACCAGTCACCTGCGCCAGGCCGGTGATGCCCGGCTTGATCCGATGGCGCGCCATGTAAGCCATGATCTTGTCGCTGTAATAATCATTGTGGGTGACGGCGTGAGGGCGCGGCCCCACCAAAGACATTTCGCCCTTGAGCACGTTGAACAACTGGGGCAGTTCGTCGATAGAGCTCTTACGTAGAAAGCGGCCGAACGGGGTCACGCGGGGATCGTCTCGTGTCGCCTGCTTGACCTGGCCGTCGTCGTGCTGGCGCATCGAACGGAATTTCATCACGTGGATGATCTCACCGTTCCACCCATGACGCGGCTGGCGGAACAGGACCGGACCAGGGGAGGACAGCTTCACGCCGATCGCCGAGGCAATGAGGATCGGGCTCAGCGCGATGATCGCCAGCAACGCGATGCTGCGGTCCATCAATTCCTTGCTGAAAACCGAAGCCGGGTGCGAGCTGACGGGTGTCTCGTTCAGGTAGATGGCGGGCATCTGTTCGATCTGCGAAATTGACTGGTTGAGTAGCGGCATGCGCCCAAAATCGGGAATCCAGACGACGTCCACGCTCATGTCCAGCAGCGTCAGGTACAACTCTTCGATGAAGGCGACTTCGTCCAGGCTCAAAGCGATATACACGCGACGAATGCCATACTGCTCGACGATTTCGCGCACGGTGGACAGATCGCCGAGGACCGGAAAGCGTCCGTCGCGCGTTTGCACATCGGGTCTGGACGTGATCAGACCCATCAGCGGAACACGGTTGGATCCGGTTAGCCGCTCGGCCAGTTCATAGGCGGCAGGGCCGGAACCGATGATGACTGAGGTGCGCTCGATACGCAGCCGGCTCGAATGACGGTTGGCAAAATAGCGCAGCGGAATGTAAGCCAGGCCCTGCACCAGGAAACCATACAGCGCCCAGTTCAACAGCACCTCCGAAGAAAAGAGATGCATGCTGTCACTGAGAAAGGCGATGACGAACAGTCCGACCAACAGCGTCGCCCAGCCGGCCAGCAGGTGAGCCAGGCCGGTGAGATAGGAATGCTTCTTGTGGTACACGTGTAGCAGCATATATGCCGGTACAGAGCAGAACACGGTGATCACGATCAGCAGTCTGTACTGTGTCGAGACCATGCCGAACTGTTCAAAGACCAAGTAGCAAAGCAGGGCGCTGACAAGCGTCACTCCACATAACCATTGGCCCCAGAAAGTCAGGCCGCGGCGGTTTACAGCGGGATTGGTTCGCTTGGCGATCATGGTTAACCGTCCTCCTTGCAAATGTGGTGTCGGGTCTTTATTGACGAGTCGACTGCCCAGCACAGCGCCGATCCGATACCGGCGGCCTGTGCCACCTGTTGCATAGCTTTTGCGTGATTTTCACTGCGTGCGACAACCCGCTCTGCGGCTTGCAACACCAGAGCGCGCTGTTCAATGGTCAATTCGCGCCAGACGCTGAACCCCATGCGAGCCAGATCCTGGTTGAGTTCCAGTCGGCCAGAGCCGAGCAGGAATGCCTGCCGCAGCGCGTGATCGAATTCATCGTCGAGCTCGCTGCCTTGCAGCTTGGCGTGCGCGAGGCGTAGCCAGGACCATGGCCAGTCAGGGCGGACAGTGACGGATGCGCGGAACGATGCCGCAGCCTGCTGCCAGTGCGTAGCATCTTCGGGATAAATGATTGCGCCCCAGAGGTGCGCGCGACCGAGGCGGTCGAGATACTCGCCGCTCGCGGCGGGGTAGCCGGCGACAGCCTGATCCGCGCGTTGCAGTAGCTGGTCCCAGAGGTGTCCGGGTGGCAGGTGATCGTTCTCGCTCCAGGCGACCAGAACGCGTTCGGTCTGGAAGGCAGCGACACCGGATTGAACGAGAGGAATAGCAACCGCTGCTCCACACACGCCCAACGCCAGGCCGAGACCGCAGGCAGCCGCCTGCAGTCGTGATGGTGCCGTGCGTGATCGCTGCCTCGCTCGCCTGTCATCATTACTAGGGTTGAGTACTACTGAAGCAGTCATGGTCTCCGTCCTTGATGGCGCCGTACATCAAAAAGCTCGGCGTGACATGCCCGGCCGTCCGCGGTCGGGTAGAGTCAGACAAGTTGGCCATGGACAATTTTCCATGGCGTATCTAGGACAAGATGTTTTGCCTGGCGTTCCCCGACAATCTCGCTGGCGACACGTAAACCGTGACGCATGTCCGGCGGTCTTTTACCCAGGTTGTGCCCGTCACTGGCGAGTATGTTGACGACGCCTTCGCGCAGCAGCGAGTGAGCGAGCTTGCGTGCCCGCTCACCGAATTTGCCGGCTACCGAACCAGCCGTGACCTGCAGCAGACAGCCCTGTTGCAGAAAGGCTTTGAGCCGGGCGGGATGGCGCATGATGCCCTTGTTGCGCTCTGGATGGGCGATGATCGGCACTACGCCCTGAGCCAGCATCCACTCGGTCATCCGTTCGGCGCCAAAGGGTACATCGGCGTGGGAGAATTCCAGCAACACGGCTTTACGTCCATTCCAATCGCCCATGAATGGGACCGTTCCGTCACCTATCGAGGTGAACAGTTCACTGCCGAAGCGAACCTCGGCAGCAAACCCGGTACGAAGAGGGATGCCCGCCGATTTCAACGCTTTGTCGAATGCCTGCCAGGCGAGTTTGATGCTTGCAGCGTCATTGCTATAGCGGCCCGGGTGGATGTGTGGAGTACAGATAAGGTGGGTGGTGCCACTTGCCACGGCCAACCGCGCCATGTCCAGCGCGGTGGAGAGATCTTCGGGACCATCGTCGATGCCCGGAAGCAGGTGACTGTGCAAATCGATCATCATGCTAGTCACCTGCCAGCCGAACTGGGGTGGGGAAGGATCAGGCCTTGGCTTCGCTGTAGCCGTAGTGATCGTAGTAGCCGCTGTACTCGCCTTTCTTGGCAGCTTTTTTCACGTCGACCTGGTTCAGCACAACACCGACGATGGACGCACCGCCCTGAAGCAACTGACCGACACCTTTCTGAGCCATCGAGATCGACGTGGACTCGGACTTGATCACGTAGATAACCGAATCGGAGTGGGTGGCCATGAGCACCGCGTCGCTGACTGCCTGAGTCGGCGGAGAGTCGATGAGGATGTGGTCGTAACGATCCTTGACTCGCTCCAGGAACTTGGCAAAGCGTGGCGACGCCAGGAGTTCCAGCGGGTTGGGCGGCACCGCACCGGCGGTCAGCATATCGAGCTGGCTGTCCACTGTCTGGATGCAATCCTCGACCTTGGCAGTACCGGAAATCAGGTTTGCAAGACCTGGTGTGCCAACCGGGAAATCGAAATTCCGCGCCAGAGTGGGACGACGCAGGTCGGCGTCGATCAGCAGAACGCGCTGCAGCTGCGACAGGGCAAACGCCATGTTCGCGGCGACCGAGCTCTTGCCCTCGCCAGGTACCGAGGAGGTGATCACGATGACCTTCTGTGGGCGGCTCATGTCGGACAGCATGACGCTGGTGCGAATGGTTCGAATCGCCTCGCAGAAGCGCAAATCGTCGCCGCGCTCGAACAGGTGTGGGACTTGCTTCTCCTGCTTCCTGGCCACCAGCGGCACGATCCCGAGCACTGGCAGGTTGAGGTTGCTCTCGACGTCCTCGGTGCTCTTGAACGTGTTGTTGAGGATGTCGGAGATCAGTGCGAAGGCAACGCCTGCTATCAGCGACACGAAGGCTGCGATCAAGATCAGCAACTTGGTGTTTGGCGCCGAAGGCCTGGCTGGGGGCAAGGCGGTATCGACGATACGAGCGTTGGCAGTGTTCAGGTCCTGAGTCGCGGTGGTCTCCCGCAGACGCGTCATGAACGTCTCATACAGCTGACGGTTGCTCTCGACGTCGCGTTGCAGTTCGCGGACACGGAATTCCTTGCGCGAAATGTCCTGGATCTGTTCCTTGTTCGCTTCGAAGGAATTGCGCAGCGAGTTCTCGTTGGCGACTGCCAGTTGATAGTTGCGCTCGATGCCGGCGATAACCTGCTCGACCTGTCCGCGCAGACTCGCCGTGGCAGCAGCCAGGTCGGAGCGCGCTGCTTCCATTGCCGGGTGACGGTTGCCATAGCGGCGTGACAGTTCTTCGACCTTGGAGCGGGCACGTGCCTGCTCGGCCTTGAACTGCTGGATCAACGGATGACCCAGTACCGCCGGGATGCTGGCCAGACGCTCCCAGCCCTGGTCCTTCGACGCCTGGACCTGGCGCCACTGGCTTTCGGCCTCGGCGCGCTGGCGACGTGCGTCGATCATGCGGTCACCGGTGAGTGACAGCTCGTTGGCGCTGACCGTCTGAACGCCGTCCACGTCGACGAGACCTTCCTGCTCACGGTAGGCCTGGAGTCGATTTTCGGCTTCCTGCAGCGAGGCGCGCAGCTCCGTGAGGCGCTCGTTCATCCAGCTGGTCGCCGACATCGACATTTCCATCTGCGCTTCGAGCTGGCTCTCGATGAAGCTTTCGCCAAGCTCGTTGGCTGCCTGCGCTGCGGTGAGACGATCTGCCATCGCTACACGGATGCTAACCAACTGGCTCTTGCCTTCGACGCCGACGCTGATTCGAGACATGAAGTCGCGGGTCACTGCGTCCATGATCTGCGCTTCGGTGAGAGGCGTGGCCGCCTCGGACAGATCATCACCCAGGAAGCTCGCCTTGGCCCGGCTCAACATGCCGCGGAGATCGATCAATGGCTCGTCCTGCTGGCGCGGGTCGAACTCCGGATGCTCGGTGAGATTGAGTTCGCGAACTACGCGCTCGGCGACACCCCGGCTGGTCATCAGGCCGAGCTGCGTCTGCATGTACTCGTTGACGGTTCGACTGTTGTCATCCACCCGCTGGAAAGCTACCAGCTGATCGCTTTTGGTTTCGATCATCATCGTCGCCTTGGCGGTATAGACGGGGGTCATCTGCATGACGGCGAGGGTCGTCAGCATGGTGACAACCACCACCAGTGCGATGATGCTCCATTTGCGCGACCAGAGTGCGTTCCAGATCCGCTTGAGATCGACGTAATCCGGGTCATCGTCGTTGGATGGCATGGGCGGCCAGGTGCGGTCAGGTCGTATGGAGCTGTTCATGCTCAGAAGAATCCTTGGTCGATAGTGATGGTGTCGCCTGGCTTGACCAGGGTGCTGAGCGTCGCACGCTCCGATTCACGGCTCTCACTCGAGCCACGAACGATGGTGATGCGTCGGGTCGATGCTCGCTCGGTCAGGCCTCCGGCCAGCGCGATAGCGCGATCAAGCGTCAGGCCGGGCTGGTATGGATAACCGCCGGGCTGTTTGACCTCGCCGCTGATGTAAAACTCCCGATAGTTGATCACGCTGATCGACACCCGGGGGTCGCGAAGATAGCCGTTCTTGAGTTCCTCGGTGATCTCCTGCTCGACCTGACGCGGAGTCTTGCCGGCGGCATTCACTTCACCGAGAAACGGATAGGAAAACGTGCCGGCATCGTTGAGACGAATCTCTTCGAAGCTCAGGTCCGGTTCCCCGTAAACACTGATGCGTAGTACGTCACCCGAGCTCAGCTCGTATGACCCCTTGGACACTGCGCCGACCTGCGGCTGCGGGCTCTGTGCGCTAGCCTGCAAGGTCAGACCTAGCAGAAAGACCAGGGAAAAGAATTTGAGAATAGGTTGGATCGACATACCTTTTTCTCTCCTTTATCTAATTGCCCGTGGAGTCCGCCATTGGCGGCTCCGGCGCTGCCGGCCGGTAGGTCCGGCAGCTGTCGGGCGGTCTGGGTGTAAGTACCTTGCTTCGCTTGCGCGTTACAGGCTCATGTCGACGGTCAGCATGTAGACGTTGCGGTCATAGCTTGCGATGGAGAGGTTGGAATCATTCTCCACGAAGCGGTAACCCAGCGTGAAATCGATCCAACGGTCCGGCGAATAAGTCAACGCAATGCCGTACGATTGAAGGTCATCTTCGCGCTCTGTCGCCTTGTACTCGCGGTCAGCCATGCGGTATTCGAGTTCGGAACTAATCCACGGGTTCCATTCGTGGGTCCAGTTCAGCACGGTGCTGATGTCCTGCACGGTGCTCGCGCCATCATCGCCTTCGTCAAAGGCGCGGCGAGAGGTGAGGTCGAATTTGGAGTAGGTCCGCGGAGCCCAGACGATGCCGGCTTCCCACATAGGACTGGTGTAGTCGCTACGGGTATCGCTATCGAAGTCCTTGCGCTCGGCACCGGCCTTGAGTGTGCCGGTGGTCTTGGCTGTCGCTTCCCAGGTGGCGCCGACCAGTGCCGCCAGGTTGGTGCTATCGCGGAGCGATGTGCTCTGCTCGTAGCTGTGGTCGGCATGGCGCAGTTCGACTAGCGTACGGGTGCGCGCGCCGAGACGATGAAACCATGTGGTGCCCAGCGCCACAGTGTCGCGATCCTGGTCTTCGTTGAAGTCGTCGCGGTAGCGCAGACGCTGGTACTCGGCGCCGAACTCCAACTGGTTCGGCGCGGTGCGTGCGCCGAAGGTATAGCCAACACCGGCAACGGCGCGGTCATACCGTTCGTTCTGGAAGCGACGCTCGAGCAGCTCCTCGACCCCGCCGGTGTCGGTCACCGTGCGATCGTCGTTGATCGTGTTCTCGATGCGGCTGTAGCCGAGATTCCAGTTCACGCGATGGCGTGACGTCAGCTCCATGATGCTTTTCAGCGCCAGGATATGGTCGGTGTTGGTCGCATCCGAATCGTCATGATAGATGTCGGAGCTCAGCGTGTAGCGCAGCTGGTACCCGGCGTTACGCGTCTCTGCCGACAGCAACAGGCTTGGCTCGATGCTGGTAATCCACGATGCGCGCTCGTCCTGATCAAGGCCCCGGTAGTTGTCGTCATAGCTTTCACCAACCAGGAGCGTCGGGGTGAGTTCGAAGCCGCGCAGGTAGATGCTGCGCGGCTCGTCTGCCACGGCATAGGCAGATACGGAGCTGACAAGTGATGCAGCCAGTAACTTGGAATACTTCATATTTGCAGAATTCCTTATCGCTTCGATAGGTTTGTTGGAGTGCTGACTACGTACGTATCAGCTGGAGCTGGCGGTGGTTCCACCGCCTGCGCCACCACCGGATCCGCCAGAAGGCAGGCTGTCGGGTTTCCTGGGTGTCGGGGAGTCACCGGTCGAGCCGGCAGCCGTCGGCATTGCGTCTGTAACGGCGCTTACGATCAGTTCCGCCTGGTCTGGCGCAGCGGCGATCGCTGCCTCGACAATGGCGTGGAGCTGGTCCGGTGCCGCCTCGACTGCCGCCCGAACGATGACAACTGCCTGATCGGGGCGAGACTGAATGGCGCGGGTCACTACGTCGGGCGCGGGCTGCGTGCACTCGGTGATCTGCTGGCGGACGGCTAGGCTGACGGCTGCTTCATCGGTCGCGGCGCCCATCTGCTGTTCGATGGAAGCCTGACAGTTGCCAGCATCGCTGGAGGCCGCCTGGACAGAAGTAACGGAAAAAGCCGCAAGGGCCAGGCTGATGGAGGATGCAATCAATGTTCTACGCATGTTCAACTATCTCCTTGTTGAAGCCGAACCCTGCCGAAGCAGTCAGTCGTTCTGGTAGGGCATTCGCCCTCGTCCGGCACGTCAACCTAGGTTTAGCATCATATTGGTGCAATAGGAAACTCGACTGTCCAGGCACGCTACCGCCCCGGGGATAGCTCCCCAAGAAGGTTGCAGATACATTGTGTCGACCTTGTCCACTACTGCACGGTTCTTGAACAGGATGCGCTCTTCCACTCTGTAGGGCGTTGGTGAAGCTGAGATGACTATCTGCAACATTCATGCCTAGGCCCGGCAGTGAGTGAGAGGCACCCGCACCGGCTGTTGCCGGTTCAGTACGTTTAACAACAGCATTACCCGTTCTTCGCCATCCATTGCCACGAAAATGGCGTCCAGTTCGGCATACGGACCAACCTTGATATGCACCGTGTCGCCCGGGCTGAACCGTACCTGCGTGCCGATCGACTCGCACCGGCGCCGCAGATGTTCGATCAGATGGTCTGCTACCTTGCATGGCTGGCCGGCGAAGCCCACTACACGCGAAACGCCACGCGTGGAATGCAGCGTGGTCCAGTTGGCTGTAGCTGGGATACGGATGAACAGATAACCCGGAAACAAGGCTTGTGAATGCGTGGTCATCTTCCCACCTCGGATTGACTCCGTTTGCATGGTCGGATGAAAGCATTCAAAACCCTGGCGGTTAAGGTGCTCGTTGGCGCGAGCATCCTGGCGAGGTTTGCACTGAAGCAAATACCAGGCGGCATCCATCAACTCCATCTGATTGTTCATAAGCCCTCCTAGCCTTGAGGTACATACCGCCGAACAGGTTCCTGATGCTGTTAGAGACGTCAGCTGAAATATTATATTGCTATCAATTGACGACTGTTACGACAACTAGACCCGCCGCGGGGGTGAGAGTTCCCTGCCATAGATCAGGGTTCCGACCGAATCGCGCGTAACATGACGCGAAGCACAAAAGGCCGGCACAATCGCTCGAGTCGCGGCGAGGCGGGCGGCGTGTCTGGGATAGGCCTTGCGCGCGTTTCCAAGCCGGGCAGTGCCGACACTCAGGGCGTGCCGCGGAACTTCCCCGGCCGCTTCCTGTCCTTCGGGTGCTGGCTAAAGGCTTGTAAGGCCACGAATTTGAACTACGCTCGTCCCTGGGCTCCGAAGCTGGCGCCATCGACGTGCAGCTAATGCAGTCGATCCTCAAACAATAAATTTTCGGACGCGCCGCCACCGGCACCCGTCTGCCGGATGGGCTTTCGTGCGTCCCATGGTTACAGGTCTGGACTATGCAACCTACCTTTCACCATGCCGGGCAACCGGTGTATCGCAGGGAAATTGATGGTTTAAGGGCGCTTGCCGTCGTCGCAGTCATCATCAATCACTTCAACAGCGAGTTGCTGCCGAGCGGCTATCTCGGCGTAGACGTGTTTTTCGTTATCTCCGGTTTTGTCATAACCCAGTCACTCTATTACCGCCGTTATAGCAGCCTTGGCGACTTGCTTGGGGATTTTTATGTCCGGCGTGTCAAGCGGCTGGTCCCGGCCCTGCTGGTTTTCGTGCTGGTGACCGGAGTACTCCTGTCGTTATTCAACCCTGACCCCTCGCAGTCGCTGAAGACTGGCCTGATGTCGCTGTTCGGGCTATCCAACATTTACTTGCAGATCAAGGCGACCGATTACTTCGGCGGGGCGGCGCATCTGAATGCGTTCACGCATACCTGGTCGCTGGGCGTCGAAGAACAGTTTTATCTACTGTTTCCGTTCATCATCTGGTTGACTGGTTTCGGTCGCAAGACGCCTGGTGTCAGGGCGTTCGTTACCACGCTGGGGCTTATCTCGCTAATATCGCTAGCGGGGTTCATCTACTGGAACCATATCGGCAAGCATTCCTTTTATTTCTTCACCCCGACCCGCTTCTGGGAGCTGGCGGCCGGCTCCCTGATATTCGTTCTGTCTACGCGCGTCGACACTCGGCGGATTGCCGGTCTGGCCACGCCGCTTCTGGTAATGCTGGTCGCGTCGCTGTGGCTGGCACAGGAGAACGCTGCCGTTGCGACCGTGCTGGTCGTTGCGCTGTGCAGCCTGTTCATCCTGTGTTCTACCAATGCGAGTAGCGCAAGCTCCCGCCTGCTGTGCAATCGTGCCGTCGTCTACATCGGTCTGATCTCGTATTCGCTCTACCTATGGCACTGGTCAGTGTTGTCGTTGAGTCGCTGGACGGTCGGGATCAGCGCCTGGACTGCGCCGGCGCAGATCGGATTGATGTTATTGCTGGCTGTGCTTTCCTACCACTACATTGAAACGCCGCTGCGAAAGGCTACCTGGTCGAAGCATCGGCTGGTCTCGATCGGCTATGGCATGAGCAGTGCCTGTATCGCTTCGGCGCTCGTGGCGTTTATTGCCTGGCCGATGAACGGTCGTCTTTATGCCGGGGACAGGCCGAACATGGCGGCTATCGGTGTTGAATCGCTGGTGCACGAATACGTCCTGCCAGACGCGCGGTATCGCTGGAAAGGCGAGCCCTGTGTGCTCGCCGACGACACAGAAGTTGGCAAGGTGATCCCGCTGGCGGACTGCACCCTTGGCGATTTCGACACTGCCGAGACACGCATGCTGGTGCTTGGTAATTCATTCGCTGCGTCGCTGGTTGCCGCGTTCGATCAGCTGGTAACTGAAGATGGTTTCGCTGTCACCATCACCTCCTCATGGGGTGCATCGCCTGTTCGGGAGGTCCCGAACACCGGTGAATGGAGCGAGGCGAACGACTATTACTGGCAGGTTGTCGCGCCGGGTCTGATGGATCGATTGCGTCCTGGCGACTGGGTGTTCATCGCTAGCGACCTAGCTTCGTTTTCTCCCGCCGCACCGAGCGAGACGTCCGAAGCTCGACTGACGCAGCTCAAGACCGGCATCGAAAGCCTGTCTGTGGAACTGCAAGGTAGGGGAGTGAAGCTGGCGGTTCTGCACGGCAATCCCTTCGCGCGAGAAGCGCGGTGCGATCCCGCCGAAGTGGTGCCGCAATGGTACGCGCCTGAAGGGCGGCTATGTGCTTTCCTGAGCCGCGCTGAAACGCTGAAGCGGCGGGCCAGGCTTGACGAGACCATGCGCGACCTGGCGCAACGGCGCGACGTAGTGGTCGTCGACCTGATCGACGTCTTCTGTCCTGGGCAAACCTGTAACTATCGCGCGGCCAATGGAGAGATCCTCTATCGCGATGCGTTCTCCCACCCATCGGTTGAGGCAGCGAGATTGTCAGGCCCGATGATACGTCGCAGACTGGCGGCAGTCACCGAGCAGGGAATGCCTTTGGCCTACGATGACGGCAATGCCGGATCGCTCGGGGCAGAGGAGGCCCGCTCCGACTAGGCCGGCCTGGAAGTTCGCCGTGCGCAGGCGCTCGTTGAATGCGAGCCCTGCCAGGCCGGGCCGTCCTTGGGGATGTCGCCTTGCGATGACGTGCTACAAAATGAACAGCAAAAAAAAGAGACGCCCTGGGGCGTCTCTTTTAATTTGGTGGAGCCGGGGGGATTTGAACCCCCGTCCGCCGGTCCTCCGCTCTCGGTTCTACATGCTTAGCCATCTCTACTTAGTTAACTCCGCGCCGCCCGAGTGGCAGGGTGCTTGGAGCGAGCTGTATGAGTTTTAGCCGCTACGTCTACAGCAAACTTCACGGCGATCCTGTTCTATATGACTGACCAAATCTTCGGGTTTACAGGCATCCCCTAGGGTCAGCTAGCCGACTTAAGCGGCTAGAGCGTAGTTGTCGTCGTTGGCAACTATAAGTTTGCAGCAGCGAATTTACGAGTTCTGCTACCAGCTCGGCATGCCCCTCAAGTTTTGTAACCGCCGTCGAATCCTAATCGGCCCCAAAACCGTGGTGCTGTAAAGCAATGGAGATTGTACTGCACATGCGGCATTTAATACAGGCTACTGATCAAAAAATACCCCGCAGTGCGGGGCATTGGAAAGTAGCTTCAACCTTGATGGATGCGCAGGAGTAATGACGCATCAATTGATTCGACTCTGAGACAGCAGATAGTTCCACCTGTCGAGCTAGCGGTTGACTTCCCGCACGATGCGCTGCTTTTCCCGTTCCCAGTCACGCTGTTTCTCGGTTTCGCGCTTGTCGAAGTCCTTCTTGCCGCGTACTAGCGCGATCTCGCATTTGACCAGATGCTTCTTCCAGTACAAGGCGAGCGGGACGCAGCTGTAGCCCTTCTGCTGGACGCCACCGATGATCTTGTCGAGCTCGCGTGCCTTGAGTAGCAATTTACGGGTGCGGATCGGGTCGGCGACCACGTGCGTACTGACTGTCTGCAGTGGTGCGATGTGGGCGCCGAACAGAAACGCTTCGCCATCCTTGAGCAGGACGTAGCTGTCGATCAGTTGTGCTTTCCCCGCGCGCAGGCTTTTGACTTCCCAGCCTGTCAGGGCAAGGCCTGCTTCGAATCGGTCTTCAACGAAATATTCGTGTTTGGCCCGCTTGTTCAGCGCAATGGTGCCGCTGTTGGACTGTTGCTTCTTTGGTTTGCTCATGGCGGCGTATTATAGGGGGCCACCGCCTGTTCCGCTATCGCCGTGGCGTTGCGACTTGAGACAGCCAGCCAAAGGCGGGACAATGCGGGCCTTTTTCGGGAGCCGGAGCGGCGCCATGGCAAACGAGCAGCAGTCGATTCACGGCGTTTGGGCGAGCCGCTGGGTATTTATCCTCGCTGCCACCGGCTCGGCGGTCGGGTTGGGGAATATCTGGAAATTCCCATACATGGCCGGTGTATACGGGGGAGGCGCTTTCGTCGCGGTCTATCTGGTCTGTATTGCGCTGATTGGCGCGCCGATCATGCTTGCCGAGACCGTGCTGGGTCGACGCGGGCGTCAGAGTCCGGTCAATTCGCTACGCAGCCTGGCGCAGGCGTCCAACGCCTCGCCGCGGTGGGCCTGGGCCGCGATGATCGGCATGATCGCGGCGCTGATGATTCTTTCTTTCTACAGCGTGGTGGCCGGTTGGGCGCTCGACTACATTCTTGGCATGGGTCGGGGCGCGTTCGCTGGAATCTCCGGGCAGGGTGCGGCAGCTCGTTTCTCCAGCCTGACCGATGATCCTTGGCGTCTCGCCGGCTGGCACAGCCTGTTTATGCTGATAACCGCGCTGATCATTGCTCGCGGCGTCGTGGCAGGGCTGGAAAAGGCGCTACGCATCATGATGCCGATGCTTTTCGTGCTGCTTGTCGTGCTGTTTGGCTACAGCCTTTCGACCGGGCATTTCATGGAAGGCGTGCGCTTCCTGTTCCACTTCGACCTTGCGGAGGTGCCTGCCGGTATTCTCGCGGCCATGGGGCACGCCTTTTTCACGTTGAGCGTTGGCGTCGGTTCGATCATGGTATTTGGCGCTTACATGCCCAGGCACGCGTCGATTGGCAGGACGGTCATCACCGTGGCCCTGCTCGATACGCTGGTGGCGTTGACCGCCGGGATGGCATTGTTTCCAGTGGTCTTTGCCGCGGGCCTGGAGCCAAGCGCGGGACCAGGCCTGATGTTCGTGACCTTGCCGATTGCTTTCGGCAACATTGCGCTGGGCGAGGTGTTCGGCCTGCTGTTCTTTCTGCTGGTTGCGATCGCAGCCTGGAGCTCGGCGATCTCCATGCTGGAGCCTGCTGTCGCCTATGGCGTCGAAAGATCGGGCTGGTCGCGCCCGAGCGTGACAGCGGTGATTGCGGCACTGTGCTGGCTGGTGGGAATGGGGACGGTATTGTCATTCAACGTGCTGGCTGACGCTCGGTTCATGGTCACCGACGACACGGGATGGCACTGGTTCGCCTGGACAGATTCCGGCGGACGGACTTTCTTTGAGAGTATCGATTACCTGACCAGCCGAATCCTGTTGCCGCTCGGAGGGCTGTCATTTTGCCTGTTCGGCGGTTGGGTGTTGAGCCGGGATGCGCTGCGCGAGGAGTTGTCTCTGAAGCATCCGTGGCTGTTTCCGATGATACTGTGCCTGCTACGCTATGTAGCTCCTGCGGGAGTGATCGTCGTTTTCGTAACCGAATTGTTCAAGTGAATCCGCTATGACGCATATCCAACGCTCGGCGTTGCTGCCCTACACGGCAGAGCAGATGTATGACCTGGTCAATCGGGTCGAGCATTACCCCGAATTCCTGCCCTGGTGCTCCGAAGCGCATGTTCTCGAGGAGACCGACGATGCCATGCGTGCTCGCCTGACCGTGGCCAAGGCCGGACTGCGTCAATCGTTTACCACGCGTAATGTGCTGGTGCCCGGCCGGCAGATTCAAATGCAGCTGGAAGACGGCCCTTTCAGCAATCTGCAGGGTACGTGGGAGTTCAAGCCGCTCAGCGAGCAGGCGTGCAAGATCAGTCTCGATTTACACTTCGAATATTCCGGGCCAATCATCCGGGCGACACTTGGCCCGCTGTTCAACCATGCTGCGAATACGCTGGTGGACGCGTTCTCGCAGCGTGCCAAGGAGTTGTACGGTGGCTGAGCAATCGATTGCCGTAGAGGTGGCCTACGCGCTGCCGCACAAGCAGAAGATCGTCAGTCTGGTCGTGCCGGAGGGTACCAGTGTCCTGGAGGCGGTGCGTCTCTCACGGATAGGGGAACACTTTCCTGAGCTGGATATCGAGACCAGTCCGATGGGGATATTCGGCAAGGCCGTCGCGAAACCCGCCGAGCGGGTAATCAGTCCCGGCGAGCGGGTTGAAATCTATCGAGCGCTTATCGCCGACCCGAAGGAAGTGCGCAAGCAACGGGCGGCAGCCAAGGCCAAGGCGGACAAACAGACAACGGAATAAGGCGAGGCGGGCCGTGCCGCCTCGTCGTGATTACTCGCCGGTACCGAGCGGGGCGCCCAGATCGATCGGGTAGCTTTGGGTGCCGGGCTCCTCGGTCGCGTCTCGGCCTTGTTGACCCATGATGGCTTCGTCGCGACTGGTGCCTGGAACGAAATCGCCGGCGAGGCGGGCGAGCCGATCATTTTCGAACCATAGCGTGATACGTTCCTGCTGACGCGGTGCGTGGCCGGCGCGTAGGCTATACAGGTAGTCCCAGCGATTCGGAGAGAAGGTGTCCTGAATCAAGGGCGCGCCCATGATATAGCGGACCTGTCGAGTGGTCATGCCTGGGCGCAACTGGTCGACCATCTCCTGCGTCACGACGTTGCCTTGCTGAACGTCGATCTTGTAGACGCCGGGAAACCCGCAGCCGGCAAGCGTGGCGGTGGCGAGACACAAGAGGATACAGAGGATTCGGTTCAGACTGTTTGGCATCGCGTGGTAACATCCACTATCGTGAATTGGCTGAATGGCCTTGAATCATACCCGACAGATCCAGCCCTGCGAAGCGCTGAGCGAGAAACTAGCAATGGTAGAGAATCAAGAACTTAGAAAGGCCGGTCTGAAGGTGACGCTACCTCGCGTTAAGATCCTGCAGATGCTGGACAGTTCCCAGGACCGGCACATGAGTGCCGAAGACGTCTACAAGGCGTTGATGGACGCGGGCGAAGACGTAGGTCTGGCGACGGTATACCGCGTCCTGACTCAGTTCGAGTCTGCCGGGCTGGTAGTGCGTCACAACTTCGACGGTGGCCATGCGGTGTTCGAGCTGGCCGACGGCGACCATCATGACCACATGGTCTGTCTGGACACCGGAGAAGTCATCGAATTCTTCGATCCGGAAATCGAGCGTCGCCAGCGCGAGATCGTCAAGGAGCACGGTTACGAGCTCGTTGACCACAATCTGGTGCTCTACGTGAAGCGCAAGGCCTGATGAACCAGGCGGAGCGGTGCCTTTCCGGTGTCCGCTCAGGGCTCTCGTTGCCGGAGGTTCGGCAGTAACGAGCTCAGTCCCGACAGGCGCTGCTCTTCAAGCTGCGCCTGCCCGGGCGCCGCCATCAAATCGCTGAAATCAGCTTGCGCGCATGCGCCAGCGACTCCTCCGTCAGATCGATCCCGCCCAGCATTCTAGCTACCTCATGTACCCGGCCTGCCTCGTCCAGCTGATCGATCCGTGTACGCGTCGATGTCTCGCTTTGCTCCTTGCGTACGAAAAGATGCTGATGCCCCTGTGCGGCTACCTGTGGCAGGTGGGTGACGGTCAGCACCTGACCTCGTGCGCCAAGTTGGCGCAACAGTCGGCCGACGATTTCAGCGGTCGGGCCGCCAATGCCCACGTCCACTTCATCAAAGACCAGCGTTGGCACGCGCGACGTCTGAGCAGTGACGACCTGAATGCCCAAACTGATGCGTGAGAGTTCGCCCCCCGATGCGACCTTGGCCAGCGGCTTCGCCGGCTGGCCCCGGTTGGCGCTGACTAGAAACTCCACCGTTTCCATACCGGTCGGCGCGTAGCTGCCTGGTTTGGTTGGAGAGAGTTGTACGACGATGTTGCCGCCAGGCATGCCGAGCTGCTGAATTTCATCAGTCACGGCCTCGGAAAGGCGGGCCGAGGCTTCTCTTCGCTGTTCCGACAGGTCGCCGGCAAGTTCGCGATAATGAGCCCGATAAGCCTCTAGTTCTTCGGCGAGCTTTTCTGTATCCGCGCCCCGTTGCTGCAATCCTTCTAGTTCGTCGATCAATCTCTGTTGCAAGGCAGGCAGCTCGTCCGGATTGATCCGATGTTTGCGAGCCAGGTCGTAGATGACGCCAAGACGCTCTTCGATCTGCTGCTGCCGCTCCGGGTCAGCCTCGAAATGATCGAGATAGCGCGTCAGTTCGCCGACCGCTTCCTCGACCTGAATCTGTGCGCTGGCCAGCAGGCTATTTGCTTCATCCAGGTTGCGGTTGTGCGTCGTCAATCCATTTAGCCGCTGAAGGCTGGCCGTCAATGCCTGGAGCACGCTGCCGCTGTCGCTCTCGCTGCAGAGGTTGATGACCTGCTGGCACGACTGGGTGATATGTTCGGCGTTCGCCAGCTGGCGCTGGTCATCTTCCAGCTGTTCCAGTTCGCCGTCCTGAAGGCTCAGGTTATCCAGCTCTTCGAGCTGATAGGTCAGCAATTGCACGCGAGATGTGTACTCGTCACCGTCCTGGCTGGCCTGTTGCAGCGCCTGCTCGGTTTGTCGGCAGCGCTGGGCGGCGAGCTGAACCTGTCGGGCCAGTTCGCCGGCGCCAGCAAACGCGTCGAGCAGCCGCCGGTGCGTATCGGGTTTGAGCAGCGATTGGTGTTCGTGCTGGCTGTGGATGTCGATGAGCATCTCGCCCAGCGCTTTCAGGTCCTGCTGCGGACAGGGGCTGCCATTGATGTACCCGCGCGAGCGCCCTTCCGCGGTCACGACGCGACGCAGAATCACCTGATCCTCGCTTGCCAGATCGCGCTCGTCCAGCCATTCGCGGGCCTCCGGAATATCCGAGATGTCGAACGTGGCGAGGAGGTCGGCCTTGTCTGCGCCGGGGCGAACTGCGCCGCTGTCGGCGCGGTCGCCGAGTGTCAATGCGAGCGCGTCCAGCATGATGGACTTCCCTGCACCGGTTTCGCCGGTCACAACGGTCATGCCTCCGTTCAGCTCGAGCTCGAGATGATCGACGATCGCATAGTTGTTTACCGCGAGGTGCATGAGCATGACAGGCTCCCGATTACGTTTGTCTGGTTATTTATACAGTACTCTCGCTCGGCTGTTCAAGCGCCCCCGCTCGCACTGTTCCAAACCCCTTGAACCTGCCCGGAACGACCCCATATACAGGAGCACTGTAGCTTTCAAGCTAACCCGACGTGGTGTAAACGCCTTTACAGATTCGACAGGAGACCTACATGGCGGACGAACAGAAACAGGATCTAAACGAGCAGGAGCCGGCCACCAGTCCGGAGCAGGGAAGTGCTGCTGACGAGGACCTGACCGCTCGCGTTTCCGCGCTGGAAGAGCAATTGGCTACTGCGCAGGATCAGGCGCTGCGTGCCGCAGCTGACGTGCAGAACGCGCGTCGCCGCGCCGAACAGGAGATCGAGAAGGCCCACAAGTTCGGGCTGGAGCGCTTTGCTACCGAGCTGCTGCCACTACTCGACAGTCTGGAGCGTGGCATGGAGCTGTCGGACCCCAGCGACCCGGCCATCAAGCCGATGCGCGAGGGGATGGAGCTGACTCTGAAGATGTTCACCGACACGCTCGCGCGTTTTCAGATCGTCGCTGTCGATCCGCATGGCGAGCCTTTCGACCCCGACCTCCACCAGGCGATGGCGATGGAGGAGCGGGACAACGTCGAGCCGAATACGGTGATTCGCGTTTTCCAGAAGGGCTACACCCTGAGTGGCCGCCTGTTGCGCCCGGCGATGGTCGTGGTCAGCAAGCCGGCCAGCGACCGACCGGAATCGCCTTCGATCGACGAGAAGGCTTGAAATCGATCCAGTCGACCCAATCTAGGGTTCATCGTCAGTCAACTTCGCCGCCTACGCGTGCGGCAAACAGATTCGGAGAGTATGTAGATGGGCAAAATTATCGGTATTGACCTGGGGACCACCAATTCCTGCGTCGCTATCATGGAAAACGGCTCGGCCAAGGTGATCGAGAACGCCGAAGGCGCTCGCACCACTCCCTCGATCGTCGCCTACACCAAGGACGGCGAGACCCTGGTTGGCCAGTCAGCCAAGCGTCAGTCGGTGACCAATCCGCAGAACACACTGAACGCGGTCAAGCGTCTGATCGGTCGTCGGTTCGAGGAAGGTGTCGTACAGAAAGACATCAAGCTCGTGCCGTACAAGATCATCAAGGCCGACAACGGCGACGCCTGGGTTGAAGTGAAGGGTGAGAAGATGGCTCCTCCGCAGGTCTCTGCGGAAGTGCTGAAGAAGATGAAGAAGACCGCCGAAGACTATCTTGGCGAGCCGGTCACCGAGGCGGTAATCACTGTCCCGGCGTACTTCAACGACAGTCAGCGTCAAGCGACCAAAGACGCCGGCCGTATTGCCGGTCTCGACGTCAAGCGCATCATCAACGAGCCGACCGCGGCGGCGCTGGCCTATGGCATGGACAAGTCACGTGGTGACTCCACCATCGTGGTCTATGACCTGGGTGGCGGCACCTTCGACATCTCGGTGATCGAGATTGCCGAGGTGGATGGTGAGCACCAGTTTGAAGTATTGGCCACCAATGGGGACACCTTCCTGGGTGGTGAAGATTTCGACATGCGCCTGATCGACTATCTGGCGGACGAATTCAAGAAGGAGAATGGCGTTGATCTGCACAACGATCCGCTGGCGCTGCAGCGTCTGAAGGAAGCGGCGGAAAAGGCCAAGATCGAGCTGTCTTCGAGCAACCAGACCGACGTCAACCTGCCGTACATTACCGCCGACGCATCCGGTCCCAAGCACCTGAACGTCAAGGTGACCCGTGCCAAGCTGGAGTCGCTGGTCGAAGAACTGGTCAAGCGCAGCATCGAGCCGTGCCGCGTTGCGATGAAGGACGCGGGTCTGGACGTTTCCGATATCAACGAAGTGATTCTGGTCGGCGGGCAGACCCGCATGCCGCTGGTGCAGCGCACCGTGGCCGAGTTCTTCGGCAAGGAGCCGCGCAAGGACGTCAACCCGGATGAAGCGGTTGCCGTCGGCGCAGCGATTCAGGGTGCGGTACTGGCTGGCGACGTGAAGGACGTTCTGTTGCTGGACGTGACCCCGCTGTCGCTGGGTATCGAAACCATGGGTGGCGTGATGACTACTCTGATCGAGAAGAACACCACCATTCCGACCAAGAAGTCGCAGGTGTTCTCGACCGCTGACGACAACCAGACTGCCGTGACCATCCACGTACTGCAGGGTGAACGCAAGCAGGCGCAGCAGAACAAGTCGTTGGGTCGTTTCGACCTGGCGGACATTCCGCCAGCACAGCGTGGGGTCCCGCAGATCGAGGTCAGCTTCGACATCGATGCCAACGGTATCCTCAACGTGTCGGCCAAAGACAAGGCGACCGGCAAGCAGCAGTCGATCGTCATCAAGGCATCCTCTGGCCTGTCGGACGACGAGATCGACAAGATGGTGCGTGACGCCGAAGCCAATGCCGAGGAAGATCGCCGGTTTGAGGAGCTGGTCACCACCCGTAACCAGGGTGACCAACTGGTACATGCGACGCGCAAGACTCTGAAGGAAGCCGGTGACAAGGCGACCGAAGCCGAGAAGACTGCGATCGAGTCGGCGCTGGCTGACCTGGAGCAGGCGGTCAAGGGTGACGACAAGGCTGAAATCGAAGCCAAGATCAACGCTCTGTCCGAAGCTTCTGGCCCGCTGGTTCAGAAGATGTACGCCGATCAGGCCCAGGCCGCTCAAGGCAGCGAGGCTGGTGATGAGTCCGGCAAGGATGGCGGTGATGACGTGGTCGACGCCGAGTTCGAAGAAGTCAAGGACAACAACAAGTAAGTCCTTGGTGGTGGGCAACGGCAGTTGACTGCAGGCGACGCGGGAGCTACTCCCGCGTCGTCGTTTGTGCCCCGAGCCCCTGAAAGGGAAGGAAAGCGAGACGATGGCCAAGCGTGATTATTACGAAGTGCTGGGCGTAGAGCGCGGCGCAAGCGATGCCGAGCTGAAAAAAGCCTACCGGCGCCTGGCGATGAAATACCATCCGGACCGGAATCCGGATGACAAGGCAGCCGAAGACAGCTTCAAGGAAGCCAACGAAGCGTACGAGGTACTCACCGATCCGAACAAGCGGGCCGCCTACGATCAGTACGGCCACGCCGGGGTGGATCCGAATATGGGTGCCGGCGGCGCTGGCGGCTTCGGTGGTGCAAACTTCTCGGACATCTTTGGCGATGTCTTCGGCGATATTTTCGGGGGCGCGGGTGGCCGCGGCCGGTCCAGCGTGCAGCGTGGTAGCGATTTGCGTTACACGCTGGAGCTGGACCTCGAAGAAGCGGTGCGGGGCACCTCGGTGACCATTCGTGTACCGACGCTGGTGGCGTGCAAGACCTGTGAAGGCAGCGGTGCCAAGAAAGGCACTGCTCCGGTCACCTGTACGACCTGTGGTGGTCATGGTCAGGTGCGTATGCAGCAGGGCTTCTTCTCTGTGCAGCAGACCTGTCCGCGGTGTCACGGTACCGGCAAGATGATCGCCGACCCGTGCAATGATTGCCACGGTCATGGCCGCGTGGAAGAGCAGAAGACGCTGTCGGTCAAGGTGCCGGCTGGTGTCGACACTGGCGACCGCATCCGGCTGGCTGGCGAAGGCGAGGCTGGCGTCAACGGCGGGCCCGCCGGCGATCTGTATGTGGTGGTGTCGGTGCGCGAGCACAAGATATTCCAGCGTGACGGCAAGAATCTGTATTGTGAGGTGCCGATCAGCTTCGCTGATGCTGCTCTGGGTGGCGAGTTGGAAGTGCCCACGCTGGACGGTCGGGTAAAGTTGAAAATTCCGGACGGAGCGCAGACTGGAAAGCTGTTCCGCCTGCGCGGCAAGGGCGTCACGCCGGTGCGTGGCGGCTCGGCCGGCGACCTGCTTTGCCGGGTCGTCGTCGAGACGCCGGTCAACCTTACCAAGCGGCAGCGCGAGCTGTTCGAAGAGTTGCGCGAAACGCTAGAGGTCGAGGGTAGCAACCAGTCTCCTCGGGCCAAGAGCTGGTTCGAAGGGGTGAAGAACTTCTTTGAGGATATGAAATTTTGACCGGGGCTGACATGAGACGGATCGCAGTAATCGGCGCCGCTGGCCGCATGGGCAAGACTTTGATCGAAGCGGTCAATCACATGGAAGGCGCTGTGCTGGCGGCTGCCATCGAGCGTCCGGAGAGCTCCTTGCTCGGGGCTGATGCCGGTGAGCTGGCCGGCATCGGACGACTGGGCATTCCTGTGACTGGTAGCGTGGAGGAGGCGGTAGAGCAGTTCGACGTACTGATCGACTTTACCCACCCGACCACGACACTGGTCAACCTGGCGGTTTGTCGTGCGGCTGGCAAGGCGCTGGTCATCGGCACGACCGGCTTTACCGATGCGCAAAAGGATCTCATCAGCGAAGCGGCGAAGGATATTTCGATCGTATTCGCGCCTAACTTCAGCATTGGAGTGAACCTTTGCCTAAAGCTGCTGGACATGGCGGCGAAGGTCATGGGTGAGGAGTCCGATATTGAAGTCATCGAGGCGCATCACCGCCACAAGGTCGACGCCCCGTCGGGTACGGCGCTACGTATGGGTGAAGTGGTTGCCGATGCCTTGGGTCGCAAGCTGAGCGAAGTGGCGGTGTACGGTCGCGAAGGCCAGACCGGCGCGCGGGA
Organism: Halopseudomonas xinjiangensis; assembly: GCF_900104945.1. Taxonomy (NCBI): domain Bacteria; kingdom Pseudomonadati; phylum Pseudomonadota; class Gammaproteobacteria; order Pseudomonadales; family Pseudomonadaceae; genus Halopseudomonas; species Halopseudomonas xinjiangensis. The sequence continues at coordinate 2,690,922 of NZ_LT629736.1, read as the reverse complement.
TCGGCAGACCATCGGCTTTGCCACGGTCCGTGCCGGCGATGTCGTTGGCGATCATACGGTACTGTTTGCCAGCGAAGGCGAGCGCGTGGAGATCACCCACAAGGCTTCGAGCAGGATGACGTTCGCGCGGGGTGCAGTGCGCTCGGCCATGTGGCTGGCAGATCAGGACAAGGGATTGTTCGATATGCAGGATGTCCTGGCGCTGCGCTAACAACCAGCGAAAGAAAAGCCGGCGTCGCAGACATTGCGGTCGCCGGCTTTTTTGTGAGGTCAGCTCGCGCCGAGAATCTGCTCGCGGGCCAGGCTGTCCAGGGTTTCGGTATTGCGCAGCAGGTAGAACGCGGCGATTGTCGGAACCCAGTCGGACGCGTAGTTCAGGAGGCGCGGCTGGATGAAGCTGTATTGCTTGTCCAGCTTGTTGAAGGTGCCGCTGAGGTCGGGAAACAGGCCGCGGAGCTGCACGGCGCGCGCCACGATGCGCTCATTCATGTTGGCGAACATATTGTCGCCGGCTTCGACGAAATACACCCCGACCGAGCTGAACATGTTGTTCTGATACAGCAGCAAGATCTGATGGGTCTCCAGGCTCTGCTGATGCAGGGCAAGCAGCTTCTCGGGTGCTTCGGTCGACAGTTCCTGATACAGCGCCGCAGCGAGCTTGTCCATCCGGCCATGCGCCTGCATGATCTGGTTGACGGTCGCCAGATGGTAGTGCGCTTCCTCGCCGCTCATGCCTTCGAGCTGACGGATCAGCGCAACGAACTCATCGTAGGCGGACTGCAGTTCGGTCGGGTTGCCTGCTTGGCGCAGCAACGCACTCATGCTGGCAAGGGCGTCATTGTAGGCTTCGCGATTGCCTGGTTCGCGCACCCGCTCGAACAGGTTGTTGTCGATCAACATGTAGGTGGCGGCAACGTAGCCTTCGCTACGAAATTCGTGGACGTGTTGCAGACGTTGTAGATCAGCATGGGCGAAGGGTGCCGCCATGCACAGCAATACGAGCACAAGGAAGCTTTTCAAGTGCGATCTCATGGTGATGTCCCTGACTACTTTTTGTTTTTGTTGTGCCGCTGCGAAAGGCGACCGCGACGCAGCTGCAATCCTTTTCATCTGCGGTTTTATCACAGTTATTATGCAGTTTGAAGCATTCGGATACGCCTTAGGACGGAACCAGCGGGAACACTCGGCTGACTCGCAGTGGATATTTGCAGGTCGAGCCGGTAAACTACCGCGCTAATCTTTCTACCCAGCGCATTTGACAATGCCTTGAAGCGGGATGAAGTGTTTCGTACACCTCATTCCCGCTTTTGTGCAGCCCGCGTTTAGCTAAAACGTGTCAGCCTTTCGGAGGTTTTCTTGTCCAAGCCAGCCATTCTCGCCCTTGCCGACGGTAGCATCTTCCGTGGTGAGGCCATCGGCGCCGACGGTCACACCGTTGGTGAGGTCGTGTTCAATACGGCCATGACCGGTTATCAGGAGATCCTGACCGATCCTTCCTATGCCCGACAGATCGTTACTCTGACCTATCCGCATATCGGTAACACAGGCACGACCGAAGATGATGCCGAGTCATGGAAGGTCTGGGCGGCCGGTCTCGTCATTCGTGATCTGCCACTGCTCGCAAGCAACTGGCGCAAGCAGCAGTCACTGACCGAGTACCTCGTGGCGAACGGAACCGTGGCCATTGCCGGGATCGACACCCGACGCCTGACCCGCATCCTGAGGGAAAAGGGCGCGCAAAACGGCTGCATCCTTGCAGGTGAAGGCGCCACCGAAGAAAAGGCGTTGGCCCTGGCTCGCGAGTTCCCTGGCCTGAAGGGCATGGACCTGGCCAAAGAGGTCAGCGTCAAGGAGCGCTACGAGTGGCGCTCGAGCCTATGGTGTCTGGACACCAACCGCCATGACGAGATTCCGGCCGAGCAGTTGCCGTATCACGTGGTGACGTTCGACTACGGCATCAAATACAACATCCTGCGGATGCTGGTGGCCCGCGGTTGCCGCGTGACGGTTCTGCCAGCGCAGTCCACGGCCAGCGAGGCTCTGGAGCTGAAGCCGGATGGCATTCTGCTGGCTAACGGACCCGGCGACCCGGCGCCGTGTGACTATGCGATTCGTGCGATTCAGGAACTGCTGGAAACCGACACGCCGATGTTCGGTATCTGTCTAGGCCATCAGTTGCTTGCCCTGGCCGCCGGCGCGCGTACGGTGAAGATGCCCAGCGGACATCATGGCGCCAACCATCCGGTGCAGGACACGAAGACCGGACAGGTCATGATTACCAGCCAGAACCATGGCTTCGCTGTTGAAGAGGCGACGTTGCCGGCCAGTGTTCGGGCGACGCACAAGTCCTTGTTCGACGGTACCCTGCAAGGCATTGAGATCGTCGGCAAGCCGGCCTTCAGCTTCCAGGGTCATCCCGAGGCCAGCCCGGGCCCACATGATGTCGCCCCGCTGTTCGATCGTTTCATCGAGGCAATGGCCAAGCGCCGCTGAGCTCCCAAGGATTCCAAGACGACTATGCCAAAACGTACAGACATTAAAAGCATTTTGATCCTCGGTGCCGGCCCCATCGTCATTGGCCAGGCATGCGAGTTCGATTACTCCGGCGCCCAGGCCTGCAAGGCCCTCAAGGAAGAAGGGTTCCGCGTCATCCTGGTCAACTCGAACCCGGCCACCATCATGACTGACCCGTCGATGGCGGACGCGACTTATATCGAGCCGATCAAGTGGCAGACCGTTGCCAAGATCATCGAGAAGGAGCGCCCTGATGCGGTGTTGCCGACCATGGGCGGCCAGACTGCACTGAACTGCGCGCTGGACCTCGAGCGTCACGGCGTGCTCGCCAAATACGGCGTGGAGATGATCGGTGCCAACGCCGACACCATCGACAAGGCCGAGGACCGTTCGCGGTTCGACAAGGCCATGAAGTCCATCGGCCTGGAATGCCCGCGCTCGGGTATCGCCCATGATATGAGCGAAGCCTATGGCGTGCTTGATCAGGTCGGCTTCCCGTGCATTATCCGCCCGTCTTTCACCATGGGTGGTACGGGTGGTGGTATCGCCTATAACCGCGAGGAATTCGAGGAAATCTGCAACCGCGGTCTGGATCTGTCGCCGACCAAGGAGCTGTTGATCGACGAATCGCTGATCGGTTGGAAAGAGTACGAGATGGAAGTTGTCCGTGACCGCAAGGACAACTGCATCATCGTTTGCGCCATCGAGAACTTCGATCCGATGGGCGTTCACACCGGCGACTCGATCACCGTTGCGCCGGCGCAGACACTGACCGACAAGGAATACCAGATCATGCGGAACGCCTCGCTGGCGGTGCTGCGTGAGATCGGTGTCGAAACCGGCGGCTCCAACGTGCAGTTCGGCATCAATCCGGTCGACGGCCGCATGGTGGTCATCGAGATGAACCCGCGTGTATCGCGTTCGTCCGCTCTGGCTTCCAAGGCCACCGGTTTCCCGATTGCCAAGATCGCAGCCAAGCTGGCTGTCGGTTATTCGCTGGACGAGCTGTCCAACGACATTACCGGCGGGCGGACTCCGGCCTCATTCGAGCCGGCGATCGACTACGTGGTGACCAAGATTCCGCGTTTTGCCTTCGAGAAATTCCCCAATGCCGACGCCCGTCTGACTACCCAGATGAAGTCGGTAGGCGAGGTCATGGCTATCGGCCGGACCTTCCAGGAATCGTTGCATAAGGCTCTGCGCGGCCTGGAGGTTGGCGCTTGCGGTTTCGATTCGCGCGTTGAGCTTGACGCCAGCGACGCCATGACCACGATCACTCGTGAACTGACCGTGCCTGGCGCAGATCGCATCTGGTACATCGGTGATGCGTTCCGTGCCGGCATGACCATGGAACAGATCTTCGAGCTGACGCGAATCGATCCCTGGTTCCTGGTGCAGATCGAAGATCTGATCAAGGACGAGCAGCGGGTCAAGACGCTCAGCCTCAGTGATATCGACTACGACCTGATGTACCGCCTGAAGCGCAAGGGCTTCTCCGACGCGCGCCTGGCGCATTTGCTCGCCGTCAGCGAGAAGAGCCTGCGCCGCTATCGGCACAAGCTCAATGTGCTACCGGTGTACAAGCGGGTGGATACCTGCTCGGCCGAATTCGCCACCGATACCGCTTACATGTACTCCACGTACGAGGAGGAGTGCGAGGCCAACCCGAGCGGCCGCGACAAGATCATGGTTCTGGGCGGTGGCCCGAACCGTATCGGTCAAGGCATCGAGTTCGACTACTGCTGCGTGCATGCAGCCCTGGCGATGCGCGAAGACGGCTATGAAACCATCATGGTCAACTGCAACCCGGAAACCGTGTCGACCGACTATGACACCTCGGACCGCCTGTACTTCGAGCCGGTTACCCTGGAAGACGTGCTGGAGATCGTTCGGGTTGAGCAGCCCAAGGGTGTCATCGTCCAGTACGGCGGGCAGACCCCGCTGAAGCTGTCGCGTGCGCTGGAGGAGGCCGGTGTGCCGATTATCGGTACCAGCCCCGAGGCGATTGACCGGGCAGAAGACCGTGAGCGGTTCCAGCAAATGGTCGAGCGGCTGAATCTGATCCAGCCAGCCAACGCGACCGTGCGCAGCGAAGAAGAGGCGGTGCGTGCAGCCAACAAGATCGGCTATCCGCTGGTCGTGCGTCCGTCTTACGTGCTGGGTGGCCGTGCGATGGAGATCGTGTATCAGGAAGACGAGCTCAAGCGCTACCTGCGCGACGCTGTGAAAGTCTCCAATGACAGTCCCGTATTGCTCGACCACTTTCTCAATTGCGCGATCGAGGTCGACATTGATGCGGTGTCTGACGGCAAGACCGTCGTCATCGGTGCAATCATGCAGCACATCGAGCAGGCAGGCGTGCACTCGGGCGACTCGGCCTGTTCATTGCCGCCTTATTCACTGCCGGCTGCGGTTCAGGACGAGATCCGCGAACAGGTGCGCAAGATGGCGCTCGAGCTGGGTGTGGTGGGCTTGATGAACGTGCAGATGGCGGTGCAGGGCGACACCATCTATGTGATCGAGGTCAACCCGCGTGCTTCGCGGACGGTGCCCTTCGTGTCGAAGTGCATCGGCCAGTCGCTCGCCAAGATCGCGGCTCGCGTCATGGCTGGAAAGACGTTGCAGGAGGTCGGTTTCACCGAAGAAGTAGTGCCGCCATACTTCAGCGTCAAGGAAGCCGTGTTCCCATTCGCCAAGTTCCCCGGCGTCGACCCGATCCTCGGCCCGGAAATGAAGTCCACTGGCGAAGTGATGGGCGTGGGCGACAGCTTCGCCGAAGCCTTTGCCAAATCGCAGGTGGGCGCTGGTGAGGTGCTGCCGACAGAGGGCTACGCGTTCCTCAGCGTGCGCGAGGACGACAAGCCGTTCGTCGTCGATGTGGCGCGCGACCTGATCGAGCTTGGGTTCGAAGTTGTCGCTACCAGCGGAACTGCGCGTGTGATCGAGGCGGCCGGGCTCAAGGTTCGCCGCGTCAACAAGGTTACCGAAGGGCGTCCGCATATCGTCGACATGATCAAGAACGACGAGGTGCGCCTGGTGATCAACACCACCGAAGGCCGCCAGTCGATCGCCGACTCGTACTCGATTCGTCGCAACGCCCTGCAGCACAAGGTCTATTCCACCACCACACTGGCTGGTGGACAGGCAATCTGCATGGCATTGAAATTCGGTCCTGAACGCGCGGTTCGCCGTCTTCAGGATCTGCACGCAGGAATCTGAACATGAAATATCCGATGACCAAGCAGGGCGCTCAGGCGCTCGAAGAAGAGCTCAAGCATCTGAAAACGGTGATGCGCCCGCAGATTACTCAGGCAATCGCCGAAGCGAGGGAGCTGGGCGACTTGAAGGAAAATGCCGAGTACCACGCTGCCCGCGAGCAGCAGGGCATGGTCGAGGCGCGCATCCGTGATATCGAAGGGCGCCTGGGCAATGCCCAGGTGATCGACGTGACTACGATCCCCCATACCGGCAAGGTTATTTTCGGCACGACGGTTGAAATCGCCAACGTCGATACCGACGAGGCAGTGGTCTACCAGCTCGTTGGCGAGGACGAGGCAGACATCAAGATCGGCAAGCTCAACGTTACATCGCCCATCGCCCGCGCGCTGATCGGCAAGGAAGAAGGCGATGTGGTAGCGGTTCAGACACCAGGTGGTGTGGTCGAGTACGAAATCGTCGAGGTGCGTCACCTGTGACTGCCTCTGCTCCGCTTACGGCGGTGCGTAGCGGCCGGGTAGCCTGGCAGCTGGCCCAGACGTTGTGGGTCGGCGGTGCCTGGATGCTGCATTTTGTCCTGTTGCCGGCACTCGAGCGGTTCGGACTGGCGCCGTTTCTCGTCGAGGAAATTGGCGGGTTCATGCGCCCGCTGGTCGCCTGTTTCGCCGGGATCTGTGCGTTGCTGCAGGCGTTGATATGCTGGAACGCGCTGGGTTCGCGCTGGTGGCGTGATAGCCGTGGCCAGGTGCTAGCGCTGGTATTGCTTTCGGCTGGGGTGCATCTCGTAGCCAGTTGGTGGCTGGCGGCCGATTATTGGGGGATGTTCAGCTTTCTGCTGCTGTGTTTTGCCGGCTTCGTGCTGGTGTTGCAGCCGCGTCCTGATGAGTCCGCCCACTAACCGGGCGGACTCTCTCGACCATCACAGGTCCTTGTAGCGAACCAGGTTCGAAAGGTTGGGATTGGCCTTCTTGTTGCGTCGCAACAGGATCGCCATCTTGCCGATAACCTGCACCAGCTCGGCTTTGGTCTGCTTGCAGATCTCTTCGATCAGCGCCTGCTTGGTCTCCCGGTCGGCGACGCTGAGGCGAATTTTGATCAGTTCATGATCATTCAGCGCCCGCTCGATCTCGGCCAGCACACCTTCGCTGGCTCCTTGTTCACTGACCAACACCACTGGCTTCAAATGGTGGCCAATACGTTTGTAGGCTTTCTTCTGTTCAGAGCTGAGCGCCATAATGGATGTATGCGTTCCCGTTCGATGGAGTGATGGCGATAGTTTAACTGGCGGCAAGGCCCGCTGCACGAGGTAATCCGTGGCACGATCCAAGACCAGCAAGGGCTGGCTGAAAGAACATTTCGACGATCAATACGTCAAGCAGGCGCAGAAGGACGGTTACCGTTCCCGGGCCAGCTACAAGCTTCTGGAGATTCAGGAGAAAGACCGCCTGCTGCGCCCGGGCATGACGGTGCTGGATCTTGGCGCAGCTCCCGGCGGGTGGTCGCAGGTGGCCAGTCGTCTGATTGGCGAGAAAGGCCGGATCATCGCCTCGGACATTTTGCCGATGGACAGCATTGCCGACGTGACCTTTATCGAGGGTGACTTTACCGACGATGCCGTGTTCGAAGCCATCCTTGCATCGATCGACGGTCAGCCGGTCGACCTTGTAATTTCCGATATGGCCCCAAATATGAGTGGTACGCCCGCAATCGATCAGCCGCGCGCGATGTATCTTTGCGAGCTGGCGCTGGACATGGCGTCTCGGACGTTGCGCCCGGGCGGAGATTTCCTCATCAAGGTCTTCCATGGTGAAGGCTTCGACGAGTATTTCCGGCAGATCAGGGATCAATTCGACAAGCTGGTGACTCGAAAGCCAGGAGCTTCCAGGGATCGCTCCCGCGAAACCTATTTGCTGGCTCGCGGTTTCAAGCGATAGGTCGCGCGACACAGGGCGTTACAGAGGCGAATCTGCCGCCCCACTGGAAACTGGTGTAAGGTACAACGTGTCATATTTCTATGATTTCAGTCAGGCTCAGTCGTCCAGGCGGCGAAGCAAGAGGGTAGCAATTTGAACGACATGGCGAAGAACCTCATCCTGTGGTTGATCATTGCCGCCGTGCTGGTCACGGTCATGAACAACTTCAGCAGTCCCGCTGAGCCCAACACTCTCAACTACACGCAGTTCCTCGAGTTGGTCGAGGATCGTCAGGTTGAGCGCGTCACCGTTGATGGCTATGAAATTACCGGCCGCCGTCGCGACGGCACCACCTTCACGACCATCCGTCCTGCCATTCAGGACAGCGGCCTCATCGGTGATCTGCTCGAAAACGAAGTGATCATCGAAGGCAAGCAACCAGAGCAGCAGAGCATCTGGACCCAGCTGTTGATCGCCAGCTTCCCGATTCTGATCATCATCGCTATCTTCATGTTCTTCATGCGCCAGATGCAGGGCGGCGGTGGCGGGCGTGGTGGTCCGATGAGCTTCGGCAAAAGCAAGGCACGGATGTTGTCGGAAGACCAGGTCAAGACCACCTTCGCCGACGTCGCCGGGTGCGACGAGGCCAAGGAAGAGGTCAGCGAGCTGGTCGACTTCCTGCGCGACCCGGGCAAATTCCAGCGTCTCGGCGGCCATATTCCGCGCGGCGTACTGATGGTTGGTCAGCCCGGTACCGGTAAGACGTTGCTCGCCAAGGCAGTTGCTGGCGAAGCCAAGGTGCCGTTCTTCACCATCTCCGGCTCGGACTTCGTCGAAATGTTCGTCGGTGTCGGCGCCAGCCGCGTCCGCGACATGTTCGAGCAGGCCAAGAAGCACGCTCCGTGCATCATCTTCATCGACGAGATCGATGCTGTCGGCCGCCATCGTGGGGCCGGCATGGGCGGCGGTCATGATGAACGCGAGCAGACGCTTAACCAGTTGCTGGTCGAAATGGACGGTTTCGAGGCAAACGACGGCATCATCGTCATTGCCGCTACCAACCGTCCGGACGTGCTGGATCCCGCATTGCTACGGCCTGGTCGCTTCGACCGTCAGGTGGTGGTCGGTTTGCCTGATATTCGCGGTCGTGAGCAAATCCTCAAGGTGCACATGCGCAAGGTGCCGTTGGGTGACGATGTCGTGCCTGGCAATATTGCCCGAGGCACCCCCGGTTTCTCCGGTGCCGATTTGGCTAACCTGGTCAACGAGGCATCGCTGTTCGCCGCCCGCGCCGGGAAGCGCCTGGTCGAGATGAACGAGTTCGAAATGGCCAAGGACAAGATCATGATGGGCGCCGAGCGCAAATCCATGGTCATGTCGGACAAGGAGAAGCTCAACACTGCTTACCATGAGTCCGGCCACGCCATCGTGGGGCGGCTGGTCCCCGAGCATGATCCGGTCTACAAGGTGTCGATCATTCCGCGCGGCCGTGCGCTGGGTGTGACCATGTTTCTCCCTGAAGAGGATCGCTACAGCCTGTCGAAGCGTGCCCTCAACAGCCAGATCTGTTCGCTGTTCGGAGGTCGTATCGCCGAGGAAATGACGCTTGGCTTCGAAGGCGTCACCACGGGTGCGTCGAATGACATCCAGCGGGCCACCCAGTTGGCACGAAATATGGTGACCAAGTGGGGCCTGTCGGAGAAGCTCGGTCCGCTGATGTACGGTGAGGACGAAAATGAGGGTTACCTCGGTCGGGCAGGCGGTGGTCAGAACGGCAACATCTCCGGCGAAACGGCGAAGATGATTGACCAGGAAGTTCGCAGCATCATTGATGATTGCTACACCACCGCGCGGCGACTGCTGGAAGAGAACCGCGACAAGCTCGATCTGATGGCCGAAGCGCTGATGAAGTACGAGACGATCGATACTGAGCAGATCAACGACATCATGTCCGGCAGGCCGCCTCGTGAGCCGAAGGGATGGAACGGCGACGATCGTCAGGGTCCGGGCGCAGCTGTGCAGGCCGAAGATCCGGCAGACGAGCCGCGGCCGGGCCGTGACAAGCCCGCTGATGGCGGGGTAATCGGCGGACCAGCCGGAGAACACTGACCTCCATGCAGTCCGCTCCAATAAGCTCCCGGTTGCCATGCGGCAGCCGGGAGCTTGATCTTTCCAGGGCCCATGTCATGGGCATCCTGAACGTCACTCCCGACTCGTTCTCCGACGGCGGTCGCTACGACCGGCTGGAGGCAGCCCTGCGCCATGTGGAACACATGTGCACAGCTGGCGCGGCGATGATCGATGTCGGCGGCGAGTCCACACGACCCGGCGCCGCTTCGGTATCCACTCAACAGGAGCTCGATCGTGTCGTCCCTGTGGTCGAGGCGATCGCGGCACGGTTCGACGTGATCGTTTCGGTCGACACGAGCACCCCCGAGGTCATGACCGAAGCCGCTGCGGCAGGTGCGGGGCTGATCAATGACATCCGCGCACTGCGGCGCAATGACGCCATGGAGGCTGCTGCTGGCTCGGGTCTGCCGGTTTGCATCATGCACATGCAGGGCGAGCCGGCAACGATGCAGGCCGCACCGGTTTACCAGTCGGTGCTCGACGAGGTCAGTGCCTTTCTCGAAGAACGAATAGCAGCCTGTGAAGCAGCTGGCATCGCTCGCTCCCGTATCGTTCTGGACCCCGGGTTTGGTTTCGGCAAGTCCCTCAACCACAATCTGCAGTTGTTTGCCGGAATCGAAACGCTGCGTCCCCCAGGTTTGCCGATACTTGTCGGCGTATCGCGCAAGAGCATGATCGGCCAGGTGCTCGATCGTCCGGTCGAGCAGCGACTACACGGAAGCGTGGCGCTCGCTGCGCTGGCGGTCGCCAAAGGGGCTAAAATTATCCGCGCACACGACGTTGCCGAAACGGTCGACGCAGTGCGTATGATCGAAGCGGTGCTGTCCGCCCGCTAACCACCACAGCAACAGTTACAGGACAGCGAAATGGAAAAGCGCTATTTCGGTACCGACGGCATACGAGGCCGCGTCGGGCAATATCCCATTACTCCGGATTTCATGCTCAAGCTCGGCTGGGCGGTCGGCATGGCATTCAAGCGACACGGACAGTGCCGCGTATTGATCGGCAAGGACACGCGTATCTCCGGCTACATGTTCGAATCGGCGCTGGAAGCCGGCTTGTCCGCCGCTGGCGCTCAGGTTCAATTGCTCGGTCCGATGCCGACGCCGGCGATCGCTTACCTCACACGCACATTCCAGGCCGACGCGGGCATCGTCATAAGCGCTTCGCACAATCCGTTCTACGACAACGGCATCAAGTTCTTCTCGGTGGATGGCAGCAAGCTGCCGGATGATCTCGAGCTGGAAATCGAGCGTCTGGTCGAGGCCCCCATGGTGCTGGTCGGCTCCGATGAGCTGGGCAAGGTCGCTCGAGTCGAAGACGCTTCCGGGCGTTACATCGAGTATTGCAAAAGCAGCGTACCCACCAGCACCCGGTTCCGCGAGTTCCGCCTGGTACTCGATTGCGCCCACGGTGCGACGTACAAAGTGGCGCCGAACGTGTTCCGCGAACTCGGAGCGGAGGTCGATGTCATAGGCGCTCAGCCGGATGGACTGAATATCAATGCCGAGGTCGGCTCCACCGACTTGCGAGCGTTGAGTCGGCGGGTGGTCGACACCGGTGCCGATCTGGGTATCGCATTCGATGGTGACGGGGACCGGGTCATGATGGTCGACTGCCATGGTATCGAGGTCGACGGAGATGAGCTGGTTTACGTCATCGCTCGTGATATGCAGGAGCGCGGCCTGCTCTCCGGCGGCGTGGTTGGAACCCTCATGAGCAACCTTGGTCTCGAGCTGGGCCTGCGCGAGCTGGGGATCGAATTTGTTCGGGCCAAGGTCGGCGACCGCTACGTGATGTCCGATTTGCGCGAGCGGGGCTGGCTGATAGGTGGTGAGTCCTCGGGGCACATCCTCTGCCTCAACCATACTTCCACCGGGGATGGCATTATCGCCGCGCTGCAGGTGCTCAAAGCTTTGCAGCGTTCAGGGCTGCGTCTGGATCAAGCATGTCAGCGCATGCAGAAATGTCCGCAGAAGCTGATCAACGTGCGCTACCAGAAGGGCACGCAATCGCCCTTGGCGGATCCCCGGTTGCAGCAGGCCGTGAGTGACACCGAGGCGCGCCTGGGCGATACGGGGCGGGTGCTGCTGCGCCTGTCCGGAACCGAGCCGGTCATCCGGGTGATGGTCGAAGGGCAAGATTCGGAGCAGGTCTGCAAGGAGGCAGAAGGGCTGGCTGACCAGGTCCGCGAGCTGTTTGCGGCGACCTGAAAAAGTCATTGTTTCACTTGGGCAACTTGGTTAACATTGGCGCCCGCTTGGGCTGAGAGGTTAGGCATGCGACGTTTGCTGGTCGCGGGAAACTGGAAAATGTATGGGACGCGCCAGTCAGTGGAGTCCCTGCTCGCTGGGTTGAACCAGCAGGAATGGCCGGAACACGTCGATCTGATGATCGCTCCTCCAGCACTGTTCATCCAGCAATGTCGTGAGGCGCTCGAACGTTCGCCGATACGCCTGGCCGGGCAAAGTTGCGCAGCTCAGGCCGAGCCTGGCGCGCTGACCGGCGAAATATCCCCAGCTCAGTTGCGAGACGCTGGCTGCGAGTATGTGTTGGTGGGCCACTCGGAGCGGCGCACTCTTTTCGGTGAGACCGACGAGCAAGTGCGGCAGAAGTTTGCCGCTGCGCTGGCGTGTGGCTTGAGGCCGGTCCTTTGCGTCGGCGAAACTCGCAAGCAGCGCGACGCCGGCGAGACCGCGGATATTGTGGGGCGTCAGCTTCAGATCGTGCTAGACGCGTTCGGAGTGGGTGGCCTGGCACAGGGAGTAGTCGCTTATGAGCCTGTCTGGGCCATAGGTACCGGATTGACCGCGACGCCCGAGCAGGCTCAGGAAGTCCATGGTATGATCCGCGCCCGACTGGCGATGCTCGATGATGAGCAGGCTCAGTGTGTGCAGATTGTTTACGGTGGCAGTGTCAAGGCGGATAACGCCGACGCCCTGTTTGCCATGCCGGATATCGATGGGGGGCTGGTTGGTGGAGCCTCTCTGAACGCAGATGATTTTGGCGCGATCGCTCGCGCCGCAGGACGAGTGTAATGATCGAAACCGTAGTCGTGGTAGTGCACCTGTTGGTGGCGATTGCCCTGGTTGGCCTGGTGCTGATGCAGCAGGGCAAGGGTGCCGACGCTGGCGCATCCTTCGGCTCCGGTGCGTCTGGCACGGTTTTCGGCAGTCAGGGCTCGGCTACCTTTCTGAGCCGCTTGACAGCCGTGCTGGCGACTGTATTCTTTCTGACTTCGTTGGGCCTGGCCTACTACGCCAGTCACCAGGCGACTCAGGTTCGTGATGCCGGTCTACCTGATCCGGCTTTGCGAAGCGCACCGGTAGCTCCGGCTGCACCGGTGGTCAGCGAAGATGTACCTGTTCTTGAAGAGCAGGCTCCTCAGGCGCCTTTGACGGACGATGTACCTGCCGTCGAGTAAGCCTCACAGTTTTGCGGAAGTGGTGGAATTGGTAGACACGCTATCTTGAGGGGGTAGTGCCTCCGGGTGTATGGGTTCGAGTCCCATCTTCCGCACCAATCAGACAGGGCCTGCCTCGTGCAGGCCCTGCTTTTTTTCGGGCCAGTATGCCGGTTGTCTTGTTTGACAGCGGGGCGTATAATTCATGCCCTAGATTCGACGCGGGGTGGAGCAGTCTGGTAGCTCGTCGGGCTCATAACCCGAAGGTCGTAGGTTCAAATCCTGCCCCCGCAACCAGTCAAGGCCCCTTTTCAGGGGCTTTTTGTTAGCTGTCTGGACTCCATCGGAGTGGCCAGAACCAGGATGGGCTTTAGGCCCATTTTTTATTCATGCAATGAAAGGACGGTGAACTTGTCCGGCAAAGTATCCGAGTTGGAGGCCTTGTTGGCCCCGATTGTCGAGGCTTTGGGCTATCGTTGTTGGGGTATCGAGTATTTGTCCCAGGGGCGACACACGTTGCTGCGGGTGTATATCGATCATCCGGAAGGCATCAGTGTGGAAGCCTGTGCCGCGGTCAGTCGCCAAGCCAGCGCTGTGCTCGATGTCGAAGATCCGATTTCAGGTGACTACACCTTGGAAGTATCTTCTCCGGGGATGGACCGTCCACTATTTACGCTTGAGCAGTTCGCCGAAAGCACGGGTGAGCAGGTCAAGATCAAGTTGCGTGCCCCTTACGAGGGGCGACGGAATTTTCAGGGTGTCATACGCGGTGTAGAAGGCGACGAAGTTGTGCTGCAGGTTGAGGATCATGAGTACCTCCTGCCCATCGACTCGATCGACAAGAGCAATATCATCCCGCGGTTTTGAGCATAGTTGGGCTCCAGTGGCCCCAATGGATGGCGTTAGGCGAGGCATACGATGAGCAAAGAAGTGCTGCTGGTTGTGGAATCCGTTTCCAACGAGAAGGGCGTACCGCCCGGGGTGATTTTCGAAGCCCTGGAACTGGCGTTGGCTACGGCCACCAAGAAGCGCTACGAAGACGAAGTCGACGTTCATGTGGTGATCAACCGCAGCACCGGCGCCTATGACACCTTCCGCCGCTGGACTGTGGTGCGCGATGAGGACTTCGAAGAACCCGACATGCAGTTGACGCTGGACCAGGCGCAGGCCCGGGACGAGTCGCTGAAGTACGGGGATGTCATCGAAGAGAAAGTCGACTCGGTCGAGTTCGGTCGGATCGCTGCGCAGATTGCCAAACAGGTCATCGTGCAGAAGGTTCGTGAAGCGGAGCGCGCGCAAGTCGTCGACGCGTACCGCGATCGGCTCGGGGAAATTATCAGCGGTACGGTAAAGAAGGTTACCCGGGACAGCGTCATCGTCGATCTGGGTAATAACGCCGAAGCGGTGTTGCCGCGTGAAGAAATGATCCCGCGCGAGACCTTCCGTACTGGTACCCGCATTCGCGCGCTGCTCAAGGATATTCGCACCGAGAACCGCGGTCCGCAGTTGGTGCTGTCACGCAGCTGCCCGGAAATGATTATCGAGTTGTTCCGCATCGAAGTGCCTGAAATCGCCGAAGAGCTCATCGAAGTCATGGGCGCGGCGCGTGATCCGGGTTCGCGGGCCAAGATCGCGGTCCGCTCCAAGGACAAGCGCATCGATCCCCAGGGTGCCTGCATCGGCATGCGCGGATCTCGCGTACAGGCCGTCTCAGGTGAGCTCGGTGGCGAGCGCGTCGACATCGTGCTGTGGGACGACAATCTGGCTCAGTTCGTCATCAACGCAATGGCGCCGGCCGAAGTCGCGTCGATCATCCTCGACGAGGACACGCACACGATCGATATAGCTGTAGCCGAAGACAATCTGGCGCAGGCTATCGGGCGCAGTGGCCAGAACGTCCGCCTGGCCAGTCAGCTGACTGGCTGGACGCTCAACGTAATGACCGAAGAGGCGATTCGCGAGAAGCAGGAAGCCGAAACCGGCGACATCCTGCGCAACTTCGTCGACGAGCTGGACGTAGACGAGGAGCTGGCGCAGATGCTTGTCGAGGAAGGTTTTACCTCCCTCGAAGAGATCGCGTATGTGCCGATGGAAGAAATGCTGGATATCGATGGCTTTGACGAGGATATCGTCAATGAGCTGAGGGCGCGGGCCAAGGATCGCTTGCTGACCAAGGCCATCGCCAACGAAGAGAAACTCGAGCAGGCCCAGCCAGCTGATGACCTGCTCAACATGGAAGGTATGGATCGTGCGCTGGCTTTCCAGCTCGCTGCCAAAGGGGTGGTGACGATGGAAGACCTGGCAGAGCAATCGGTCGATGACCTGCTCGAAATCGAAGGTATGGACGAAGCGCGTGCCGGCGAGCTGATCATGGCTGCCCGGGCGCCCTGGTTTGAATAACCGGTCGGCGAGCTACACCACGCTGCGGAAACGCACGGACCCGACTGAGGAGAGAAGTGAATGGCGGAAGTGACGGTCAAAGAATTGGCTCAGGTGGTAGGCACTCCGGTTGAGCGCCTGCTGCAACAAATGCAGGAAGCCGGATTGAAGCAAACCAGTCCCGAGCAGCCGGTCTCGGACGACGAGAAGCAGGCGCTGCTGGCCTATCTGAAGAGCGCTCATGGCGACTCGGCCGGAGAGCCGCGCAAGATCACACTCAAGCGCAAGACCATGAGTACCCTCAAGGTCGCTGGCAGCAAGACGGTCAACGTCGAGGTCCGCAAGAAGCGTACCTACGTCAAGCGCGATCAAGCCGATACGGAAGCCGAGCGGCAGAAGGAGCTCGAGGAATTGCGTCTGGCCGAGGAAGCTCGGGTTGCCGCAGAGGCCGAGGCGCGCCGTCAGGCCGAAGAGTCTGCCCGTCAGGCGGAAGAAGCCCAGCGCAAGGCTGCTGAGGAGCAGGCCGCTGCAGCTTCGGCTGAACCAGTCGCGTCTGCTGCGGTCACTCCTGAGCCGGCGGTTGTTTCTGAACCGGTCGTGGCTCCGGCCCCGCCGCCTTCCGAGCATCCGAAGAAGAAAGAAGAACATCGCCGCAAGCCCACGCGAGCGGAAGACGAGGACGAGCGTAATCGTCGTCGTGCCGGTGGTGGGAAAGACAAGGCCCGGACCGCGCCTCGCGTCACTGAAGAAGACGAAAGCATGGCGCGCCGTCGCGGCGGCGGTGGCAAGCTCAAGGCGCACAAAAAACGTAACCAGCACGGCTTCGAAAAGCCGACAGGACCGATAGTGCGAGAAGTAGTCATTGGTGAGACGATCACGGTTGCCGAACTGGCGCAGAAGATGTCGGTGAAAGCGGCCGAGGTCATCAAGTACATGTTCAAGAGCGGCAACATGGTGACCATCAACCAGGTGCTGGATCAGGACACTGCTACCATCATCGCGGAAGACATGGGCCACAAGGTCAAGCAGGTTCGCGAGAGCGCGGTTGAAGATGCGCTGGTCGAGTCCATGCAGCACGAAGGCGAGGAAGTCAGTCGCGCCCCGGTGGTGACCGTGATGGGTCACGTCGATCATGGTAAAACGTCGCTCCTCGACTTCATTCGTCGGGCCAAGGTTGCCTCCGGCGAAGCGGGCGGTATCACCCAGCATATCGGCGCATACCACGTCGAAACCGATCGTGGCATGGTCACTTTCCTGGATACCCCTGGCCACGCCGCGTTTACCGCGATGCGTGCCCGTGGTGCGAAGGCTACCGATATCGTCATTCTGGTGGTGGCGGCGGATGACGGCGTCATGCCGCAGACCGAAGAAGCTGTTCAGCATGCCAAGGCTGCGGGCGTCCCGCTGGTCGTGGCCGTGAACAAGATCGACAAGGAAGACGCTGATCCGGACCGCATCAAGAACGACCTGGCCGCACGCGACGTGATCCCGGAAGAGTGGGGCGGCGATACCCAGTTTGTGCACGTGTCTGCAAAAGTCGGGACCGGCATCGACGAACTGCTCGAAGCAGTTCTGCTCCAGGCCGAGGTTCTCGAACTCAAGGCGCAGCCTTCGGCCCCCGGTCGCGGCGTTGTGGTTGAATCACGTCTGGACAAGGGCCGCGGTCCGGTAGCAACCGTACTGGTACAGAACGGCACGCTTCGCCAGGGCGATATCGTCCTCGCTGGCGTGAACTACGGCCGCGTGCGGGCGATGTACGACGAGAACGGCGTACAGATCAAGCAAGCCGGCCCCTCGATTCCTATCGAGATTCTCGGTCTGGACGGTACTCCTGATGCGGGCGACGAACTCACCGTCGTCACGGACGAGAAGAAGGCGCGCGAGATTGCACTGTTCCGGCAGGGCAAGTTCCGCGAGATCAAGCTCGCTCGTCAGCAGTCGGCCAAGCTCGAGAACATGTTCGACAACATGGGCCAGGGTGAGAAGAAGACGCTCAACATTGTTATCAAAGCGGACGTGCGCGGCTCGCTCGAGGCGCTGCAAGGCTCTCTGTCCGATCTGGGCAACGATGAAGTGCAGGTCAAGATCGTCTCGGGTGGCGTAGGTGGCATCACCGAAACCGACGCGAACCTGGCACTGGCTTCGAATGCGGTCATCTTTGGTTTCAACGTCCGCGCTGATGCCACTGCACGCAAGATCATCGAGAACGAAGGCCTCGACCTGCGTTACTACAGCGTGATCTACGAGATCATCGACGACGTCAAAAAGGCGCTCTCCGGTATGCTCGGCAGCGATGTTCGCGAGCAGATCCTCGGGGTGGCCGAAGTGCGCGATGTGTTCCGTTCGCCGAAGTTCGGTGCCGTCGCCGGCTGTATGGTTATCGAAGGCACCGTCTATCGCAACCGCCCGATCCGTGTGCTGCGTGAAGACGTGGTGGTCTACGAAGGCGAGCTCGAGTCGCTGCGTCGCTTCAAGGACGACGTCGGTGAGGTACGCAACGGCATGGAATGCGGTATCGGCGTGAAGAACTACAACGACGTACGGGTCGGCGACCGGATCGAAGTGTTCGAACGCGTCCAGGTAGCGCGTACCCTGTAATACAAGCCGGAAGCTGAACGTCGGAAGCTGGGAGCTGCATAGGTGGCTTCCAGCTTTTGACTTTTCGCTCCCTGCGTTTTCGAGTGTAGAGATATGGCCAAAGAATACAGTCGTACCCAACGAGTCGCTGACCAGATGCAGCGCGAGCTCGCCTTGCTCATCCAGCGGGAAGTGCGTGATCCGCGCCTGGGCATGGTTACCGTTACTGCGGTGGACGTCAGCCGCGATCTGGCTCATGCCAAAGTGTTCTTCACGCTTCTGGGCAAGGACTCCGACGAAGACGTAGCGCTCAATCGTGAAATCCTCAACGAGGCCGGTGGTTTCCTGCGCATGCAGCTTGGGCGGGTCATGAAGCTGCGCAGCGTCCCGCAGTTGCACTTTCATTATGATGAGAGCATTCGTCGTGGCGTTCATCTGTCTTCGCTGATCGATCGTGCAGTAGCCGAGGATCGTCAGCATCAGAACGACGACAAGGAGTGACAGTGGCGGGTTCGCGTAGCAAGCGGCGGGATATTAGTGGTGTGTTGATCTTCGACAAACCGCTCGGCATGAGTTCGAATGCAGCGTTGCAGAAGGTGCGCTGGCTCTTCAACGCGGCGAAGGGCGGCCACACCGGCAGTCTGGACCCGCTGGCCAGCGGCGTATTGCCGTTGTGCCTGGGCGAGGCAACGAAGTTCTCGCAGTTCCTGCTCGACGCGGACAAGGTCTACGTTACCGAAGCGCGGCTGGGCATGACCACGACCACGGGCGACGCCGAAGGCGATGTGCTGGCGACGCATCCGGTGGCGGTGACCGAAGCGGACGTCCAGCAGTTGCTGCCGCGATTCACGGGTGACATCGAACAGGTGCCTCCCATGTATTCGGCACTCAAGCATGATGGTCAGCCGCTGTACAAATTGGCCAGAGCCGGTGAGGTAGTGGAGCGCAAGGCGCGATCTGTTACCATACATCGCTTGGTAATGCTGGGGTTGGACGGTGACCGACTGCAGCTGGAAGTCCATTGCAGCAAGGGCACTTACATTCGTACGCTGGTCGAGGATATCGGCGCAGCGCTAGGCTGTGGAGCTCATGTCGCGCAATTGCGACGTACCGAGGCCGGGCCGTTCGATCTCACTCGTGCAGTCACGCTCGAGTCGCTCGAAGCCGCGCATGCCGACGATGGTGCCGAGGCACTCGACACGCTGTTGCTGCCCAGCGACAGCGGCCTGGAGGACTGGCCGATCGTCCGTCTCACCGAGCAGACTGCTTATTATCTGAACCATGGACAGGCGGTTCGCGTGCCGGGTAGCCCTGCATTCGGCATGGTCAGGCTGTATGACCAGAATGAATTGTTCATCGGCATCGGCGAGATGACTGATGATGCGCGTGTTGCGCCTCGGCGCCTCATGCGATTCGAGCCCTGATCTAGGGATCGAAGAGAAGTTGACCCGATCGGGTCACAACGAGGGTGGCTGTTAACAGGCACGGTCATACCTCGATTTAAAACACGGGATTAAGTCCCGGCCTGTTACCTCAGAGGAAAGCTGTCATGGCACTGAGCGTCGAAGATAAAGCTGCAATCGTAAACGAGTACAAGCGTGGGGAAGGCGACACCGGTTCTCCGGAAGTCCAGGTAGCTCTGTTGACCGCAAACATCAACAAGCTGCAGGGTCACTTCAAGGACAACAAGAAGGACCACCACTCCCGTCGCGGTCTTATTCGCATGGTCAACCAGCGCCGCAAGCTGCTGGATTACCTGAAGTCGAAGGACCTGGCTCGTTACAGCAGCTTGATCAGCAGTCTGGGTCTGCGTCGCTAAGCGACCGCCCCCTTTGGACATGGCCGGGCCGATACCCCGCCATGCCCAGGATTCCGCCCGAAGGCAAGAAAAGAGAGAAGACAAGTGAAACCTGTAATCAAACAGTTCAAGCTGGGTAACAGCACGATTACTCTGGAAACCGGCCGCATCGCCCGCCAGGCCACTGGCGCCGTGCTGGTCAGCATCGATGACGCAGTCAGCGTTCTGTGCACCGTGGTTGGCGCCAAGGGTGCCGACGCAGGCCGTGACTTCTTCCCGCTGTCGGTGCACTACATCGAAAAGACCTACGCAGCCGGCCGTATCCCTGGTGGCTTCTTCAAGCGTGAAGGCCGCCCGACTGAAAAGGAAACACTGACTTCGCGTCTGATCGATCGCCCGATTCGCCCGCTGTTCGCCGAAGGCTTCATGAATGAAGTTCAGGTCGTATGTACCGTCGTGTCGACCGACAAGACGACCGATCCCGATATCGCTGCGCTGATCGGCACCTCGGCTGCGCTGGCTGTTTCCGGCCTGCCGTTCAATGGCCCGATCGCTGGCGCGCGAGTGGGCTTCGACGAAAACAACGGCTACATGCTCAATCCGAACTACGAGCAGCTCAAGGCCTCGCGCCTGGACATGATCGTCGCCGGTACCGAAGAAGCGGTACTGATGGTCGAGTCCGAAGCGCAGGAACTGACCGAAGACCAGATGCTGGGTGCTGTATTGTTCGCTCACATGGAATTCCAGCCGGCCATCCAGGCCATCAAGGAGTTGGCCGCTGAAGCTGGCAAGCCCGCATGGGACTGGCAGGCTGCGCCGGAAAACACCAGCTTGCTGGATGCCATTCGCAGCGGTTACGGCTCGGGCATTTCCGAGGCCTACACCATCACCGACAAGCAGGCCCGCTACACCCGTCTCGGCGAGTTGCGTGATCAGGCGATTGCTCAGCTATCCGGCGACGAGGAAGGCAAGCCGTCCAAGGGTGACGTCAAGGACGCCTTCGGCGAGATCGAATACCGTACCGTTCGTGAAAGCATCGTCAATGGCAACCCGCGCATCGACGGTCGCGATACCAAGACCGTGCGTCCGCTGAATATCGAAGTTGGTGTGCTCAAGCGCACTCACGGTTCGGCCTTGTTCACTCGTGGCGAAACCCAGGCGCTGGTCGTTACCACGCTGGGTACCGCACGTGATGCACAGCTGCTCGACACGCTCGAAGGCGAGCGCAAAGACCCCTTCATGTTCCACTACAACTTCCCTCCCTACTCGGTAGGCGAGGCAGGTCGTATGGGTGGCACCGGTCGCCGGGAAATCGGCCACGGTCGTCTGGCTCGCCGCGGTATTGCCGCCGTGATGCCCGACATGGACCAGTTCCCCTACAGCATTCGCGTTGTGTCGGAAATCACCGAGTCGAACGGTTCGAGCTCGATGGCCTCGGTTTGCGGTGCGTCGCTGGCGCTGATGGATGCGGGTGTGCCGCTGAAGGCGCCGGTGGCCGGTATTGCCATGGGCCTGGTCAAGGAGGGCGAGAAATTCGCCGTACTGACCGACATCCTTGGTGATGAGGATCACCTTGGCGATATGGACTTCAAGGTAGCCGGTACCGAGAAGGGCGTGACTGCGCTGCAGATGGATATCAAGATCAACGGTATCACCGAAGAGATCATGGAAATCGCTCTGCACCAGGCGCATGACGCTCGTTTGCACATTCTCAAGCAGATGAACGAAGTGCTGCCGGCATCGCGCAAGGAACTGTCTGCCAACGCGCCGACCATGATCAGCATGAAGATCGACGCCGAGAAGATTCGTGACGTGATCGGCAAGGGTGGCGCGACCATCCGCGGCATCTGTGAAGAGACCGGCGCCTCGATCGACATCACCGACGACGGCACCGTCAAGATTTTCGCCGCCAGCAAAGATGCTGCCAACGCTGCCAAGGCGCGCGTAGACGGCATCACTGCCGAAGCGGAAATCGGCAAGATCTATTCCGGCAAGGTCGAGCGCATCGTCGATTTCGGCGCGTTCGTCAGCATTCTTCCTGGCAAGGATGGCTTGGTGCACATCTCGCAGATCGCCAACCAGCGTATCGAGAAAGTGACCGACGTGCTGCAGGAAGGTCAGGAAGTTCGCGTGCTGGTACTGGACGTCGACAACCGCGGTCGAATCAAGCTTTCCATGAAAGACGTCGAAGCAGCCGAAATCAGCGGCGTCTGATCTAGCGTTGTACGATCTAAGCCCCGGCTCGTCCGGGGCTTTTTTATGCCCGAAAATCCACTGCTTGGCGGCTTGCCTGAAAACAGGCAGCATGGGCGCTCTGGATAGGAGAAGAACATGACAATGCACATCGAATCATCGCCCCGCCGTGGCTGGTTGGTCGGCGCAGGACGTACTATGGCCATGTTGGCCCTCGGCGCGAGCAGCTTTGCCTGGGCCGCCGAACCGATCGAGGAAGGCGCCGACTATCAGGTCATTCAATCGGGCGACGGCATATCCCGGGATGGTGTGGTTAGGGTCGAGGAGTTTTTCGCCTATGGCTGCCCGCACTGCCATCATCTGGAAGGGCCTCTCGAGGCCTGGCTGGAAAAGAATGAAGATGAGGTCGAGCTTGTCCGGTACCCGCTGCCATTCAGCGAGAACAGTGTCGCGCCGACGACGGCCTTTTACGCGGCGCAAAAGGTACTCGAAGAGGAAGGGAACGCTGATCAACTAGCGAAGGTCCATGCGCCGGTCTTCCATGCTTTGCATGAGGAACGTCGCGTTTTTGCCAACGCCGGGGAAGTTCGTCAGTTCTACGCCGAGCAGGGCGTTGAAGTGCCCGCAGAAGCCTTTGGCCGGGTACATGACGAGTCGGCCGAGTCTTTGACGCGCAAGGCATACGAAGTATTCCAGACTACCCAGTCCCGCGGAGTGCCGACCCTCGTGGTGGATGGGCGGTTCGTTGTGGGCGGTAAAGGGCCGGAACGAACTGTGGAAATAGTCGACGCTCTGGTGGCCAGGGCGCAGGCCGAAGACTGAGCGAATGGCGGCGGCGCCCTGAGGGCGCCGCGCGCGCTCAGCGGGGAAGAACGGTGACCACCGCGTTTGGGTCAAAGTCTTCCCAACTGCCGTTTCTGATGTGGCCGTCGGCCTGTTCCAGTTCGATGGCACCATGCGTGCGCAGCGTACGGACGATTCGGTCCACGCCGCCCTGGTCCGTACCGTCAGTCTGCACGGCGACATGAATGCCGGCCTTGCGCTCGGTCACGTCGCCGTCGTGTACGCTGGCGTTTTCTTCCACCACTTCGTCGGCTTCCGAATCCTTGTCGGTGCGCTTCATGGCGCCCATCAGTGAGCCGGTGTACGCACCGATACCTGCACCGATAGGTACCCCAAGGGGACCCGCGACCGGTGTGGCGGCTATGCCAGCCACGGCGCCAACCACAGCTCCGATGCCTCCGCCAGCCAATGCGCCCTTGCCCGACTCTCTGGAGCCGGGGGAGGCGCGCTCATCGCCGCCAATCGGGTAAATGTCATGCTGCCCGTTCGGATTGACGTAGAAATGCGTCATCCGATCGGTCGGAAACCCGGCGTCGCGCAGCGCGGCGATAGCTTCCAAGGCATGGTCCTGGTCGGGCATCAGTGCCGCTATGATGGTGCTCATGACATTACCTCCGAACATGGTTCAGTATCAGTAACCGTTCCATTTTCGACCCTGGGGACCGGCTTTCATTCCGCAAATCTCCACCTCGAACCGCGATTCCCGGGCTGTCCAGCGCTGCGCCGGACGACTCGGGCAGCCGCACAAAAACAGTGACAGGCCCAGTTTTGAGCCTCTCGGCGGCGCCTAAACCGAGGGTGTGCAGTGAGAGTAATCACCTTCTAGACTTGCAAACGAGTGTTAATTCGGGCTGCTTCGTACAAGCGGCTTGCCTTCAACTGGGGGAATAGCTATGCCGGATTACTTTATCTGCTGCAACGATGCGACTGACCGCGATTGCCTGGAGCACGTGCGTGTCAGGCTGGACATCATCGATCTTACCGAAGAGCAGCTCGATGCCATCGAGCAGGGTCAGCCTTTTCCTGTGTCGAGGGAGCAGGTCGAAGCGAGTGGCTTGCAACTCGACGCCAAGCAAACCGAGATGCTTGCAGAGCAAGGTTGGGTGTCATGGCGGGTGGATATCGATGCAGTGTGCGATCCCTGTGCAACCGAAGCTGACTGATGCCACGCCTGTTTGTCGGCATCGAATTACCCGAGTCGCTGAAGGCCTCGGCGCTCGGCGCCTGCGCCGATTACCCCGCGCTACGTTGGCAGCAGGCCTCGCAACTGCATCTCACGCTGCGGTTTCAGGGAGACCTTCCTCAACAGCGTTTGGCCGAGCTGGAAAATGCTCTGGAAGCGGTCGACGTGCCGCGGTTCGAGATGGCAATCAAAGGGGTAGGGTGCTTCGGCAGCGTCAGGTCGCCCAGCATACTCTGGGCGGGCGTCTGGCCAACCGAGCCGCTGCAGCTGTTGCGAGCATGCATCGATACGCACCTGCTCCCGCTGGGCCTGGTGGCTGACAATGCCGATTTTCGTCCGCACGTTACCCTTGCGCGCTTGCGCCCGCCTGCAGCTGACGCGACCGGCTGGCTGACCCGGTATGCCGGGCTAGCCTCAAGGCCGGCCGAGATAGCCAGCTTTTCACTCGTCGCGAGCGTTCCCTCTGCGGCCGGTTCGCGCTACAACACGATCCGTCGCTATGGCCTTTCCTGAGCTCTGGAGGGACCTGACCCACGCATCCGGCAGCCTGCCGTGGTCCCGGAACCGACGAGTATCGGCTCGGTCGGAATAGGCAGATCGCCCGTTTTCCGGGTTTGCCACGGAGCCTTGATGTGCCAGCCCTTCGTCTTGTTATCCGCGTGCCTCGTCCTGCTTGGCTTGCTGGCCGGCTGTGAACCCTTTCCGCGTGATCCGGGTGAGTCGCTCCAGCACGTCCACGAGCGGGGCACCCTGCGAGTTGGCGTGCTATACGGACCTCCCTGGGTCATGGGAGGTGCGCCGGGTGCAGCCGGCGGCGTCGAAGGTAGGCTGGTCCGCGAATTCGCAAGACGGCAAGAGGCAAGACTCGAAACCCAATGGGGTAGCGAACAGGAGCGGTTCGACTCGCTGCGCCATCACGAGCTGGATCTCATTATCGGCGGGCTGACCACGGAGAGCCCCTGGCACAGCGAAGTCGGCTTCACCGCCCCGTACTACACCGGCAAAGTCGCAATTGCCGTGCGGCAGGGCGAGCCGATTCCAGACGATGCCGAAGGTCTCACCGTATGGATTCCCCATGGCAGTCATCTTTACGACGAACTGCGCCGGCACGGAGCCGAGGTGAAGCGCGTTCCCGAATTGTCCGCATCGACTGGAGCCATTGCGGCTCGGCAATGGGAGATAAAAGGTCTTGGCTATCAAGCCAGCGATATCGTGCTGCAGGAGCGTCACCATGTCATGGCTATTCCACGCGGCGAAAACGCCTTGTTGATGGAGCTCGAGCGATTCCTCGCCGAGTTCGTCGAATCGCACGACATGGATCGGTTGATCTGGGAGACGTCTCGACAGTGAGACTGCGCCCGAAATACCGGTTGCCACCTGACCGCGAGCGGAAGTTGCGCCGGGTCGTGGTCCTGGAATGGCTAACGATCTTCTTCATGTCGACGATCATTCTGGTGATGTATCTGACCATGGGCGCTTCCCAGGCGATGAAGGCGGCGCTGATCGAGGATTGTCTCAGCCTGATTCCACCGGTTGCCTTTCTGTTGGCCAATCGAGTGAGGCGCCGTGCCCCGACTGCTGAATTTCCCTATGGATTCAGTCGCGCGACGTTGCTTGCCTTTCTAGCGGCTTCCGTCGCCATTCTGATGCTCGGGTTCTTCATTCTCTACGACGCCGGGCACACCCTGGTCAGTCGTGAACGTCCGACGATCGGCCACTTTCATCTTCTCGGCACGCAGTGGGGTATCTGGGCTGGTTGGGTGATGATCGGCGCGCTGATCTACAGTCTCCTGCCTCCTCTCATTCTTGGACGCATGAAGCTGCCGCTGGCGGCAGACCTCCATGACAGCACGTTGCACGCTGACGCGACGATGAACAAGGCCGACTGGATGACGGCGGCCGCTGCGGTGTTCGGTGTGCTCGGTATCGGCTTGGGGTTCTGGTGGGCCGATGCCGTGGCGGCCGCAGTCATTGGTCTGGACGTGCTGCACGATGGTTGTCGCAACGTTCGTCGTGCGATGGATGATCTGATGGATCATCGGCCGGCCGATGTGGTCACTGGAGAGCCGCTTGGGCTGGAACGTATTGTCGAAGAACGGCTTGCGACCTGGCCGCAGGTCGCGCAAGTCAACGTGCGTCTGCGCGAAGAGGGTTATCTCGTCGCCGGAGAGGTGTTCGTTGTGTTCCATCCAGGCGTCGACTTTGACGTGAGCGCCGAGCGTCTCACCGCTCATGCGCTGACGCTCGACTGGCGCCTGCACGATCTGGTGGTCATGCCGGTTACTTCACTTGAAGCACTGACGCCCGCAACAAAGGAGTCCAGTAATGTTCTTTGAATCATGGGACGGAGTCATCCGCACCCTCACCGTTGGTCCGTTGGCGTACTTGAGCTTGCTGCTGCTGTTGCGGGTCTCGGGCAAGCGCACGCTGTCCAAACTGAATGCCTTCGACCTGATCGTCACCGTCGCACTTGGTTCGACACTCGCTACAGTGCTCTTGTCCAAGGACGTTCCGCTGGTCGAGGGAGCGGCCGGGTTCGCCGTGCTGATTCTTGCTCAGTACGTGATCACCGCGCTTTCGGTGCGCTCCGCATGGGTGCGCAGCATCGTCAAATCCGAGCCTCGCTTGCTGTATTACCGGGGCGGCTGGATCGAGGAAGCGCTACGCCGCGA
The DNA here is from genome assembly GCF_900104945.1 of Halopseudomonas xinjiangensis. Lineage (NCBI taxonomy): Bacteria > Pseudomonadati > Pseudomonadota > Gammaproteobacteria > Pseudomonadales > Pseudomonadaceae > Halopseudomonas > Halopseudomonas xinjiangensis. The sequence continues at coordinate 2,664,101 of NZ_LT629736.1, read as the reverse complement.
ACGGGTGACCAAGAAAGAGATTCTCGCCGTTGCCCGTTCCAGCGGGTATGCCGACCTGAAAAAGGTCGACGCCGTCGTGCTGGAAACCGACGGCAGCCTCAACGTTCTGGGCAAGGTGGCCGCCGACGGACTCTCTACCCTATGCGACGTGCGCGGCCACCCGGACGGCGACCACAGCGACGTCGGCTAGAGCTTCGCTTCGTCAGATAGAAGGAATTTTCCATGCCCGGGGCAATCTCACTTAGGTGCTGATGAGTCGTTTCACCCCGGCTCATCTTCAATTGGGCGTATTGCCCTAGACCGGGAGTGCAGATGTCGAGCCTTTATTCCGTATCCGGCCATAGTGAGCTTGTTCGAACCGACTGTACGGGCGGGTATGTCCGCTCGTTGTACCAGAGCGTTCTGGAAAACCCAGCTGACGTGGAAAACCAGAGCGAGTCACGCGAATTCCTCAAGCAGCAGCTTCAGCGTGCCGCGCATCTGGATGATGACATGCCCAGTGCCCCAGCTGCCTTGTTCGGCTGGATGGAAACTCGTGCGCAGAAGGTTGGCGAGCAGTACGCCGATTATCTGGAGCAGCGCAAGGCGGGACATCCGCGGCGCTTCTTCAGCTGCCGCTCGCACGCGCTATGGTTCCTGCAGCAGGTCGCCCCGACCAAGCTGGTCGATGGCGCCTGGCTCTACGGTGTGCTGCAGCACTGGCAGGACAGCCGTTACCACCCGCTGCTGCGCACGTATCTGGAAGAACTCGGCGATGGCGATCCGGCCCAGAACCATGTCGTGCTGTATCGCAAGCTTCTGGCGACAACCGGCTGTGACCCGCTACCGGATCTCGCCGATGAACGCTACGTGCAGGGCGCTGTGCAGTTGGCGCTGGGCTACCATGCGGAAGAATTCCTGCCCGAGCTGATCGGCTATAACCTTGGTTATGAGCAGCTCCCCCTGCACCTGCTGATCTCCGCATTCGAGCTTAACGAGCTGGATATCGACCCCTACTACTTCACTCTGCACGTAACCATCGACAACGGCAGTACCGGCCACGCGCGCAAGGCGGTGCAGGCAGTGATCGACAGCATGCCGGTCGCCGGCGACAGCGAAGTTTTCCTCGAACGCGTGAATAACGGCTACAAGCTCAACGATCTAGGCGTGGGGTCGGCCGCATTGATCGAGGCGTTCGATCTGGATCAGGAGCTCATCGACATGCTCGAGCGCAAGCGCGTTTTCGGGCAGCACATGCATTCGGATTATTGTCGGATCGAGGGGCGCACGGTCAATCAGTGGCTGGCTGAGCCGGGTCTGGCCGGCCCGTTCCTGGAAGCACTGCAGAAGCGTGGGTGGATAAAGCGTGGTGAAGATCCCCGTAACAGCCGTTTCTGGAACCTTATCGACGGTCAGGACGCGCTCATGTTCGGCGTCTTCAGTCCGTTTGAGAGGCAGCTGCTGCACGACTGGATCGCCGACGGCTGGTTTGGCGAGCCGAGCAGGGCCAGTTCGAGCGGCAGCGCGCGGCCCGCTGCGTTTCGTCCTTCGAGGCGCAAGCGTGGAGCAGCGTTCCGAACGGATCCCGTTGGCGAGCCGGACGCCCGTGGTGGGACCGGGGCAGACCCGGATGTGGCGCAATTGCAAACCGAACTGTCCATGCTGAGCCCCGATGAGCGGGCCCGGCGGCTCATTGAATTGATGTCGCCGGGCACCCACGCGACCGCGGCAGGACTTTACGCAACACGGCTTTTCGTTGATTTGATGGATCGAGGATGAGATGACGACTAACAAGGGACTTGCAGACCTGACGCCTCTTGAGGCAGCCGTTCCTAGCGAATCGGCCGATGCGGATCAGGCACTGGTCGAACTCGGCCGTTATCTGGCAGCCACCGGCTATCAGCATGTGGCGATCACCCCGCTGAGTCATGCTTATAACAACCAACGTGCGGCAAACGGTACCGCCCGAGACCTGCGAGACATTTTCGGCTGGAGTCGTCCGTTTTCCAGCGAGGCGGTGACACCGTTCGAGTTCGAGCTGATGCAGGCAGCCGGGGTATTGGCGCCGCAGGGTGATCTGTGGCGCAGCAAGGTGCGCTGGTCCACGCTTGGCAGTCTGCTCTGTGTGCATTCGGCGTATCCTACCGATGCCGCGGAAGCGGTGTTCTTTGGACCAGACACCTATCGCTTCGCGCAACTCATCGATGGTTACCTTGAGCGCCATGCCGGCGGCGTGCGTCGAGCGGTAGATATCGGCTGTGGCTCGGGTGCGGGCGCGCTGCTCATCGCTCAAGCCTGTCCGGCCGCCGAAGTGATCGGCGTCGATATCAATCGCCAGGCCTTGCACCTGACCAGGGTGAATGCTGCGTTGGGCGGGTTGGATAACGTTGCGCCGGTCTACAGTAACCTGCTCCAGGATGTCGACGGCGAGTTCGACCTTATCGTCGCCAATCCCCCGTATATGCTCGATCCGCAGCAGCGAGCCTACCGCCACGGCGGCGGCCCGCTGGGAGCGGGACTGTCGCTGAAAATCGTCGATGCGGCGCTTAACCGGCTGGCACCTGGCGGTACGCTGTTACTGTACACAGGCGTGGCGATGACCAATGGTCGTGACCCGTTTTTGCAGGCTCTGCAACAGCGGTTATCAAGTCTTCCCTGCAACTGGCGCTACCGTGAGCTCGATCCGGATGTGTTTGGAGAGGAGCTGCTGAAACCCATCTACGACGAAGTCGAGCGCATCGCAGTGGTCGCCTTGACGCTGCAGGTCTGAAATACCCATCATCCCGGACGGCCAGTGCGTTGCGTCGAGAGACCAACCACTGCGCTGCGGAGCGTCTCGTCGCTCGACAAGCCAACTGAGGAGGAGCAATGGATTACATCCACCCGTTCGCGAACTGGAGTGCTGGAATCCTGGGGGCCCTCGGCATCGCCCTGATTTTGTTCATGGCGATTTACTCGCTGTTTGCCGCCTGCAGGCATCTGATCCGTCACGACGCGGACACAGCCGAGGTCTTCAACGAGGTTCGCCAGCGTCTGGGGCGCGGCATCTTGCTGGGCCTGGAATTTCTTATCGCTGCCGACATCATGCTGACGGTTGCAGTCGAGCTTTCGTTCGAAACGGTCGGGATGCTGGTGGTCATAGTGTTGATCCGAAGCTATCTGAGCTTCACACTGGAGGTCGAACTGACCGGACGGTGGCCGTGGGAAAAGAAGCGGGAAGCAGAGTAGGGCCTGGCCGGCCCGTGTCAGCAATTAAACAGCACTCGATGGTAGGAAGCGTTCCCCGGATGGAAAATGCAACGCCGGTACTGGTATCGATCAATGCCGCGGCTTCGAGCCGACTGAAAGTTGGACGTCGTCTGGTCACGACCGGCCACTTCAAGCGACCGATCACGGGCCCGGTACTCATCGCTGCGGTAGGTGTGCCGGGCGACTTCATTGGCAATGTGCGGCACCACGGTGGTCCGGATCAGGCAATTTATCTCTACAGCATGGAAGACGTCGCCTGGTGGGAGCGGCTGCTGCAGCGCCGACTGGGGCCGGGTTTCTTCGCCGAAAACCTGTCCATCACCAACTGGTGGACCAAACCACGCATAGGTGACCGAGTAGCAGTGGGCGATGTGCTGCTCGAGATCACCGCTCCACGTACGCCTTGCGCCACGCTGGAGGCACGCGTCGGTATGCCGGGTTTCCTTCGTACCTTCATCAAGGCCGAACGCTCAGGCGCTTACGCGCGCGTACTGCGCCCGGGCATCGTGCGGTCAGGTGACCCGATAGTCGTCACCCCGGCGCCTGTCGCCTGGCCGACCGTAGCCGAAGTCTTTCGCTATTGGTACGGTCTGGGCACTGATGAGAGTCTTCTGCTTCGCATGCTCGAGGCGCCCTTGGCCGAACGCGTCAGAGAGCGTGTAGTGAGGCGGCTGGCGGATTTCTCGCCGGTATAACGGCAAGCTGATAGCATGACGTTCGTGCGATCGACCCGAGGATATGACATGAAGCATCGTTGGCTGGCGCTAGGCGCGCTGCTGGCATCGAACGCGGTGCTCGCTGCGCCGTGCGACGATCTGGAAGAGACCGTCGAGATCAACGCCTGCCTGCATCGCGAGGTGGCCATGGCTGAAGACGAACTTGACCGGTATCTCGAGGCCAGTCGTACGCGACATGCCGATGCGTCTGACGCGGTCGTTTCGATGGAAGCGGCCCATGGCGCCTGGCTGCGCTATCGTGACAGCCATTGCTTCGCCGTTTACGACCTGTGGGCCGATGGCAGCCTGCGCGGGGCGCAGCTGGCGACCTGCCTGCTGGAACTTACTCAGCGCCGGACGCATGATATCTGGAGCGTCTACCTGTCTACCCCTGACAACCGCAGTGGTGTGCTCGCCGAGCCGCCTCTTCCAGCTTCCGCTTCCCACTGAGCCGACGAATAGACATGTACCAGGTGCTCGCCGATCTGGTTCTTACGGTGCATGTGTTGACCGTTTTGTTTGTAGTGGTCGGCCTGTTACTCATCGTAGCGGGCAACCTGCTGGGCTGGCGCTGGGTCAATAGTCCCATGTTCCGCCTGTTACACCTGTTGACCATTGCCGTTGTAGTAGCCGAGGCTTGGCTGGGGATCGTCTGCCCGCTGACTACGCTTGAACACTGGCTGCGGGCTCAGGCAGGCGAGACGGGCTATGCCGGAGGTTTCATCGAGTACTGGTTGCAGCGCGCGCTCTATTACGACGCGCCTGGCTGGGTATTCACGCTGGTCTACACCGTATTCGGTTCGCTGGTAGTGCTCAGCTGGTGGTGGTTTCCGCCGCGTTGGCGACGGAAACCCTAGAGAGAACCTGATGGCTTAGCTGCGCTCTAGCGCTAGTGCCACGCCCTGACCACCTCCGATACACAGGGTGGCGAGGCCTTTTTTGGCATCGCGACGCATCATCTCGTGCAACAGGGTGACCAGTACGCGGCACCCTGACGCCCCGATGGGATGCCCGAGGGCTATCGCGCCGCCGTTGACGTTCACCCGCTCCATATCCCACTTGAGCTCGTGCGCCACGGCCAGTGCCTGCGCCGCGAAAGCTTCGTTCGCCTCGATGAGATCCAGATCGCCGACCTGCCACCCTGCGCGCTCGAGGCAGCGTAGCGTTGCCGAGACCGGGCCAATGCCCATGATTGCCGGATCGACGCCGGCATTGGCTGCGCCGGCGACCCGAGCCAGCACAGGCAGGCCAAGTTGAGCGGCCTTTTCCGCACTCATCAACATTACTGCCGCGGCGCCATCATTGATGCTTGATGCGTTGCCGGCCGTTACGCTGCCTTCCTTCTTGAACGCCGGGCGCAGTTTGGCTAGGGACTCGCCGGTCGCTTCGGCTCGTGGGCCCTGGTCGGTCGTCACGCTGACTGGTTCGCCCTTGCGTTGAGGCACCAGCACCGGAGTGATCTCCTCGTCGAAGCGTCCCGCCTGTTGCGCGGCGACTGCCTTGCGCTGGGAGTTGGCAGCGAATGCGTCCTGCTCTTCACGGGTAATGCCATATTTTTCGACCAGGTTTTCGGCGGTGATGCCCATGTGATAGCCATTGAAGGCATCCCACAAGCCGTCATGCAGCATGCTGTCGACCAACTGGCCATGACCCATGCGCAAGCCGGTACGTGAGTTGGGCAGTACGTGCGGAGCCAGGCTCATGGATTCCTGACCGCCTGCGATGATGATGTCGGCATCTCCGCTGCGAATAGCCTGGGTCCCCAGCTGGAGTGCTTTCAGGCCGGACCCGCAGACCTTGCTCACCACCATCGCCGGTACGCTATAGGGCAGGCCCGCGAGTACGGCGGCCTGGCGCGCCGGATTCTGCCCGGCGCCGGCTGTGAGCACCTGGCCCATCATCACTTCGTCGACGCTGGCGGGGTCGATGCCGGTCTTCTCGAGCAAAGCCCGGATAACCGTTGCGCCTAATTCGTGGGCGGGAAGGGTGGCGAACTGGCCGCCAAAACTGCCGATGGCGGTGCGTGTGGCAGCGACGATAACGACGTCTCGCATGAACGGCTCCTCATGTCTCGTTCGGAAGACAAACTAGGATAGAGGTAGCGGTCACGCAGGACAACACATGGCGCGCCGGGCGGCGCGCCATGACGCTTCGCTCAGCCGCGATTCTGCCGGTTGGCGATCAGCTCTTCGACAACGGCCGGATCGGCCAGGGTCGAGGTGTCGCCGAGTGAATCGAGCTCGTCGCAGGCGATCTTGCGCAGAATGCGGCGCATGATCTTGCCGGATCGGGTCTTCGGCAGCCCCGGGGTCCATTGGATGAAGTCCGGCTTGGCGAATGAACCAACCTGTTCGGCAACGAAGGCTTTGAGTTCCTTGATCAGGTCGTCGCTGGGCGTGACGCCACGCATCGGCATGACGAAGGCATATATGCACTGCCCCTTGATGTCATGCGGGCAGCCGACTACCGCAGCTTCAGCGACCGCATCATGCAGAACCAGGGCGCTCTCAACTTCGGCGGTGCCAATGCGGTGACCGGACACGTTCAACACGTCGTCGACCCGACCGGTGATCCAGTAGTAGCCGTCCTCGTCGCGCCGCGCACCGTCGCCCGTGAAATACACACCCTTGTAAGTGGAAAAGTAGGTATCGATCAGCCGTTGATGATCACCATAGACGGTGCGGATCTGGCTCGGCCAGGAACGCTTTATGACCAGGTTGCCGCTGGTCGCGCCTTCCAGCTCGTTGCCTTCGGGATCGTACAGCGCTGGCTCGACGCCAAAGAATGGCCGCGTGGCCGACCCGGGCTTCAGATCGGTTGCGCCGGGCAGCGGAGTGATCATGATCGCGCCGGTTTCGGTCTGCCACCAGGTGTCGACGATCGGGCAGCGCGTCTCGCCGATCACGTGGTAATACCACTCCCATGCCTCGGGATTGATCGGCTCGCCAACGGTGCCTAGCAGACGCAGGCTGGCGCGCGAGGTGCTGGTAACCGGGTCGTTGCCCTGGGCCATCAGCGCGCGGATGGCAGTCGGCGCGGTGTAGAAGATATTGACCTTGTGCTTGTCGACCACCTGCCAGCAGCGCGAGGCATCAGGGTAGGTCGGCACACCTTCGAATATGAGCGTCGTCGCCCCGTTGCACAGCGGGCCATAGACGATGTACGAGTGACCGGTGATCCAGCCGACGTCGGCGGTGCACCAGTAGACTTCGCCATCCTGATAATCGAATACGTAGTGATGGGTCATCGCCGAACCGAGCAGATAACCGGCGGTGGTGTGCAGCACGCCCTTCGGCTTCCCGGTCGAGCCGGAGGTGTACAGGATGAACAGCGGATCTTCACTATCCATCGGCTCGGGGGGGCAATCGGCGTCGACTTTCGCGCACGCCTCGTGATACCAGACGTCTCGCTGGCTATCCCAGGCGATGTCGCCACCGGTACGCTGGACGGTGACTACCGTGTGCACGTTGGGGCATTCCTGCAGGGCCTTTTCCACGTTCTGCTTGAGGGGAACGCGCTTGCCCCCGCGCACGCCTTCATCGGCGGTGATCACGGCCTGACAGTCGGCGTCGTTGATGCGATCGCGCAGCGCGTCGGGCGAGAACCCGCCGAACACTACCGAGTGCACGGCGCCGATGCGGGCGCAGGCGAGCATCGCATAGGCCGCCTCGGGAATCATCGGCATATACAGGCAAACTCGGTCGCCTTTCTTGACGCCGCGCTCTTTGAGCACATTGGCCAGCCGGCAGACCTGCTCGTGCAGTTCGCGGTAGGTAATGTGCTTGTCCTGGTCGGGCTCGTCACCTTCCCAGATGATCGCAGCCTGGTCGCCGCGAGTTTCCAGATGCCGATCGATGCAGTTGACGCTGACGTTCAGTTTGCCATCGATGAACCATGCGGCCTGACCCTGGCTGAGGTCGCTTTCGTGAACCTTGGACCAGGGCTGGTCCCAGGTCAGGAAGCGCTTGGCCTGATCCGACCAGAACGTATCGGGCTCGTCGATCGACTGGCGATAGAGCCTTTCGTAGCCCGCCTCATCGATATGCGTGCGGCTGCGTGCGGCGTCCGTAACCTTGTGGTTCTCGATCTTGTACATGGTTGGCCCTCTTTTGTTATTGGTCGAAGCAGGCCCTAACAGTGTAGGTGAACAGCGAACGTCTGACGTGATACGTGCGGACCTGCAGAATGGTCTAAGCGTTGATCATCAGGGCAGGTCTGACAACCCTTCTTTGGTCTGATATGTCGCGTGCGGGCAGGGTGTGGCAGGGGAAGAATCGCGGAAGGGGAGACCTTCCGCGACAGGTCAGGCGAGGTCGAAACAGAGATTGTCGATCAGGCGGGTCTTGCCCAGGAAGGCAGCAGCCAGGACCACCATGTGTCGCGTGGTCTGGTCGACGGGTTGCAGTGAGTTGGCGTCGCGCAGGTCCAGATAATCGGGACGCATCCCGACCTGAACGAGTGTCGCGCGCGCCTGTTCTATGACCTCCGGAAAATCCCGTCGACCGGCCTGGATGTCAGCCGCCACCTGGCGCAGCGTCTGATAGAGCCGCGGCGCCACCTGCCGCTCGGCGGCGGTCAGGTAACCGTTACGTGACGACAGCGCCAGGCCATCTTCGGCACGCACGGTAGGCTCGCCCATGATCTGAATCGGCAGGCACAGGTCCAGCGCCATCTTGCGAATCACTGCCAGCTGCTGGTAGTCCTTTTGCCCGAAGATGGCCAGGTCCGGCTGGACGATATTGAACAGCTTGGATACCACCGTGGATACGCCATTGAAATGACCCGGTCGGCTGGCGCCGCACAAGCCTTCGGACACGACTGGTACGCTGACGATGGTGTGGCCTTGCATGCCCTCGGGATACATCTCGTTGACACTGGGCGCGAATACCAGATGTGCCCCGGCCTCGAGCAGCTTGGCCTGATCGTCTGAAAGCGTACGGGGGTAGCTGTCCAGATCTTCGTTCGGGCCGAACTGCAACGGATTGACGAAGATGGTGACGACCACGTAATCGGTGCGCTGGAGCGCTTTTTCGACCAGCGCCACATGTCCGGCGTGCAGGTTGCCCATGGTGGGTACCAGGCCAATCCGCTTGCCTTCTTCACGGGCACGGCCAACAGCTGCGCGAAGCTGCGCAATGGTATGCAGGGTATTCATCGATCAGAACTCGTGTTCGGCCGAGGGGAATTCGACGCGCTTGACCGCTTCGACATAGGCGCGTACAGCCGACTGGACGTCGGGCTGACCAGCCATGAAATTCTTCACGAAGCGCGGCAGGCGGCCGCTGATGGACAATCCGAGCAGGTCGTGGACGACCAGCACCTGTCCGTCGGTATCGCTCCCGGCGCCGATGCCAATGACGGGCACCTGCACCGAGCGGGTGACTTCCGCACCCAGTTCGCTGGGTACGCACTCCAGCAGCAGCATGGCAGCGCCCGCCGCTTCGAGCTTGCGCGCATCATCCAGCAGGGCTTTCGCCTGGGCCTCGTCGCGACCCTGAACCTTGTAACCGCCGAGTACGTTGACTGTCTGCGGCGTGAGCCCCAGGTGTGCGCAAACCGGGATGCCGTTGCGCGTCAGGGTGGTGACGGTGTCCGCCAGCCATCCGCCGCCCTCTAGCTTGACCATGTGTGCACCGGCCTGCATCAATGCGGTGCTGCTCGATACAGCCTGTTCGAGTGTTGCGTAACTCATGAACGGCAGGTCGGCCATGATCAGCGCGCCCCGGTTGCCGCGCTTCACGGACCGGGTGTGGTAGACCATGTCATCGACAGTAACCGGGAGGGTACTGTCGTGGCCTTGCAGCACCATGCCCAGCGAATCGCCGATGAGGATCACCTCGACGCCGGCCTGACACTCCAGGTGCGCGAAGGTGGCGTCATAGGCAGTCAGGCAGACGATCTTTTCACCGCTCTGCTTTAGCTTGTTCAGCGTAGTCAGGGTTACATCAGGCATGGCAGCTTCCAATGGTTGCACAAGGGGCGGGCTCTTCGAAAAAAGCCGCCTCGCATAACGTCAGTTGGTTGTTTGGACTGCAACGGAGGATCATGATTCAGCCTCGGCCCACGGCGTCGACAAGACGTTCCAGTCCCGCGCGCGGGCAGCGTTCGAGCAACGCGCTGAGTGGTGTTCCGTCAGGCATCACCAGCTCCGGAGCGAGCTCCGCGAGAGGATACAGCACGAAAGCACGATGATGCATGTGGTAGTGAGGCACCGTGAGGCGGGGCGTGTCGACGATCTGATCGCCGAACAACAGAATATCCAGATCCAGCGAGCGAGGCCCCCAGCGTTCGGCCTTGCGGACTCGTCCCTGGGCACGCTCGATATCCTGCAGATGGTCCAGTAGCGACTCGGCTTCCAGAGCGGTGTGCAACGAGACCACCGCGTTCAGATAATCGGGCTGTTCCGCTGGCCCCAGCGGCGGGCTGCGGTACAGACTCGATACCGCCTGTAGCTCGGTGCGTGGTACCCGGTCGAGCGCGCACAATGCCTCACGGATTTGTGCTTCGGGCTCGGCGAGATTGCTGCCAAGTCCGACGAAACACCGCAGGCTCATCAGTCGCCCTGCGTGCGCGGCTTGCGGCGCCGGCGAGTCCGGGGCCGCTTGGCACTGCCGGGCTTGTCTGCGCTCAATTCGCGGATCATCTTGCGGCGCTGCTCCTCGCCGGCGTCCTGATACAGCGTCCACCAGCGACCCAGTCCATCGGTCTGCTCGCCAGCCGCTTCGCGCAACAGCAGGAAGTCATACGCTGCACGGAATCGCGGATGCTCGAGCATCTGATCGGCACGCCGGCCGGAGCGCCGCTCCAGTCGTGGCTGCAAATCCCAGATCTCGCGGAGCGGAATACTGAAACGCTTGGGTATGGCGGTGTGGCGGCATTGCTCGGCGAGCAACTCCTGCGCTGCCTGCTGCTGCGCCGGTATCGTCGGAATGCCACGCTCTTCCAGCTCTGCCAATCGCTGCGGCAGGGCCGGCCAGAGCAGCGCGGCAAACAGAAATGCCGGCGTGACCGGACGACCTTCGTTGACCCGTTCATCGGTGTTACGCAGAGCCTGGCGTATCAGCTTGAGCGCGTATTCGGGATTCTGTTCGATGGCTTCGTCGCTATCGGGAAACAGCGGTCCGAACAGATCGTACTTGAGCAACAGGTCGAAGGTGCGTTCACCCTGGCCGCTCATGAGCAACTTGAGCACCTCGTCGAACAGCCGCGCTGCCGGGATGTCGTGCAGCAGGTCAGCCATCTCGCGAATCGGGGCCGCGCTATGCTGCTCGATATCGAAATCCAGCTTGGCCGCGAAACGCACCGCACGCAACATGCGAACCGGGTCTTCCGAGTAACGCTGAACGGGGTCGCCGATCAAGCGTACCTGGCGGTTGCGAATGTCATGCAGACCGTTGGCGAAGTCGTGGATCTGGCCGCTGCTGACGTTGTAGTACAGCGCGTTGATGGTGAAGTCGCGACGCTGCGCGTCTTCTTCCAGTGTCCCATAGACGTTATCGCGAAGCAGCCTGCCGGATTCACTCTGACGGGACTGTTCGCTGACCGTGCCTTCGTCGCTATCGTCACCATGGCTGGCACGGAAGGTGGCGACCTCTATTATTTCGCGGCCAAAGTGCACATGAACCAGTTTGAAGCGGCGGCCAATCAGGCGTGCGTTGCGGAACGTCGCGCGGACTTCTTCCGGCGTCGCGCTGGTCGCGACGTCGAAGTCTTTTGGCGTGAGATCGAGTAAAAGGTCGCGAACGCAACCGCCCACCGCGAAGGCTTCGAAGCCGGCCTGTTGCAGACGCTCGACGACATTGACGGCATTTCGGCTGAGCCGCTCGCGGCGCAATGTGTGCTGGCTGGCCGGAATGATCGCAGGCGTGGTTCGGCGATGGGCGGCACGCCCGAAAGGATAGGGAATTTTCTGTAGTAACTTTCGAATCATAGAAGCAGGCGTTCCACCGGCAGTGCCCGTCATATCCACGGGATACAGGACCATGGCGAGTCTGGCAGATCACTGTGCGAAGATAGGCGCGGAGACGCTGAAGTGACAAGCTGTCTCAAACAGTGCTGCCTGTAATAAAGGCGACCATTCTAGCCTGAACGCGCGGGAAATTGTAATAAAGGAGGGGGAAAGCTCAAGGGGAGTAGTTACTCCCCCTAATGGCGTTGTTTTTTATTGTTGTTCTCTGTCGAGCTATTGTTGTTGTTAGGCAAGGCGACAATGTCGCCTGTATCGACCCATCCCGGGTTTTCAACAACAAACGGATTGCTTTGGAAGCTTAGGTATCAGGCAGTGCCTTGTGAGCTCGGACGCGTCGGGTTGCTTTGGCAACTTTTATTCTTATTCATGTCCGCGAACATTGCTGTCCGACTGTCGACCCATTCTCCAAAAAAATCAGTTTGCTACGCTTGCACGGTTTTATTTTTATTGTGTGTGAAGCCGATATTATTTTTGTTATTCGTTTCTTGGTTTTTATTGTTGTTGTACCAGATATAAAGCATTTGCCGTGCCAACAATTGAAAATCTTTGTTTTTCAATGACTTGAGAAAAACCGGCAGGATGTGGGTCGGGTAGCTGGTGGGGATTCGTTACCGTTCGCCCCGTCCAGGTGTTACGCCTCGCTTCCGGAGGGTAACAGTTTGCCTCGAACGGAGCGGTAACACCGGTAACAGAGCGGGCGGTAACGCCACGGCGGCGATCAGGAGTTGGCGGTTTTCTTGCGTGGGATGCCCAGACGCTGGCGTCTTTCCCATAGACATTTACGGCTGATGCCGAGCTTGTTCGCCAGTTCGGTCTCGGTCATGTGTTCCTGGTGCTCGAGAACGAAATGCTGGAAGTAGTCCTCAAGCGACAGATCCTCGGTCGGCTCCTGGCTTTCGCTATTTGGGTGGCGCATGGTTTCCAGGGCGCTGGCCGCCTCGGAAGCGCGCTCGTATTCCGCGTCCACGTCAATGCCCAGCAGATCGAGCGAAATCTCTGACTCGTCGCACAGGATCGCGGCGCGCTCGATCGCGTTTTCCAGTTCGCGTACGTTGCCTGGCCAAGGGTAGCGGCGGATTGCGGCAACTGCTTGGCGGTTGAAATGCAGATCGTCGATGTTCATGTTCCCGCCGGCGCGCTGGAGCAGGGCTTCAGCGATCAACATCACGTCTTCGCCGCGTTCGCGCAGCGGCGGCAGCCGAAGTTCGATGACATTCAATCGATAATAAAGGTCTTCGCGAAACAGGCCTTGGCGCGCCAAGGTCTTCAGATCACGGTGCGTGGCCGCGACCAGACGCACATCGACGCGGTGCGACTGCACCGAACCGACCCGGCGAATCTCGCCTTCCTGCAGCACACGCAGCAACCGGGCCTGCGCTTCCAGCGGGAGCTCGCCGATTTCATCGAGAAACAGGGTGCCGCCGTCGGCCGCCTCGACCAGCCCGGTCCGACCGGCCGTGGCCCCGGTAAAGGCGCCTTTTTCGTGGCCGAACAACTCCGACTCAATGAGCGTTTCGGGAATCGCGGCGCAGTTGACCGAAATCAAGGGAGCCTTGGTACGCCGGGAATTCTGATGCAGTGCGCGGGCAACGAGCTCCTTGCCTGTGCCCGATTCACCCTGGATGAGCACGGTCGAGTCGGTCGGCGCGACCTTGTTGATGCGCTTGAAAAGTGTCTGCATCGCCGGACTGGAGCCGATGATCCCCATGTCGCTGCCGGTGGCGGGCTGACCGGCACCTGTCGCTTCAGGTTTTGCTGCCGGAGCGGCCGGCGCCTGGCTGCGCCGCTTGCTGTGATCCTGGATGATCCGCGCTACCGCCTGGAGCATTTCGTCGTGGTCGAAGGGCTTGGCAATATAGTCCACGGCGCCGAGCTTCATCGAATCGACCGCCGAGCGCAGGCTCGCATAGCTGGTCATGATCAGAACTGGAGTGTCCGGCGCCTTGCGTATCAGTTCGGTACCCGGCTCGCCGGGCAGACGCAGATCGCTAATGATGAGATCGAAATCCCCCAGCGTGAAACGCTCGACCGCTTCGTGCACCGAACCCGCTTCGCTAACCTGGTATTGGTGGCGCTCCAGCAGCCGTCGGAGTGCCGAACGGATGATGGCTTCGTCTTCAACAACCAGAATGTGTGACATAGCTACCTCGTGCGGCGGCGACTGTTCAGGTCGCAACGCCGTTACCTATTGCGCTGTAGCGGGGAAGAGTGATGGTAAAGCGTGTTCCCCGCATGGTTGCCTGATCGACCGGGCTATCTACGGTGATCTGGCCATAATGCTCTTCGATAATCGAGTAAACCAGTGCCAATCCGAGCCCGGTACCTGTCCCTGGCTCCTTGGTGGTGAAAAACGGCTCGAACAGACGGTCCATGATTTCGCGGTCGATACCGCTGCCCTGATCTTCGACCAGAAGGAGCACGCGGTGCTCGTCCTCCCGCGTCGATACCGTGATGGTATCGCCATTACTACTGGCATCCCGGGCGTTGCCGAGCAGATTGATCAGTACCTGCACGAGCCGCTGGCTGTCGCCAGAGACCAGATGGTCCGGGTCGCAAAGGTTAACATATCTGACCTCGGGGCCTTTGCGATTGAGTGACAGCAAATGTATCGCTTCACCCGCGCAGGCCTGCATATCGACTTCTTCGTTGGCGTTGTTGTGCCGGCTGCCGACGTGAGCGAAGTTGACCATCGATTGCACGATACGCGACACCCGCCGCGTCTGCTCAAGCACCTGTTCGGCCATCTCCTTGAACTCCGGCTGATCCGACTCCTCGCGAAGATTCTGCGCCAGGCAGGCAATGCCGGTAATCGGGTTGCCGATTTCATGCGCGACGCCAGCGGCCAGGCGGCCGATCGATGCGAGGCGTTCGGAGTGGATCAGTTCGTCTTCGAGCATCTGCGTCTCGGTCTGATCTTCGATCAGCAGGACCAGGCCGCTGCCCACATTGCCCGGCTCGTCGATGGCTGCCTTGTGCAGGTTCAGCCAGTGCGTGCGACCGTCAACCATCAGCTTCTGCTTGTGCAGGTGCGCCGACTGGTCTTCCACAAAACGCTCCAGCAGCTCGTTCCACGGTGCCGGCAGATTAGCCAGGCGCGAACCGATCACGCTGTCGGCGACGATGCCGGTGAGTGACTGCATGGCGCGGTTCCACATCAGCACTTCGTTGTCCTTGGCCAGCGAGCAGACGCCCATCGGCAGATCCTGCAGGGTCTGGCGGTGATAGCGGCGCAGTGCATCCAGTTCGGCAGCCAGACCGGTCAGCCGCGAATGATAGTCTTCCAGCCGGTTTTCGATGAAGTGGATGTCCTGCGTGACGTAACCCTCACGGCCGAGCTTGAAAGGCAGGAAGGTTTCGATGATCTCCTGGGCCACGGCCGGTCCCATCAGGCCGGACAGGTTGGCCTCGAGCCGGTCACGAAGTCGGCGCAGGGCGTAGGGGCGGCGTTCATCGAACGGCAGCTTAAGGTCGCGCAATGCCTGCTCGACTTCCTGTTGGGCCGTCTTGTTGCCCAGAGGCTTGGCCAGTTGCTGGGCGAATTCCTGCGGAGAATTGGCGACCAGCTCCATGCGCTGGGTGCGGCTGACGTTGTCCACCGAACAGGCTTCTGCCGCGCCGCGCTCTTCGCTGGAGCGCTGGGTGAAAAGCGACACCAGTGTGAGCACGATGATATTCGCTGCCAGCGAGGCGATTGCCGCCACGTGCCAGGTGTCCTCATTGAAACTCAGCGAAATCCCGAACAGCTGCAGGCTGCTGGTCTCCGTCACCAGCGGCAACAGCAAAGTAACTGCCCAAACCGTCATACCGGCAATCAAACCGCCAATGAAACCGCGCCGATTGGCCTGCGGCCAGTACAGCACCGACAGCGCACCGGGAAGAAATTGCACCGTAGCGACAAACGAGGCGATGCCAAGGTTGGCCAGATCCTGTTCGGCGCCGAGCAACCGGTAAAAGCCGTAGCTGGCCAGAATGATCGCCGCGATCAGGCTACGCCGGGTCCAGCGCAGCCAGCGGTAGATATTGTTATCAGCGCTCGGCTGATAAACCGGGAGCACCAGATGATTCAGCACCATCCCCGACAATGCGAGGGTCACCACGATGATCAGTCCGCTGGCTGCCGAGAGACCGCCGACATACGCCAGCAGCGTCAGCCAGTCGGCTCCGGCTGCCACGCCGAGGCCCAGGGTGAAGTACTCGGGATTGGTCGACACGTTCAGATGCAGGCCTGCCCACATGATCGGCGGGACGGCCAGGCTCATCAGTAGCAGGAATAACGGCAGGCCCCAGCTCGCGGTGGCCATTGCCCGGGGATTGAGGTTCTCGGTAAAGGCCATGTGGTACATGTGTGGCATGACGATCGCCGCAGCGAAAAACACCAGCAGGAGCGTGCGCCACGGGCCTTCCTGAAGCGGCGTGTGCAGCGTACGCAATGCCTGCTGATTGTTGTTCAGCCACAGCTCAAGGCTGGCCGGACCGTCGAATACGCCGTACAGCGCGTATAGCCCGATGGCGCCAATCGAGATCAGTTTGACCAGGGACTCGAAGGCGATGGCGATCACCAGCCCCTCGTGTTTCTCTCGAGTGGAGATATGCCGGGCGCCGAACAGGATGGCGAACAGGATGATGAGAATACAGAAGCCGAAGGCGATCGAATGCTGGGTCGGGTCGCGGGTGAGGATCTGAACCGAGTCGGCGACCGCCTGAATCTGCAGTGCGAGCAGCGGCAGCACGCCAATCAGCATGAACAGGGTGGTCAGGGTGCCCGCCCAGGTGCTGCGAAAGCGAAAGGCGAACAGGTCGGCGAGCGAGGACAACTGATAGGTTCGGGTAATGCGCAGGATTTGGTTGAGCAACACCGGCGCCAGCAGAAACGCCCCGCAGATCCCTAGATAGTAGGTGAGAAAGCCATAGCCGTACTGATAGGCCAGGCCTACTGTGCCGTAGAACGCCCACGCACTGGCATAGACGCCCAGCGATAGCGTATACACCGCAGGATGGCGCAGCAGCGCCTGCGGCAGCAGGCCACGCTCGGTGACCCAGGCTACGCCGAACAGGGCTAGCAGATAGATGACGCTGGTAGCGACCAACAGCCCCAGGTCAAAGCTCATCGGCGTCTCGCGGACTCTGCAGCAGGATGCCGGCAATGATCAGGATTAGCCAGAGCACGTAGGGCCGGTACCAGGCTCCCTGTGGCTCGATCCACCAGTCCATGATTGCCGGAGAGAACAGGTAGATACCGATGACCAGCAGCAGTACCAGTCGGTAGATATACATGGCATTTCCGTATCGTATGAGGGCGGACCCGGGCGCAGTCGCCTTGGCGACGCCGCCCGACCCGCTGTGCCCCGATGGTAATCAGGCGCAGCGTGCTTGCCAAGCTAGATGCTGTCTTCAAGGATGTGGGCTGTCGCAGGAATGGCTTCAACCCGCCAGTTGGCAATGGCCCACGCGAGCAATTCCTTCACGCCTGCTCCGTGCAGGCTGCGAGGCGGTGCCTGCCGCAATGCAGCCAGCGCGCGCCAGAGCGTTATCGCGGTACGCTGCGGCTCGAGAGGAGCCGAGCCCAGCCGTTTGCTGAGCTTTTCGCCATCGGGTCGCATGATCAGCGGGACATGCAAGTACGCCGGTAGCGCCTCCCCCAGCAAATGGTACAACCAGATCTGCCGAGGGGTTGAGTCGAGCAGATCGGCGCCGCGCACCACATCGGTCACGCCCTGGGCGATGTCATCGGCTACCACAGCCAGTTGATACGCGATGACTCCGTCGCGGCGACGTACTGCTATGTCGCCGACCTCGTCCTGCAGGCTCTGCGAGACAGGCCCCTGGAGCCGGTCGACGAAGCCTAACGGTTCAGCGGGTACCCGCACCCGTATGGCGCGATCGCCCGCTGCAACCAGCCCGCGGCTGGCGCAGGTCCCCGGGTAGACGCCGCCGTACGCGGCTATCTGCTGGCGCGAACAGTCGCAATGGTAGGCTTTACCTTCGACCAGCCAGCTTGCGAGGATGGATTCGTATCGTTCGATCCGCTGGCTCTGATAGACGATCTCCCCGTCCCATTCCAGCCCGTAACATTCCAGCGTGCGGAGGATGTGCTCGGTGGCGCCGGATACCACGCGCGGTTGATCCAGATCCTCGACACGTACCAGCCAGACGCCCCGCTGGTGGCGGGCGTCAAGAAAGCTCGCGAGTGCCGCGACAAGGGAGCCGAAGTGAAGGTGACCGCTGGGAGTGGGAGCGAAACGTCCAACGTAAGGCTGGGCATGCATGGCAGCTTGGCCTCGGGAGGAAAGGAGGGCGACGAAGATTTCGCCGCCGGGAGCAGGTGCGATCAGCCGCCGATCTGCCGTTCCTTGATTTCAGCGAGTGTCTTGCAGTCGATGCACAGGGTTGCTGTCGGCCGCGCTTCAAGACGACGAATGCCAATCTCCACGCCGCATGAGTCGCAGAAGCCGTAATCGTCTTCTTCGATCCGCTGCAGAGTCTGGTCGATCTTCTTGATCAGCTTGCGCTCACGGTCACGCGCGCGTAGCTCGAGGCTGAACTCTTCTTCCTGGCTGGCGCGGTCGGCCGGGTCGGGGAAGTTGGCGGCTTCGTCCTGCATGTGATGCACGGTACGGTCGACCTCTTCCATCAACTCCTTTTTCCAGTTGTTGAGGATGTTGGCGAAGTGCTCGAGCTGACGCTCGTTCATGTACTCTTCACCTTTCTGTTCCTTGTAGGGAACAAAACCGCGCAGCATTGAACTTTTTTCTTTGGCATTGCTGGGCATAGAACCGCCTCACTATGTGCTCATCATCCTTTGCCAGGCGCCACCGCATCTGACCTTGGGCATGCGGCCCGGTGGCCCGCAAGCCGGCAAAACTACCAGAACCTTTATCGCGGCGCTACTGTTTGCCGCCAGAAGCGCCGGTGGGACTGTCAAGGGGTGTGAATTTGGCACGTTCAGCGTACCCAGACGGTATGATCCGTCCTTTTGCCGGACCGGAGTCGACATGCAGCATTATCAACGGGCCGCCCGTGCGCGGGACATCGAACCCTTTCATGTGATGGCGGTACTGGCCCGGGCGCGAGCCCTCGAAGCGCAGGGTCACGACGTGATCCATATGGAAATCGGCGAGCCGGATTTCACCACGCCCGGGCCGATCGTGCGCGCCGGTCAGGCTGCGCTGGCGGCGGGCAAGACCGGCTATACGCCGGCGCTTGGGCTTCCCGCCCTGCGCGAAGCGATCGCCGGCTGGTACGCCCGGCAATATGCTGTGAATGTCGATCCTCGCCGGGTGGTGGTCACTCCCGGTGGGTCAGCGGCACTGTTGCTGGTCAGCGCCCTGCTGGTGGACCCTGGCAAGCGGGTGATGATGGCCGACCCCGGCTACCCGTGTAATCGACATTTCCTGCGTCTGGTCGAAGGCGCTGCCGAGTTGGTTCCGGTCGGCCCGGAAACCGGCTACCAGCTGACACCTGAGTTGATCGAGCGGCACTGGAATGACGCCTGCGTCGCGGTGATGGCGGCTTCGCCAGCCAACCCCACCGGGACTCTGCTCGATCGTCAGCAACTGGCCGAGCTGGCTGCTACCACGCGTCGCAAGGGCGGGCATCTGATCGTCGATGAGATTTATCATGGTCTCACCTACGACTGCCAGGCTTCTTCGGCGCTGGAAGTCGATCCCGATGCGTTCGTGCTGAACAGTTTCTCCAAGTATTTCGGCATGACCGGCTGGCGGCTCGGCTGGCTGATCGCTCCGGAAGCAGCCGTGCCAGACCTCGAACGGCTCGCGCAGAATCTGTATATCTGCGCTCCGCACATGGCTCAGCAGGCAGCGCTCGACGCGTTCAGAGAAGACACGCTGGCGATCTGCGAAGCCCGCCGGGAGGCGTTCGGCATGCGGCGCGACTTTCTCCTGCCCAGCTTGCGCGAGCTTGGTCTGCATATCCCTGTGACGCCGCAAGGCGCCTTCTATTTATACGCAGACACCAGCGTCCTGGGTGGCGACAGTGCGCAGTTGTGCCGTCATCTGATCGAAACCCGGCACGTGGCGGTGACGCCTGGCCTGGATTTCGGTCATTACCGCGCCGATCAGCATGTCCGGTTCGCCTATACCACCTCGCTGGAGAATCTGGAGCGAGGCGTCGAGCGCTTGCAGCAGGGGCTCGAGACATGGCGCGGATGTTGATTCCATTCGAGGTGCCGCTCCTCCCGGGACGGCTGGTCAAACGCTACAAACGGTTCTTTGCCGATGTCGCGCTTGACGACGGTCGAGAGGTGACCGTTCATTGTCCGAACACCGGCTCCATGCTGCGCTGCGGAGCGCCTGGCAGCCGGGTCTGGGTCAGCCTGCAAGATCGACCGGGTCGCAAACTGCCCGGCACTTGGGAGCTGGTCGAAACGGACGATGGAGCGCTGGCCTGCGTACATAGTGCCCGCGCCAACAAGGTGGTCGCCGCGTCGTTGAAGGCCGGGCTGATCGAGCCACTGGCGAGCTATGCAGTGCAGCGTGCAGAAGTCTGTCTGGAACGGGGAAAGAGCCGCTTCGATTTCCTGCTGAGCGAGCCTGGCGAATGCGTGGTGGAGGTCAAGAGCGTGACCCTAGGCATGGGCGCGGGGGAGGGCGCTTTTCCTGACGCGGTGAGCGTGCGCGGGCAGAAGCATCTCCTTGAGCTCATGGATATCGCCGACTCGGGGCGACGCGCCTGCCTGCTGTTCTGCGTCATGCATAGCGGGATAGATCACGTGCGGCCAGCTGATGAGATCGATCCCGCCTACGGGCGGGTATTACGCCAGGCGATCGACAGGGGCGTGGAGGTCATCGCCTGCTCGGTATGGCCTACGCCTCTGGGGCTGGAAGTCCGCGGTCAGTTGCCGGTGCGGGCATGATCAGTTTCAGTCCAGCCAGAGCAGGCCGTCTTTCACGTGGCTGTCGCGCCTGATCAGGTGCTGGCCTGCACAGGGCCCGCTCACGCATTCGCCGGTGTCGGGCAGAAACAGCGCGCCGTGGGTAGCGCACTGAATCAAACGCCCGGAGCTGTCGAGAAACTGGTCCGGAACCCATTCAAGGGGAATGCCTCGATGAGGACAGCGATTGACGAAGACCTGCGCGTTCGCGCCCTGCCGTACCACCAGCAGCGATTCCCCAGCGTGCACGACGCCGCGGCTACCGGGGTCGGCGAGATCATCGAGGCGGCAGAGCGCGACGGGTTGGGGTTTGGGAGAGGTTGGCATGAGCAGATTATCTGCTTATACGTGGTGCTTTGCCAATTGGGCGCAACGTGTCGGCGGGACTTGAAGGGCAGGCGGCGGAGTCACGCATGAAGCGGCCTGAAATAGTGATCGGACTACTCATCATAGTGCTGCTGCTGAGCATGCTCGCTTCGTTGGCCAGTGGTGCGGTATCCATCGCGCCAGCGGACGTCGTCCAGGCGCTCTTCGCCTGGACTGGCCAGTCTGACGTTGCGGCGACCGAGCAGATGATTGTCGAGCAGATTCGGCTGCCGCGTACCCTGATGGGCGCCATAATCGGCGCGACGCTCGGGCTTACCGGCGCAGCCATGCAGGGGTTGTTTCGCAATCCCTTGGCTGACCCGGGCCTCATCGGCGTCTCGGGCGGAGCGGCACTGGGCGCGGCGCTGATAATCGTCCTTGGCAGCGGTTTGGTCGCCGTGCTGCCTGGAGGCCTGGAACCGTATCTGACGGCACTTGGCGCGTTCGTCGGTGGCGTCCTCAGCACCGTGCTGGTCTATCGGCTGGGTAGATCTTTGCATGGGGGTTCGGTGGCCAACATGCTGTTGGCAGGCGTGGCGATCACCACCCTGAGCGGCGCGCTGATCGGGTTGCTCGGTTATCTGGCCGATAACGCCATGCTGCGCACCCTGACGTTCTGGAACATGGGCACGCTGGCGCACGCCAGTTACGAGCGTGTCGCGATGCTGGCAATCTGTTGCGCACTGGTCTGGTGGCGACTGCCGCGTCGAGCGAAGGCACTCAACGCGCTGCTGCTAGGCGAATCGGAAGCGCACCATCTCGGGGTCCCGGTCGAGCGGCTGAAGTTCGAGCTGATCGTGCTGACTGCGCTAGGTGTCGCGGCCAGCGTCGCTGCAGCCGGCTTGATCGGCTTCGTCGGGCTTATGGTGCCGCACTTCGCCCGGTTGATGTTCGGTCCTGATCATCGCCGGGTACTACCGGCTTCGATGTTGATCGGGGCATCGTTGTTGCTGTTCGCCGATATCGCCGCGCGCCTGCTGCTGCTGCCTGCAGAGTTGCCGTTGGGTATCCTCACCGCCGTGATTGGCGCACCATTCTTCCTGGCCTTGCTGGTGCGGATGCGCGCAGGGGCCGGCCATGATTGAAGTCGTCGCTCTGACAGTGCTCCGCAGCGGTAGGCAAGTGCTGAGCAATGTCTCGTTTTCGCTCAGGGCCGGAGAGGTACTGGCAGTACTGGGGGGCAATGGTTCGGGCAAGAGCAGCTTGCTCGCGACCCTGGCCGGCGACATTCGGCCGGCTTCGGGCGAGTTGCGGCTCGATGACCAGGCACTCGGACGTGTGCCGCCCGCCGTCCGGGCGTGTCGACTGGCAATGCTGCCGCAGGCATCCACCCTGGCGTTCAGCTTCCGCGCCCGGGAGGTCGTAGCGCTCGGACGATTGCCGCACCGCAGTGGCGCCGCTGTGGACCGTGAAATCGTTGCAGCGGCTATGGTTCAGGCCGACGCTTTGCATCTGGCGGAACGCAACTATCTGCATCTGTCCGGCGGCGAGCAGCAGCGCATCCATCTGGCCCGGGTGCTGGCGCAAATCTGGGACGCACCACAGCCTTGCCTCTTGATGGACGAGCCGACCGCTGCGCTGGATATCGCCCATCAGCATTTGACGCTTGAGGCCGCACGTAGGGTGGCTCAGCGGGGCGGGGTGGCGCTGGTGGCCTTGCATGATCTGAATCTCGCTGCGCGCTATGCTGATCAGGTGCTGCTGCTCGATCAGGGCCGTGTCGCAGCGCTGGGAACGCCTTGGGAAGTGTTGCAGGCCGATCGCATCAGGGACGTGTACGGCGTCCGCGTCCAGGTGCAGACGCATCCAACACTCGACTGTCCGCTGATCATCACATGAGGACATCATGAAACGAGCATTCTACGTATTGGCCCTGTGTCTGGCCCCGTTACTCGCTATGGCTGAGCTGCCACCCTGGACCGCTCCGGAGCAGCGCGACCACCCACGGCTCGGTCAAATCCTGGAAACGCGCGCTGGAGCGTGGATCGACCCGGTAGAGCTCGTCGATCGGCTGGCCTCCGCGCCCTATGTAGTAGTTGGCGAGAAACACGACAATCCTGATCATCACGCTCTGCAGCAATGGCTTCTTGAGCAGCTGCATGCGCGGCGCCCACAACAGTCGCTGCTTCTGGAAATGCTTGTTCCAGCGCAAGAGGCGAAGATCGGAGATGTACGTGCCGAGCCAGATCAGATGGACGATCAGACGCTGCAGCGTCGGCTGGATTGGGACGCAGGCTGGCCATGGGCGCTGTACGGCGAGCTGCTGCGCTGGGGGCTGCGCGAGCCGCAACGATTGCTTCCGGCGAATCTCGGCCGCGATGAGATCCTCGAGCTTTACCGCGGTGAAGCCCCGCCAATGCCGGAGTACGACGAGGACACTCGCAGTTTTCTCCAGCGGACCATCGTCGACGCGCACTGCGGCAAACTGCCGCCAGAACAGGTGTCTTCGATGCTCGCGATTCAGTACGCACGAGACCAACGTATGGCCGCTTCGTTGAGCGATGCGCCGGCTCCGGCGCTGTTGATCGCCGGCAGTTTTCACGCTCGTCGGGATCTCGGGGTAGCCCTGCATTGGCCTGAGGATAAAACTCTGGCGGTCATCATGCTGGCAGAGGCGGGCGGCGAGCTGCCGTCGGCGAAGCAGGCGGACTATGTCTGGGTGACGCCGGCGATGCCGGAAGAGGATTATTGCGAGGGTTGGTAACGGGCAAAAAAATGGCCCGCTCAGTGAGCGGGCCTAATCCGTGATTAGCCTGATGAGGAGATAACCGCTTGCCTCGCGACAATCCGTTATCCAAGCCATCTCGCGATGACTTGTGTTAATAGTAATCGTTATCATTTGCATGTCAAGGCAATCGACCGATTATTTTTGCGCCAGTTGCTTGTAGTGCGTCAGTTCCTTGTTCATCAGGTCGATCCGGCGAGCCATGCTTTCGATAAGGCTGTGGGCAATTCGCGGATTGCTCTGCATCAGAGCGAGGAACTGGTCTTTGGGGATCATCATGACGGTAGTGGGTGTGCTGGCGATCACTGTCGCGGAGCGCTTCTCTCTGGTGAACAGCGCCATGGCGCCAAAAATCTCGTCCTTTTGCACGTCGCCGACCTTGATGCCTTCGACGAACGCTTCAGCGTGACCTTCGGTAATGATGAACACGTGATCGGCTTCGTCACCTTGGCGGATCAGCTCGACCCCCGGGGCAAAATGCTGGAAGCCGGTGACAGGCCGGATCTCGGCCGGCTTGTTGTGAGCCAGCGCATCGGACATCAGCGCCGCCTGGCCGAGGATATACTGGGTGAACTGCTCCTGGCGCTGGCTGTTAGCGTGAATGTGCTTGAACAGCGCTTCCCGATCATAAGGGATCAACTCCAACGGTTCATCGCTGGTGTACACGCAGGGCGCGGTGTTCAGCCCCTGGCGGAGTCCGATCAGATCGCCTTCCTGCATGTAGAACAGCGGCTTGCCTTCGATCAGTGCATGAAGCAGTCCGGTCTTGAGCAGATACAGACGGGTGCTGCTGATCGTTGCATAGAGATCATCGACTGAATCCAGCTGCAACAGCTTGTCACAGGGCTCGAGGCCATCCAGCAACTGCTCGGGGATGCGTTGCAGTGTGCTGATCAGTTTTTCCGCGTAGGGGGGCTGGTCACCTAAAAGGTACATATCCTGAATTCCTTTTGAATTGTCCTGATTCACCCTGGCGCAAGCCGAGCTTGGCGCAGCCTGCTGGGAGGCTTCGGCGACCTGCATACAATACTGCAGTGCGGCTGGTTCCCGCCAACGGAAAATGTAGCGCCTGCCAACCTCGCACAACGATTCTCGTCGAGTGTGATCTGCGTCACTATCCGCTGCGTTGGAGCTGCTCCTGGCTCTGCAATTGTGTCAGCAGTTCGGCCTTGTATCGGGGATCAAGATCATTCCAGTGAACATCCTGCAAAGCACCAGCGATCGCGAACATCAGCGACTTCGAGGCCCGAAAGCCGCGGGCGCGTACCGCGCAATAGGCACCTACGGGGCCCCGTCGCTGCAGTTCCGCGCGGCTGTGAATGCCGGTGGCGTGCAACCACTGTGCTGAGGTTTTGCCGAGGTTTCGCAATTCGAGGAGTTCATCACTCATGAGCACCTCGCGCGCAGCGGGCGAGGGGCTGCGGACCGGCGTGCAAGGCCGCAATGACGGAGCGCCGGCGAGTCAGCCGGCTGGTGATAAGTTGGCACATGGTCGGGCTTCTTTTTATTGGTTCCCGGAGCCAGTGTAGTGTCCAGCGACTGTTCCGTACAGTCGCTGGAAAGTTACAGCTTCCTGCGCAGGTCGATGAGCAGCTTTCCAACGCTATCGGGCCGGTCAGTACGTACTTCCAGACAGCAGCTTTGTTCGTCGGCCGTAAATGGCTCGAACTGTTCCAGCTGCGCTTTCACCACGTCAATATCGGCGTCGGAGGGGTCGCTGCCTTCGGTCTGCCGTTCGTTGATCCAGGATTCGATAACCTCGATCGGCGCCTGGCAGTGCAGCATCAGGCAAGGTGCTCCCTGAAGTTCTACACGGTCGCGCATCGCATGGCGCTGCCCGGCCTTGAGGTGGGTCGCGTCGATAATGACCGGATAACCGGCGGCAAGAATGGTCGAGGTCAGCGTGCCGAGGCGGTCATAGGTCTGCTCGGTTGCGCTGGCGGAGTAAAGGTCTGGTACTGCCGCAGGCTTACCGTCGCCGAACAGACGCTTGCGTTCGACATCCGAGCGCAGGCGGATGGCGCCAAACTCATCGACCAGGGCTGCGGAGAGCGTACTTTTGCCCGAGCCTGATACGCCGACGGTCAGCAGGCCAAAACGTTGCGGAATATTGGTATAGCGCTCGGCCAGGTGAGCGTAGCCACGGTAGCGCTGCATGGTCTGTTCGCGCTCGACGTCGCTGACTCCCGGCTGGGTCAGCCGAAGCAATGCCACCTTCGCCCGTACCATGGCACGATAGGCTTTGTAGTAATCCAGCACCAGCAACCCGGCATAGTCGCCGGTCTGTTCGAGGTAGGCGTTGACGAAGCGCTGCGACAGTCCGCGCAGACCTCGATCTTCCAGGTCCATGGCCATGAACGCCACATCACTCATCACGTCGATCCAGCGAAACGCTTCATTGAACTCGATGCAGTCGAAGAGCGTCACTTCGCCGTCCACCAGGGTCACGTTGTCCAGATAGATGTCGCCGTGACATTCGCGAACGAATCCTTCCGATTTACGTTGTGCCAGTTGGGGAATCAGTCTCTCGAAGGTAGTATGCGCCCACAGTTCGAGCTGCTCGAGTTGTTCCAGATCCCCGGCATCGCTCAGTAGCGGGCGAATCTGCTCGAAATTCTGAGCGACCGGGGCATGAAGCTGATCTGGTGCGCCCCATGACGATTCAACCGGGGCGCGATTGACCTGGCTGTGGAACGCCGCCAGTTTGGCTGCGAGGCTGTCGATATGCTGGGGTTGCAGCTTACCGGCTCGCTGTTTATTGCCGAGCAGGTCATCCTGGCGAAACTGGCGGGTCTTGACCAGGTACTCGATGATCGGTCCATCGCCGCTCAGGGATGGCTCCGACTCGCTGCCCCGGACCGGCACCACGCCGAGGTAGAGTTCGGGCGCAAGGCGACGGTTGAGTCGGACCTCTTCTTCGCAGAAATGGGCACGGCGATCGAGCGTGGAATAATCGATGAACCCGAAGTCGACCGGCTTCTTGATCTTGTACACGTAATCGCCGGTCAGCAGCACCCAGGATATATGGGTTTCCATCACAGTGAATCCGGTCACCGGGTGATCGAACAGAGCAGGGTCTTGCAGTGCGTTCAACAGGGTCTGGCTCACGGTGTATCCTTGCTTGGGCTGGCAATCCGGGCATTATGAAGCCTGGCAGCCGCCAGGCCAACCTCACCCCGGAGCCGGTCAACTGAGCCGCGGGCGAAACGTCAGGAATCATGTAGGACATTATGGGAAAGAAACGCAAGGTACGTGCCCGCAAGTCTGGCTTCTGGAAACGCTCGCGCGGATGGCTGATCAAGCTCGGGCTGGTTGCTCTGGTACTGCTGACCGGTCTGGTGATCTATCTGGATGCGGTGGTGCAAGAAAAGTTCTCAGGCAAGCGCTGGGCCGTGCCGGCCAAAGTATTTGCGCGTCCGCTTGAACTGTACGCAGGCCAGAATCTGAGTCGTGACGACTTCGTCACTGAACTCACGGCGCTCGGCTACCGCTCGGTCAGCAGCGTGCGCGCGCCGGGTCAGATGGCGGTTGGCGGCGGTCGAGTGGATGTGCACACGCGCGGCTTCCATTTTTACGAAGGCGTCGAGCCGGCGCAGCGCATCAGTGTACGGTTCGACGGCCAGCGCGTCGCGGCGCTGGATGGCAGCGGTGATCTGGTCATGGCCAGACTTGAGCCGTTGATGATTGGCGGCATCTACCCCGCGCATAACGAAGACCGGATTCTCATTCGCCTGGACCAGACTCCGCCGTATCTTGTCGAAGCGCTGGTGGCGGTAGAGGATCGCGAGTTCTTCCAGCATTTCGGGGTGTCGCCGAAAGGCATAGCGCGGGCGGCCTACGTCAACCTGACGGCAGGGGACGTGGTGCAGGGCGGCAGCACGCTGACCCAGCAGCTTGTGAAGAACTTCTATCTGACCAACGAGCGCAGCCTGGTGCGCAAGGCGCGCGAAGCGATCATGGCGATCCTTCTGGAGCTTCACTATTCCAAGGAGGAAATTCTCGAGGCCTACCTGAACGAAGTCTTCCTCGGACAGGATGGCAATCGCGCCGTGCATGGCTTCGGTCTGGCGAGCCAGTACTACTTCGGCCAGCCATTCCAGGAGCTGGAGGTGCATCAGGTCGCGCTCTTGGTCGGCATGGTCAAGGGTCCTTCGTACTACAACCCTCGGCGCCATCCCGAACGGGCGAAAACACGCCGGGATCTGGTGCTGCAGATGCTTGCCGAGCAGGGCATGATCAGTGAACAGCAAGCCCAGCAGGCCCAGGCTCGGCCACTGGACGTCGCCGCTCGCGGAACCATGGCCAATACCAATTATCCGGCGTTCATGGACCTGATCAAGCGCCAGTTGCGCGACGACTATCGTGACGAGGACCTGACTAGCGAGGGCTTGCGCATCTTCACCAGCTTCGACCCGCTATTGCAGCGCAAGGCAGAGGAGTCCGTGGTAGGCACACTCAAACGGATCGGGCCGGCTACCAAGGACGTGCCGCTCGAAGGTGCGATGGTCGTCACCAGCTCGCAAACTGGCGAGGTGCTCGCCCTGGTCGGTGGCAGCAACCCGCGCTTCACCGGTTTCAACCGAGCCCTGGACGCATCGCGTCCGATCGGTTCGCTGGTCAAGCCAGCTATCTACCTGACCGCGCTGGAGCAGCCGGCGAAGTACTCACTGATCACGCCGATCGATGATTCGCCGATTACGATCGACGCTGAGCCGGGCGTGAAGTGGACACCGCAAAATTATGATCGGCAAAGCCATGGGCTGGTCCCGCTTCATGAGGCCCTCAGTCGTTCCTACAATCAGGCAGCGGTCCGTCTGGGTATCGAAGTAGGCGTGCCGCAGGTATTGCGCACGGTCGAGCGCATGGGCGTGCAGCATGGCTGGCCGGCTTATCCCGCGATGCTGCTGGGGTCCGGAGCGATGACGCCGATGCAGGTGACGGATATGTACCAGACACTGGCGAACGGTGGTTTCAGCACGCGGTTGCGGGCCATCCGCAACGTGCTTGCCACGGATGGGGAGCCGCTCAAGCGCTACCCGTTCGAAGTGCAGCAGCGGTTCGACTCGGCCTCTATCTATCTGATTCGCGAAGCGATGATGCGGGTCATGACCGAAGGCACCGGGCGATCGGCCTATAATTACATCCCCTCGGATATACGCGTGGCCGGCAAGACAGGAACGACCAACAATTTGCGGGACAGCTGGTTCGCCGGTTTTTCCGACGATCTGCTGGCAGTCGCCTGGATAGGTCGTGACGATAATGGTCAAACGCGTCTTACGGGGGCTACCGGAGCGCTACAGGTGTGGGCAGCTTTCATGGGACAGGCGCATCCGCAGTCGCTGTCGACCGCACGGCCTGAAGGCGTCGAGCTGGCATGGGTCGATCCTTCTACTGGAGAAGGCAGCGACCCGAGTTGTGACGGCAGTGTCCAGGTCGCGTTTCGAGCGGGTTATGCGCCGTTGCCCGGCCCGGGTTGCAGATCGCTGATCGATACCGAAGCAGTTAAAGAAGGGGCCAACCGGGTGATGGACACGATTCGCGGCTGGCTTGAGTGACATGACGAGGAAGATGAACATGGATTGCAGACGAATCGCGGCATTGGCTGGTTTGATGATGACCATGGCCGGTTGCGCAGGTACTGGTGGTTCGGTTCCGGTGACGGACGCCGGCAGGGCGGTCTCCAATGAGGAGCTGCGGGTCGGCGCCGGCCGCACGCCTCAGCAGCAACCCAGTCCGGCTCAGTCCCGGCCCGCCGACGGCGGTGTCGTCGTGATGGTGCCTGACGAGGCCGGTGGCTCGCGTGCGATCGAGTCCTACCCGCTCGACTCGCAGCCACCGCTTCGTGAGGGCAATGCGCCTCAGGTGCCTGCTGGCGCGCCGAGCCAGCCGCAATCCGGAGGTTTGCAGGCAGACGAGCAGCTGGATGGCCCGGTCTTGGCGTTGCTCACGGTTGCCCGCGAGCAGGAAGGGCGCGGGGATCTGGGTAGTGCTTCGGCGAGCCTGGAGCGGGCAATGCGGATTGCTCCACGCGAGCCGCAGGTGCTCTACCGGCTGGCGCAGGTAAGGCTGTCGCAAGGCGACGCCGCGCAGGCTGAACAGCTGGCGCAGCGTGGCTTGAGCTACGCTGCGGGGCGCCCGACATTGCAGGCTGGACTATGGGAGCTGATCGCTCAGGCACGAGAGCGTCAGGGTAATGCGGCAGGTGCTGCCGAAGCTCGCCAACGTGCCCGGGTCACTTCGTGATAGATCGTACCTGGCACGAACTGGCCGATGCCATTCTGTCGCTTGAGCAGGAACTGCGAATGGCGGCGATGTGGCAGGGTGATTCCCCTTCGGCGCAGCAGTTGTCGAGCAGCGCTCCCTTCTGCGTCGATACGCTCAGCTTCGATCAGTGGTTGCAATGGATCTTCATCCCGCGAATGGTCGAGATCATCGAGCAAGGCGAGGGAATGCCTGGCGCCTGCAACATCCAGCCTATGGGCGAAGAAGCCTTCGCCCATCTGGGTCGGCAGCGATACCGGTTGATCGAGGTGCTTGGCGATATCGACCGGTTGGCCTCGCGACTGGCCTGACGCTCGGTCAGTCGTTCTGGCAGTAGGTCGCGAGGTTCTGCTTCGCTTCGGCGATCATTGTCTGCCGCTCTTCTTCCCCGATTCGCTCAACCTCGCCAGCCTCGTTCTTGCGGCTCAGGCGCGGATTGTTGCTCAGGGTCACGAGATTCTCGCGAAGCTTGGCGCAGGTGTCCTGTCGTTTGGCTTCCTGTTCCCTTTTGCTCGCGTTCTCGTCTGCGGGCGCAGGTTCGCTCTTCTCTGTCACTGGCTGCGCGGCGCTGCGGATTTGAGCGCCCGGAGAAGGCGCCGCACGAATGTCCACGCGCTGATAAGCACGATCCGCCGGCGGATGCTGACCGAACTGACGTCCACCTTTGTCATCTGTCCATTGGTACATGGTTTCGGCTATGCCGTGCGTGGCCGACAGCGTCAGTGTCAGCGCGATGATTAATCTGTACATGGTGTCCCCGTCCCTGTTTCGGGCGTCCGATGGCTGAAGTGGACCTACTATATCGAAACGGCGCGTTGCCGGTATACGGCGCTGCGGGGCCTGCAGAGCAAGTCATGCTTTTGTCTAACTCGCTTGACTTGTCTTGTCCGAGTGTAAACAATTCGGGGTTCACAAAAGCCCGCTGTCGTCGGAGCCCACACGGCATCCGAGGTAGCCAGCTTTGTTGCTCACTCCAGGAGGCGAGACCCCGCCCACTCCTGGCCTGGCACCCGCACGCGCTACCTCGCGCTGGGTGAGGCGGTTCCGGTAACCCGTGGAACTCAGCCTCCGATGCACGTAGTCAAGCTGATGCATGGCGACCACCGTTGCCAATGCTCTGCCGAGCAGTAAACAGGTACTCTGCTGCCCGCCAGGCGGGTGGCATGCTAGAGGTGATTCAAAAGTGGAGCTTTTATCCGGCGCTGAGATGGTCGTCCGCTCACTGCGTGACGAAGGGGTTAAATATATCTACGGGTACCCGGGCGGTGCCCTTCTGCACATCTATGATGCGATCTTCCGCCAGGACGACGTCGTGCATATTCTGGTGCGTCACGAGCAGGCTGCGGCGCACATGGCTGACGGTTACGCGCGTGCGTCCGGTAAAGCCGGCGTCGTGCTGGTGACGTCGGGTCCGGGCGCGACGAATACCGTGACCGGGATCGCGACCGCCTACATGGATTCCATTCCCATGGTGGTCATTTCCGGCCAGGTACCTAGTACTGCGGTTGGCACCGATGCGTTTCAGGAAACCGACATGGTCGGCGTTTCCCGTCCTATCGTGAAACACAGCTTTATCATCAAGGATCCGCGCGAAATTCCGGAAGTCATCAAGAAGGCTTTCTATATCGCGGAGACCGGTCGACCCGGTCCGGTAGTCATCGACATCCCCAAAGATATGACCAATCCGGCGGAGAAGTTCGAGTACAGCTACCCGAAGAAGGTCAAGCTGCGCTCGTACAACCCTGCCGTGCGCGGTCACTCCGGTCAGATTCGCAAAGCATTGGATCTCATTGCCGAGGCCAAGCGCCCGATCATTTATGCGGGCGGCGGCGTCATCCTTGGGCAGGCTGCGGCACAACTTACGGATCTGGGCCGGGAGCTTGGCGTACCTGTTACCAACACGCTGATGGGTCTGGGTGGATTCCCAGGGACTGATCCGCAGTACGTCGGGTGGCTGGGTATGCATGGCAGCTATGTGGCCAACGTCGCGATGCATCATAGCGACGTCATTCTGGCTGTCGGAGCACGTTTCG
This sequence comes from Halopseudomonas xinjiangensis, assembly GCF_900104945.1. Lineage (NCBI taxonomy): Bacteria > Pseudomonadati > Pseudomonadota > Gammaproteobacteria > Pseudomonadales > Pseudomonadaceae > Halopseudomonas > Halopseudomonas xinjiangensis. Next base: position 2,631,913 of record NZ_LT629736.1, on the reverse strand, counting down.
ATGACCGGGTAATCAACGGCGCGAGCAAGTTCTGCCCGAACGCCAAGATCATTCATATCGACATCGATCCGGCTTCGATCTCGAAGACCATCCGTGCCGATGTGCCGATTGTAGGCCCGGTCGACAATGTTCTCACCGAGATGCTCGCCACCTGTCGGGAGTTCCAGCTGCGTCCTTCCAAGGAAGCGTTGAGCAGTTGGTGGAAGCAGATCGAGGAATGGCGCGGTAGTCGCGGTCTGTTCTCGTATGACAAGGGCGACGGTTCGATCATCAAGCCGCAGTCGGTTATCGAAACGCTGTACGAAGTCACTCGGGGCGACGCATACGTCACTTCGGACGTCGGTCAGCATCAGATGTTTGCCGCCCAGTACTATCCGTTCGAGAAGCCCAATCGCTGGATCAATTCCGGTGGTCTCGGCACCATGGGCTTTGGTCTGCCGGCTGCCATGGGCGTCCAGCTCCACTATCCCGATTCGCAAGTTGCCTGCGTCACGGGCGAAGGCAGCATCCAGATGAACATCCAGGAGTTGTCGACCTGTCTGCAGTATGACCTGCCGGTCAAGATCATCTGCCTGAACAACCAGGCCCTCGGCATGGTTCGGCAATGGCAGGATATGCAATACAGCAGTCGCTACTCGCATTCGTACATGGAATCGCTGCCTGATTTCATCCAGCTTGCCAACGCTTACGGTCATGTTGGGATGAGAATCGAAAAGCTTGAGGACCTCAAGCCGGCGATGGAAGAAGCGTTCGCCAATCGAAAGCGCCTCGTATTCATGGACATTCGCGTCGATGAAAGCGAGCACGTCTATCCGATGCAGATCAAGGACGGTTCGATGCGTGACATGTGGCTGAGCAAGACGGAGCGCACCTGATATGAGACACATCATTTCCGTACTTCTGGAAAACGAACCAGGTGCCCTGTCTCGTGTCGTGGGGTTGTTCTCCCAGCGCAACTACAACATCGAGACGCTGACCGTGGCGCCGACCGAAGATCCGACGCTGTCGCGCTTGACTCTGACCACAATCGGCCAGGACGAAGTCATCGAGCAGATCACCAAGAATCTGAACAAGCTAATCGAGGTGGTCAAGCTGGTGAATCTGTCCGAGGGCGCACACGTTGAGCGCGAGTTGATGCTGGTGAAAATCAAAGCTACCGGCGCCCAACGCGCCGAGGTCAAGCGCACCACCGACATCTTCCGTGGCCAGATCGTTGACGTCACCAGCAGTGTTTATACCGTGCAGCTCGCCGGCACGTCGGACAAGCTCGACAGCTTCATCGAAGCGATCGGGCCGACGACAGTGCTCGAGGTTGTCCGTACCGGGGTTTCAGGCATCGCGCGTGGCGAGAAGGTCCTGAGTATTTAATCTGCCAGCACGGGCCCGGGTGGGCCCGCACAGTAACAGGGGAATTACATGCACGTTTATTACGATAAAGATTGCGACCTGAGCCTCATCCAGAGCAAGAAAGTAGCCGTTATCGGTTACGGCTCGCAGGGCCATGCTCACGCCTGCAACCTGAAAGACTCCGGCGTAGATGTCACCGTTGGCCTGCGCCCGGGTTCGTCATCCGTTGCCAAGGCGGAAAACCATGGTCTGAAGGTCAGTGACGTGCCGGCAGCTGTCGCCGCCGCTGACGTCGTCATGATCCTGACTCCGGACGAGTTCCAGTCGCAGTTGTACAGGGATGAGATCGAGCCGAACCTGAAGCAGGGCGCCACGCTGGCATTCGCTCACGGTTTCGCGATCCACTACAACCAGATCGTGCCGCGCAAGGATCTCGACGTGATCATGATCGCGCCGAAGGCGCCGGGTCACACCGTTCGTTCCGAGTTCGTCAAGGGTGGCGGTATTCCCGACCTGATTGCAATCTTCCAGGACGCGTCCGGCAATGCCAAGAATCTGGCCCTTTC